>CAZIJE010000023.1:0-27127 GCA_964539435.1 uncultured Desulfovibrio sp.
GCTGCCTTCCTGGGGACCGAGCAGGCCGTCACGCTCCATCTGCTCGATGAACCGGGCGGCCCGGTTGAAGCCGATGCGGAACCGGCGCTGGATGAGCGAGATCGAGGCCTTGCCCTGCTCCAGCACGAAATCCACGGCCTGGGGATAGACCGGGTCGGACGACATGTCCCCGCCTTCGCCGCCGGCCTCGCCGCCGCCGTTTTCCCCGCTCTTTTGCCATTCGCTGAAATCCAGGGAATAGCTCGGCGCGGCCCGGCTCTTCCAGAAATCGATCACCCCGGCCGCCTCCTCGTCCGAGACAAAGGCCCCGTGCATGCGCACGGTCTTGCCGCCGCTGGGCTTGAACAGCATGTCGCCCCGGCCGAGCAGGTATTCGGCCCCCACGGCGTCGAGGATGGTCCGCGAGTCGTGCTTGCTCGTCACCTGGAAGGCGATGCGGGTCGGGAAGTTGGCCTTGATCAGCCCGGTGACCACGTCCACGCTCGGCCGCTGGGTGGCCAGGATGAGATGGATGCCGGCGGCCCGCGCCAGTTGGGCCAGGCGGACGATGTTGACCTCGACCTCCTTGCCGGCGGTCATCATGAGGTCGGCCAGCTCGTCGATGACAATGACCAGATAGGGGAGCTTTTCCAGGGCGGCCAGCTCCTCGGGCCGGTTGTCCCCGAGCTTCTCGAACTTCTCGTTGTAGCCGGCGATGTTGCGCACGCCGAGCAGGGCCATGGCCTCGTAGCGCCGGTCCATCTCGGCCACGGCCCAGTCCAGGGCGGACTTGGCCATGGCGGTTTCGGTCACCACGGGGTGCACGAGGTGGGGCAGGTCGTTGTAGACCGACAGCTCGATGCGCTTGGGGTCGACCAGAAGCAGCTTCACCTCGTCGGGCGTGGCCTTGTACAGGATGGAGAGCAGGATGCCGTTGATGCACACGCTCTTGCCCGAGCCCGTGGCCCCGGCCACGAGCAGGTGCGGCATCCGGGCCAGGTCCGCCACCTGGGGCCGGCCCTGGATGTCCTTGCCGATGGCCAGGGTGATCTTGGACGGGGAAGTGCGGAAGGCCTCGGTGTCCAGGACGTCGCGGAAATAGACGGTCTGCCGCTTGGCGTTGGGGATCTCCACCCCGACCGTGTCCTTGCCGGGAATGGGGTCGATGCGCACGGCCAGGGCCTTCATGGCCAGGGCCAGATCCACGGACAGGCCGACGATGCGGCTGATTTTCACGCCCGGCGCGGGCTTGACCTCGAACATGGTGACCACCGGCCCGGGCACCACGCGCGTGACTTCGCCCTGGATGCCGAAGTCGTTCAGGCAGGTGATCAGGCCTTCGGCCTGGCTGCGGCAGACTTCCGGGTCCACGGGCGTGGCCTCGGCCGGCGGGGGCACGGTCAGGAGGTCCAGGGACGGCAGCGGCCCGTCCCCGGCCGGCGCGGTCGGGCGGGCGGCCGGTCTGGCGGGCGCGGGTTTGGGCGTCGGGGCGAAAAGCGGCTCCGGCGCAACGGGCGCGGCCGTTTTTTCACGGGGCAAAGTCTTGGGCGCGGCCTTTTCGGCCCCGGCTTCGGCCACCATGGCGTCCAGAAACCGGTCCACGGCCTCGGCCGGCGGCGTCTCGGACACCGGCGCCAGGACCGGCCGCTCCGCGGCCGGAGGCCGCTTTTCCCTGGCCGGCCGTTTATCGCGCTCGGGCCGTTTTTCCGCCGGCCGGTCCGGCTGGCGCTCCAGGCGCTCCTGCCGGGCCAGGGCCCGGCTCTCCCGCCACTCCCGCCAGGCGTCGAAGGCGCGCCAGCACTGTTCGTTGGCCACGGCCATAACCGGCCGCCAAAAGTTTTCCCAGGTCAGGCCGAAGGCCACCTGCACGGCGGCGATCAGGGCGAAGGCCAGGAGAAAGTAGGCGCCAAAAGGGCTCAAGTAATGGTTGAGAAATCCGAAAAGCGACCGCCCCACGCCGCCCCCGCCCTGGACGTTGCCCACGGCCAAGCCGAACACGCCCCAGGGCGAGCCCAGAAAGACCAGCACCACCACAGCCAGCAGCCAGCCGCCAAGGCCGCGCCAGAACGGGACGCCCAGGCGCGGGGCCAGGAACCTGATCCCGCGCCAGACGATCCAGCACGGGATCAGGTAGGCCCAGACGCCGAAGGCCTCGGCCAGCAGCCCGCCCCAGTACGCGCCCACGAGCCCAGCCTTGTTGGCCACGCCGTGGCGCGCGGACACGGACTGGTTGAACCCGGGATCGGCCGCGCTGTAGGTGTACAGGGCGATGCAGGTGAAAACGGCCAGAAAGAGGGCGGACAGTCCGACCAGTTCGCGGGTGAGGCGAAAACCGCCGCCCGGCCCCTTCCCGGCCTCTTTGCTATTCCCGGCCAATGTAGGCGCCCGTGCGGGTGTCGACCTTGATCCTGTCCCCGATGTTGATGAAAAGCGGCACGTTGACCGAAATGCCGGACTCGACCACGGCCGGCTTGCTCGCGCCGCTGACCGTGTCGCCCTTGACCCCCGGCTCCGTGTCCGTCACTTCAAGGACCACCGAGGCAGGCAGGTCGATGTCCAGGGGCTGGCCCTTGTAAAGCAGCATCTTGAGCTCCATGCCGTCCTTCAGGTAGCCGCCCTTCTCGCCAAGCGGCGCGACGCCCACGTGCAGCTGCTCGTAGCTTTCCATGTCCATGAAGACGAACTCGTCGCCCTCGCGGTACAGGTACTGCATTTCCTTGCTCTCGAGGTCGGGCTTGACCATTTTTTCACCGGAACGGAAGGTGTTTTCCACCACCCGGCCGTTGATCATGTTCTTGAGCTTGGTGCGGATAAACGCCCCGCCCTTGCCGGGCTTGACGTGGAGAAAGTCCACGATTTCATAGGGCACGCCGTCCATTTCGATTTTCAGGCCGCGACGGAAGTCGGTTGTGGAAAGCATTGGATCTCCTATAGGAAGTTAGGATTCTCGGTGATGTGCCGCCACAGGGCCATGACGGCCAGGGCATAGCCGGTGAGGCCGAAGCCGGCGATGCAGCCGATGCAGTTCTTGCCGATCATGCTCTTCTGGCGCAACGGCTCGTCGGTCCGGGCGAAGATATTGGAAATATGCACCTCGACGCAGGGGATGCCGATCCAGGCCAGGCAGTCGGCCAGGGCCAGGCTGGTGTGGGTGTAGGCCCCGGCGTTGAGGACGATGCCGTCCAGGCCGTCCTTCCAGGCCTGCTCCAGACGGTCGATGCAGTGCCCTTCGCTGTTGGCCTGGTGAAACTGCAGTTCCAGGCGCTCGGACGCCTCGCCGAGCATCTCGGCCACCAGGGCCGGCAGGTCCGCGATGGTGCGGTGGCCGTAGATCTCGGGCTGCCGCAGGCCGATGAAACCCAGGTTCGGGCCGTTTAGGACCAGTATCCTCACCTTGCGCATGCTGCCTTCCTTTGGGCCGGTTCCGGGCCGGCCTTGACGGTTGCCGCTTCGCCGGTCACAACAAGCGGATGGACGCCTTAGCACAGACACGGACGGAACTCGACCTTGACCTTTTGGCCACGGCCTACCTGTCCGACCAGATCCCGATCGTGGACCAGCCCCAGATCGCCCTGGCCGGCCGGTCCAACGTGGGCAAATCCACGCTGGTCAACTGCCTGGCCGGCCGCAAGGGCCTGGCCAAGATCAGCGCCACCCCGGGCAAGACCCGAAGCCTCAATTTCTACCTCGCCCGGACCGCCGGCTACTGCCTGGTCGACCTGCCGGGCTACGGCTATGCCCGCTGCTCCATGGCCGAGCGGGAAAAATGGGCCAAGCTGATCGACGCCTATCTCCGCAAGACCCAACAACTGCGGGCCGTAACGGCCCTGGTCGACTGCCGCCTGCCGCCCCAGCGCCTGGACATCGAGCTGGTGGACTGGCTGCGGGCCAAGCGCATCCCCATGATCATGGTGCTGACCAAGGCCGACAAGTGCAAGCAGCGCGACCGGGAAGCCCGGAAAAAAGAGTGGCGGGAGCTCGCGCAACCCGCCTTCCCGCCGATCCTTTTTTCCGGCAAGACCGGGCTTGGCCGGGAGGCGCTTTGCCGGGTCCTGGCCGAAGCCGCCGTCACGCCCGAGGCGTCTCCTCCCGCTCCTTGAAAAAGCCGGTCAGAAACTCCGCGTCCTTGGGGCTCAGGTTGAAATTCATGGCCGCCTTGTCGATAAGCGCGGCATAGGGCTCGCCCGTGTGGCTGCGCTGCTCGTCGATCCATTTGACGGCGCGCCGCATCAGCTCGCCTTGCGGCATGATCGTGGCCATAGAGCCTCCTTGCTCGGCTCCCATGCATACACGAGGCCGGCACGGGTTGCAACTTGCTGGTCCATCGGGTAGAGCCGCCCCCACACCCATCGCCAGGAGACTTTGCCGTCATGACCGAAACCCTTGCCGCCACCGTCCTCGGCCTTGTCGAGGGAGCGACCGAATTCCTCCCCGTCTCTTCCACCGGCCACCTCATCCTGGTTGGCCACCTCATCGGCTTCACCGGCGACAAGGCCGACAGCTTCGACATCATCATCCAGCTCGGGGCCATCCTGGCCGTGGTGGTCCTGTACTGGAAACGGTTCTGGTGGCTCCTGTTTCCAAAGCCGCTCCACGCCTTTTCCGGGCTGCGCGGCCTCTGGCTCCTGTTTCTGACCTCCCTGCCGGCCGGGCTGTTGGGGCTTTTCGCCCACAAGGCCATCAAGACCCACCTCTTCGGCCCGACGACCGTGGCCCTGGCCCTGGCCGTGGGCGCGGTCATGATCTTCTGGGTCGAACGCCGGCGCATGCGGGACCGGTACTATTCCCTCGATGAAATCACCCCGTGCCTGGCCCTCGGCATCGGCTGCTTCCAGTGCCTGTCGCTCTGGCCCGGCTTTTCCCGGTCCGCGGCCACCATCATGGGCGGCATGCTTCTTGGGGCCAAGCGGAGCCTGGCGGCCGAGTATTCCTTCATCGCGGCCGTGCCCTTGATGTTTGTGGCCACGCTCTACGACTTTTACAAAAGCGCCTCGCTTTTTACCGCCGACGACCTCGGCGTCCTGACCATCGGCTTCGTGGTCTCGTTTCTTGCGGCCCTGGCCGCGGTCAAGGGGTTCATCGTCCTGGTGAAGCGGGTCTCCCTGCGCCCCTTCGCCTGGTACCGGCTGGCCCTGGCCGCCGCGGTGTTCGCCTTCTGGCCAAAATAGCCTTGCGGCGCGGCGGCAGAAAAAAAGACTTGCCAACCAGGTTCGAATTGGATACTTACCCGTTTCTCCGCTGTCGGGGACTTCTGGCGAGGTAGCTCAGACGGTTAGAGCATGCGGCTCATATCCGCAGTGTCGGGGGTTCAATTCCCTCCCTCGCTACCAAGAAAATCAAGGGTTTAGGCGAAAGCCTAGACCCTTTTTTCTTTTTCCCTTATTTTTTCCTGATTAGTGGTACAAATTTGGTACAGATGGGCTGGCGCAATAACCCTTCCCCCGCTTGGCCTTAAAAGAAAACGACCCCATCTCGTGGTCTTTTTCTTTTGCCTCACCTCGCCAGCTCCCTTGACGAATGTACTAAAAAAAGTACATTCTAACTCATGGACAAGCGACTTCAAGCCCGGTTTTATCGGACCCCGACAGGGAACGAACCTGTCAAGGATTGGCTTAGGAGCTTGGACAAGAGTTTTCGGAAGCTGGTCGGCAGCGACATTTTCACCGTGGAAATCGGGTGGCCCATCGGCATGCCCACGTGCCGGCCCATGGGTAGCGGAATTTTCGAAGTCCGCACCGATCTTCCCAACGGTACGATTGCACGGGTTCTTTTTTGCGTCGAAGATGGTTGTATGTATCTTCTGGATGGATTTGTTAAGAAGACGCAGAAAACGCCGCAAGCTACTTTAGAGCTTGCCAAAGATCGAAGAAAGGAAATCCTGGCTGCTCTTAAAAAGGAGGGGCTGTTATTATGACGGGCGAAAACAATAACTGCATTGGTTCTTCTTTTGACGACTTTTTGAAAGATGAAGAAATCTATGAAGAGTGCGAAGCTACCGCGATCAAGCGCGTGATTGCTTGGCAGCTTCAAAACTATATGGAATCTCGAAATGTCAGCAAAACGGCTGTTGCCAAAATGATGGGTACAAGCCGTTCGTTTGTAGACAAGATTTTAGACGAAAAGAACACGTCTATTACGTTGTCCACTATTTTGAAGGTCGGTAAGATCGTTGGGAAGCCTGTTCGATTTGATTTTGGTGGAAATTGTACGGCGTAAGGCGCTACCATTAATCTTATTTTTTTAAGCGAGGCGCTGTGTCGATCAATGAATACCTTTACATTTTTGAGGATGCGGCGAGATATGCTCTTATACAGGCGAGAGCAATTCAAACTTGCCGCTTTCACCCCGATGTAACTATTCGAATCTGGAACGATGACACGGAGCGCCACGCATATGCTTTGGCTACAACTCTGCTAAAAAAGGACGGCACGACATGGATACGTGAAGGCCTGACGCCTGAAATAAAAAACCAACTTGACATGGCCGCAGATTGTACGTGTCCAGAATGCGACTATTTACGAGACAAATAGTAGGTCGCCACTCTGAGCAAATGCAACTTATGCGGCAAGAAATCAGGGTTGTTTGACCAGGATTTAACTGATTTTGAAGGTCAAGTGTTAGCACCCTGGCCTCTTTCTTTGTTGCTTCAAAGCAAGAAACAATTACCTGCTTTCAAAGAAAAAGCGAACGATTGCCAACCCTTTAAGGAGATTTGGGGAGGTCAAAAGGACGGCTTGCCGTATAATTTAAAATAAATTCGTATTTTTTAGTAGCACGAAGTAAAAATTTTTATTATATATTTCTGGTCAAGACCACGTGTGCCGTCTCCAGCCTGGCCGCTTCGCCGCGGCGGTCAGGCTGGAGACTTTTTTTGCCTTTGGCGCGCATTTCTCGAAACCTGCTCTGTCTCGAAGCCGTGGGCTCAGAGCAGGCCGGCCAGTTCGGGCGCGGCCTTGGTGGGCGTAAACTCGATCACTTCGTAGCGGGCCGCGCCTTCGCGGCGGAACGGATCCTGGTCCAGGACCGCCAGCAGGGCCTCGCGGCTTTCGGCCCGGGCCAGGATGACCCCGCCGGCGCGCGGCTCCTGGCGGCCGGACAGCAGAAAGAGGCCCTGCCTGTACTGGGTCTCCAGGAAGCGGACATGCTCCTCAAGGAGCGCGTCAATGACCGAAAGCGGTTTCTCGTAGGTCAGCAACACCAGAAACATAGCTATTCCTCACGGTTGTCGCAATTAAAAGCCCGAGCGTAATTTTCGGTCGCGGCAACGCGCCCTGGCGTCCGCCTTTTCCTTTGCGCCAAATGCGTATAGAATGCCGCGAGATCGGCCACAATGCCCAAGCCCCGGCCAGAGGAGGCCAATTGTGGACAGCGTCCCGTCGGAAAAGGAAAAAGACGCCATTGCCGCGCGCCTGGACGGCCTCAAGCTCGGATCGGCCTTCACCTGGGAGGAAGTGCGCCTCCTGGCCGGCTACCTGCGCCAAACGAGTTTTCCGGCCGGCACCACCATCATCCAGGAAGGACGCAAGGCCAGTTCCCTGGCCTTTATCGAAGACGGCGTGGTGACCATCCAGAAAGAGGACACGGGCCAGCCGGAACGCCACATCATCGACCTGAGCCGGGACGCGGTGATCGGCGAAATCGCCTTTTTCGACAGCGAGCCCCGCTCGGCCACGGTGGTGGCCAAGACCGACGTCCGCCTCCTGGTCATGACCCGGGAGCACTTCGACCAGCTGGCCGCAGCCTATCCGCAGCTGGCCATCAAGGTCCTCTTTTTCATCGGCCGTGTCCTGAGCCGCCGGCTGCGCCAGGTGACCGGCCGCTTCGTCGGCCTTCTGGCCTAGCAACAGATCCTGCATACAGGCGGGAATCCGAAGCGGAAGCCGCAGTCCGGACGACTGCGGGCGGTGGATGGGTCGTACTGTCTCCGGCAGCCGCGGCCTTGCCAAAACACCCAGTCCGGTTGCCCGCCGCCAAGCCCCTCCCGGTTCAACCCGCAGCCGTTTCATCCCGCCCGGACCTGTCCCAGGCGCTTCTGTCGGCCGCGCCGTCGCCGCTGATACGGCCGACGGTCCGTGCCGGCCAAAGGGCTTAGGCGGCAATGGCCCGGTTGTCGGACTCCAGTCCCGAGACCACGGACTCCAGCCCACGGGCCTGGCCGCCAAGGGCAGCCACGGCCTTGGCCGCAGCGGCCATGGCGTGCAAGGTCTCCATGGCGATGCGGTTGATCTCCTCGGTGGACCGGCGCATCTCCTCGGCGGTGGCGGACTGCTCCTCGGCCGCCGTGGCCATGGATCGGATCTGGTCCGAGGTCCGGGCGACAAAGCCGACGATCTCCTGGAGCATCTCCCCGGATTCGTTGGCCTTGCGCGTGCCGAGCTGGATGGCGGTGGTGGTTTCGTCGGTCTTTTCGATGTTCTTGCGGGCGCTTTGCTGCATGGCCGTGATGAAGCCGGCCACGTCCTTGGTGGCGGTCATGGTCTTTTCGGCCAGCTTTCTGACCTCGTCGGCCACCACGGCGAACCCCCGGCCGGCATCCCCGGCCCGGGCGGCCTCGATGGCGGCATTCAGGGCCAGCAGGTTGGTCTGGTCCGCGATGTCGGCGATCACGCCCATGATCTTGCCGATGCCCTCGGCCTGGCCGCCCAGTTCGTCCATGTCCCGGCGCAGTTCCCCGGCCAGCCGGTTGACGTTGCGGATGGCCTCCACCACGCCGGTCACCATCTCCGCGCCGGTAACGGCCTTGGCCCGGGCGGATTCGGCCAGGGTATCGGCGGCGGCCGCGTTTTTCGCCACGTCCAGCACGGCGTCGTTCATGGCGTCCATGGCCGCGGCGGTTTCGCCGATGCGGTCCTTCTGTTCCATGGCCCCGCGCTCCACCATGTCGACGCGCTCGGTCAGGTCCTCGATTTCATGGGCCAGATTGTCGGCAATGGCCTTGGCCTCCCGGGCCGTCTCGCGCATCTTTTCGGTCTGCTCGCGCATCACGGCCTCGCCGCGCCGCAGATCGGTAAAATCCGAATAGACGCACAATGCGCCCATGAGCTGGCCGTTGATGGCATTGAACAGGGGCGAGGCGTCGATCAGGACGTTTCGCACATTGCCCTTGCGGGAGACCAATTCCACTTCCTTGCGGATGGTCCGGCCCTCGGCCATGGCCGAGGCGAGCACGGTCTTGCGGCTGGGGTCGCCGTAGAAAAAACCGGCCACGTTGCGGCCGTAATGCTCCTCGGGCCGTCCCGACTGCTCAAGCAGACCCATGAGGCTGTCGTTGGTCAAAAGCAGGTTCTCTTTTTCGTCCACCACCACGAACGGGGTGGCCATGCCCCGGACCACGCCCTGGTAGTAGCCGAGCGAATGCTCCAGATAGCGGACCATCTCCAGAAGCGAATCGCCGATGGCCTTGAATTCCCCGGGCAGCCCGGCAGCGGGCTTCACGGTGAAATCCCCGCCCCCGATGGCCCGGGCGTAGGCGACAATGGCGGCCGCGCCCTTGCCGATCCCCTTGATGAGAAGGCCGATGAGGCCGAGAAGCAGCAGGACCGAGACCACGGCCATGGCCAAAAACAGCTTGAAGACCGAGGACTCGCCCGCCTCGATGGCCTGGAGATTGGCCTTGGACACCTCCTGCTGGGCCGCGATCAACTGCTGGACGGTCTGTTTGATGGCCCGCCACAGCGGCGTCTCCTCGCTGTTGAGCAGGGCCACGGCCTTTGCCGTGTCGCCGGCCACGGCCATGTCCATCAGCTTGAGCTTCAATTCATGGCTGGCGTTCCACTGCGGCCCGATGCCGGCCAATTGGCGCGCGCCATCTCCCGAGGCCAGGGCCGAAGCCGCGGCCAGGGCCTCACGGAACTGTTTGTCGGCTGCGGCGAAGTTGTCCTTGGCTTTTTGATCCTTGGGGTTGAGCAGGACATTGCGTGTGGCCTGTTCGGTCTGCAGGCCCTGGGCGTAAAGGTCCTGGAGATGAAACAGCAGCGGACTGTCCACGGTCCCGATCTTTTCAAGATAACCGAGCATCCTGGCCTGCTGGAGATACAGGAGCGTCAGGGTCAGGACCGCGCCGACCACGCTGGCGATGCCCAGTGTCATGAGCAACCACTTCATGCTTATCCGCTGCATCACACGCTCCATCGCCAAGGCAAACCGCCTTCGGCTTTTTGAAAAATCAAAAAGTCTCTGAAAAAGATAGCATCTTCAGGCCGAATGCAACGATTTTATGACAAATAAGGCCGTTATGCAAGCGGCAACCGTCCTTCTGCCACTCTCTTGTGCTTGCGAAAATCATCACAATGCTTCTTCAAGCAAGAAGCCTTTGCACCAGGACATTGTGATATTGTGAACGATCCCCTCCTTGCGGCCATGAACCGCTCCGATTGGAGTCGTCCGTCCGCAATGCTCCAGCCTTGCGGACTCGGCCCCGCCGGAGCAGCGTCGTCGAAAGGCTCGGAGCCGTGCTCGAGCCGCTTGCTGTCCAGAGGCCCACAACCGCAACATTCCTGCTCCTTGTCTGTGCCGGCAGGCGTTGGCCACAGGGCCGACGGTCGGACCGCTGTCGCTGGCGCCGACCGCAGCGCGAGCAGTTCCACGATCCGGCGACGGTTTCCGGCGGCCGGCGGAGAGCAGGCGGCGTCTGGCCCGGAGGCCGGGGGCGCGGCCGGACAGGTCCGGCCACGAGAAAAAACGCTTTGCGAACCGGTTGACAAACGATAAGGAAAAACCAGGAGGTTTGGGCGCTTCAGGCTTTTTTTCCTGAATGAGCCCTCTCCCCCGCACACCAAGCGGCCGCGTAACACCCGGCCGCGGCGACGTGAGGAGACTGACGCATGCGCCGCATTCCGCTCCTGATCCTGTTTGTCCTGACCCTGGCCGCCGGCTGCACCCGCCCCCCCTACTCCAGCCCGGGCAAGGACCTGGCCGCGGTGGAAGACGATTACACCGACTGCTTTTCCAAGGCGTCGCTCACGGTCAATACGCCGCCGTTTCCGGACCGGCCGATCAAGGAGCGGTGCGTCCAGACCGACGCCTGCATGCAGGAGCGGGGATACAAGCACCATTTCCGGTTGTTTTAAGGCTTGAGCCCTTGCCTTTTGGCAGCAACGCCTTATATTCATTTTTCGACGGGGGCGCCCTGGTTTCGACGGGGATAGTGAAGCCCTGGTTGCAGGCCGAGGTGCCGCGAGGCCTCGTAAAACACGCGGCAACTGGTTAACTGCCAACGATTACGACTACGCCCTGGCTGCTTAATGACAGCCAGCGTCCCCTCAGCCGACGCCTGATACGCTGAATCGGGACGCCAACCCCCATCAGGCTGGCGCAAACCCTCGTCCGTCGGGGTGCGCGCGAGACTGCAGACGGACTGGCCGGAGGCGGCCCGGCCGAAAGGCCTGCCCGAGGCGAGATTGTTTTTCGGTCTAAGCCTGTAGACGCTAGGAGTGGAGCATTCTCGGACGGGGGTTCGATTCCCCCCGCCTCCACCAAAACACTTTTCCACCAAGTCCCACACGGCACCAAAGGCCGTGTGGGACTTGGTTTTTTATGTGCCTCACGTGTCTTTGGATCCCCTGCATGGGGTATGGGCATGATCTGCGGGTCGCCACCCGCTGGTTCATGAAGAGCTTGCTACCGAGTGGCCTCTTCGATGATTTTGAGCACTTGCGCCTTTCGGGATTCGAGGATGAGCAGAAAGACATCGGAACCCTTGTGACGCCGCTCCCACCACTCGGGATCGGCAAGGGCCAGAATCGCCTCGGCGACCGCATCCCGTTTTTCGCGCGGCACGGCGCGCAGGCGGGAGAGGCACAGCTCTTTCGCTGCAGCCATCTTTTCGGCCAGCGCGGCCGGTTTTGTATCCTTACGCATCAGGGTAACCCTTTCCCACTCGCGGTTCCGCTCGGTTGGAGGCAACCTGTGGCATCCACAAGCAACGGCCGTGCCCCGTGCTCTGTCGCAAGGCCGACGAAGCCATCCGGTCAAGGCTCTCGTTCGCAACAGGCGCGGTATCGTTCACAACTCGCTCCTCCAAGCAGGTAGCAGGGTGGAGAGGGATTGTCATCCTGACGGTCCGCTGTCGCCAGACCTGCCCAAAGCGACTCCGGTCCAGCCTGCGCCGCTGCGCCGCCGTCCCCGCCAATCATGGCGACCCTGTACTTCCTCACCAGTCGGACATACGGTGCCCCCTCCCCGGTCCACGGCCCGGGCAAGTCCCTTGGCGGCCTTGGCCGCCTGGAGCGTTTCTATGTCCACCTTGCGGCGCGGCAGCCAATGGGCCGCGTTGGTCCTTGTCTCCGGCCTGCTGGCCCATGGCCTGCAACGGGCCTCGGTTCCGGCCGCCATGCTGCTCGGCCCCATGCTGACGGCCGTGGCCTTCGCCCTGCGCGCCGCTCCCCTGCGCGTTCCCGGCTGGGCCTTTGCCGCGTCCCAGTCCGTCATCGGCTGCATGGTGGCCGTGACCATCACCCCCTCCACCCTGGCGACCCTCGGCCGTCAGTGGCCGGTGATGCTGCTTGTCATCGTGGCGGTCATTGTGGCCGGAGCGGTGGTGGGCCTGGCGCTTACGCGGTACGGCTCGCTGCCCGGCCCCACGGCGGCCTGGGGCATTTCCCCGGGCGGCGCGGCGGCCATGACGGCCATGGCCGAATCCTACGGCGCGGATGTGCGCATGGTCGCCTTCATGCAGTACCTGCGGGTGTTCGTGGTGGTGCTGACCGCGTCCGGGGTTTCCCGGCTCCTGCTCGGACATGCGGCGGACCTGCCAGTCCCGCCGTCCGGGTCGCCGGCGGAGGACGCCGCGCTGGGTTCCTTGCTCCAGACGGTGGCCGTGATGGCCGGCGGTTTGCTCCTAGGCCGCTGGCTGCGCCTGCCGGCCGGAGCCCTGCTCGTGCCCATGGTGGCCGGGGCGACGCTCCAGTCCCTGGGCCTTATGGCCATCGTCCTGCCCCCCTGGCTGCTGTGGAGCGCCTACGCCGGCCTGGGCTGGTACATCGGCCTGCGCTTCACGGCCCAAACCGTGCGCCACGCCCTGCACGCCGTCCCCCAACTCCTGCTGGCCACCTTCGCCCTGATCGGCCTGTGCTGCGGCACGGCCTGGATGCTGACCGCCTGGCTCGGGGTGGACCCCCTGACCGCCTATCTGGCCACCAGCCCCGGCGGGCTCGATTCCGTGGCCGTCATCGCCGTGGGCAGCGGCTGCGACGTTTCCTTTGTGCTGTCCCTGCAGACCCTGCGCCTGTTCGCCGTGGTCCTCACGGGTCCGTGCATCGCGCGGCTGGTCAGCCGCCTGAGCGGACGGGGCGGCGCAGGCCGGGAAACACCGGCATCCGGGGCGGAGGACGGCAAGGAATTGAAAAAGGGATAGCCGGGACGGCGCGGCCCGGTCAGGGGCCGCAATCAGGCGGGATCGGAAGGCCGGCCGCCGGACCGCAGGGCCGCCCGTTCGCGCTCCGCGCCCACGTAGTCGGCCAGTTCCTGGCCGAATGTCGGATGCAGGCGCAACAGCCCCATGTCGAGCGGGACGGCAAGGCGCGTCAGCCGCAGCATGTCGCCGTCCTCGGCTTCATGGGGCCAGACGCCGGCGAAGAAGAACCCCGCGTCCTCGGCCAACTGGCCGAGCAGGGGCGTGGCCGGCTGGGCAAGAGGAAGATCCAGGTCCACCACCTCGGCTCCGGCGATATCCGTCAGGTCCAGGGCCGCCCGGTGGATCTCCGGCCACTGCCGCGCGTCGGCCCGCAGAACCCGGATCACGCCTTTTCCGAGTCCGCGATCATAGGAGACCTTGTAGTCCCCGGGCACGGCAGCCTGGGCCGGGGGAGCCAGGGTGACGGTCCTGCCGAGGGTCGCGTAGATCCGTTCCACAATCGCCTGGTGTCGGGCCGGAACATGGACCAGGGCGGCGGGCGGATCGACCAGGTCCATGAAACAGTGCAGATAGGATTCCCGCTGGGGCTGGACGCTGTCCAGGCCCATGGCCTTGAAGCGCCGTGGCGGGCAGGCCGCCAGGTCCAGGCCGCACGGCCTGCCCCCCAGGTCCACGGTCTGGCGTTGGCTGAGGGCATGGCTCGTCACCGGGTTGAGCGACAGGCCGAAAAGGCCCAATTCCCGAGCCTTGGCCATGATGCCCTGGGTCAGGGCCTCCATCAGCCCCCGGCCCCGGTGGGCCGGGGACACCACCAGGACCGCCATCTCGGCCATGGCCACGGGCTCTGGCCGGAGCAGGCCCACGTGTCCGACCACTTCACCTTCCCGGGTCACGGCCACGTAGCTGATGAGCTTGCCCGTGCCGACCAGGTGCAGCAGGCCGTCGGGCCGGTAGAAATTCTCGTTCTTGTAGGAATAGCCATAGGCCAGCCAGAAAATCCTGGCCACCTGCAAGGCCTCTTCAGGCCGCATGGGACGGATGTCGTAGGGTTGCTGCGGCGCTCGCGGAACTGCGACAGGAGCCTCGGCCGGAACCGGCTCGGCCGTTCGCGCCAGGCGTTTGACCAGGCACAGCGATTTGCCCTGCCTGCCCTGGTTGATCCAGTGCACCTCGTCGGCGGCGTGATGGATGAGCTTGAGGCCAAGGCCTCCCGTCGCGCCCGGCGCGGCGGCGGATGGCGGATCGGGACGCCTGATCAAGGAGGGGTCGAACGGCAGGCCCTCGTCGTGAAAGGCCACATGCAGTTCGCTCTCCAGGATCTCGCCGTCCACGAACACGTCGCCGGGCGTGCCGTCCGGATAGGCGTGGTCGCGGACATTGAGAAACGCCTCCTCGGCGGCCAGCTCCAGGGCCAGAATGTCCTTGCGGTCCAGTCCGGCCGTGGCGGCCAGTTCCCGGACATTGCCCTGCACCATGGCCAGAAAGCGGCTGTCGGCCGGAACGCGCAGCCTGGTCTGCAACGGGTTTGACATGGCTTCCTCGCTGCCGCCGTCCCTGTCGCATCCGCTCCAGGGAATCGGATTCAGGGTGCAAAACCCCATGCGGCCGCCATGCCGCACGCAACGGCAGCCATCGCCGGAACACCGGACGGGCGGCACAGCCGGCCGGGGCGTCACATCGGCCGGAAGGCGCTAAACACCATGCCCATGGTGACGGGCGAGCTCTGAAAACCGGTTTCGCCATGAAACGTGGGGGCCGCAAAGCCGGCCCGCGCCAACATGTCCAGGAACGCCGTTCCCGGTATCGCGCCGCCCTTTCAGGTGAACCAGGACGCCACGGCCTCGGCTTCCGAAAGGGGCTCGGAGCCGGTCAGCATCTGGTCCGCCACCTGCAGGCGTCCTCCGGGCCTGAGCACCCGGTAGGCCTCGGCCAGGGCCTCTTCCTTGTCCATGACCAGGTTGTAGACACCGCTCGAGATGACAAGGTCGAAACCGGCGTCGGCAAAGGGAAGGGCCGAGGCCAGGCCCTCAACGCACCTGGCGTTGGCGGCCCGGGCGCTTCGGATGTTCTCACCCGCCCTGGCCGCCATGGCCGGAGAGCGTTCAACCCCCACGGCCAGGCCCTCGGGGCCGACGCGGCCGGCGGCAATGAGCGTGTCCACCCCGCACCCCGCCCCGACGTCCAGCACCCGCGCTCCCGTGTCCGGAAGTCCCGGGGCGAACGGATTGCCGACGCCGCAAAAACAGGCCCAGGCGCTTTCCGGCAGATGCGCGTACCACTCCTGTCGATACCCGAGCCCGCGCAACCCCGCAACACCGGTGGGATAGCGGAATTGGCCAGGCTCCCCGGCCGCGACCTTTTCGTACTTTTCCAAAAGGTTGGCCGTAATCCGTTCCCGCTGGTCCAGGCTCAGTTTCATAGAAGTCCTCTATGAAACAATGCCATCCGAATCAAGCCTTCCCATGGATGGCCTCGCCGGCAACATACCCATGAGAAAGCCTTCCCGCCGGGACTGCCGCCGCGACAAGGGGAGCGGGAAGGCGACGAACACCTGGGCGTGGGAGGCGTTGCCCGCAACCCGCGAGCGGCCGCCTGCGTCAGGACAACCGGGCGGGAGGAAACACGCGAAAGGAGGCGGCTTTAGAGGCCTCTTTAACGCCACTTCGTCTGATCGAAGAGGCCGCGCCGGGAAAGCTCCTCCGCCTTATAGCGTTCGAAATCGAATCGACCGGGCACGGATTCGCGACCCTGGCGTTTGGATGTCAGAAGGATGTACACTGCCAGCGTGACAACGCCGATCCCAAAAAGAATTAAAAACCATTCCATGCTATGGAGATAACAGTCTGGAGGCTTCTTGTCACCAGGATGGCGGAAAAGTTCTGTAGCCCTTTGTCATCTAACGCCTTTCGGTCTTTCCTTCCCTGGTTTCGCCGACTCCCCGCGCCGCGCGGCCAACCGAGGACGCACCGGGTTCCCGCGCAAACGCCGCCTGGGGCATCGCCGCGACGCAACCACGACGGCAGGCCTGTCCTTCGGGCAAGGGGGCCAAGGCTCTTTTCGGGGACGCGGCAAAGCGGCTTTCCCGGCGCCAAGGCGGCCAGGACGGGATCGAAACCGGCAACCGGGACAAGGCCCAGCCCTTGCCGGTCCAAATAGGTGTTGAACAAAAAGGCCGACTTGGCGTAGGCTTCCAGGCATAACGACACCATAACCGCTTCGAGGGGCCATGAGCAGCGACCTGACCGGGGCGAAAGCTCCGTTCCAGCAGGCTTCCCCCATGGAAAAGCGGACCGGCGATGCCGCAGTCGCAGGGGCAACGGTCCAGGAGGATGTCCGTTTCGAGGACGTCTTTTCCTTGCACGACATCCAGCGCATCCAGGACGCCTTTGCCGAGGCCGCCAATGTGGCCTCCTGCATCACCGACCACACGGGCCGCCCCCTGACGCGGCCAAGCAACTGCACCAGCCTCTGTCAGGACGTCATCAGGGCCACGGCCCAAGGCTCGGCCCGCTGCGCCCTGACCCACGACCAGCTCGCCCAAGCCTCCCCCCTCGGCCCCACCATCGCCACCTGCCTGGGCGGAGGCCTGCTTTCCGGATCCACCAGCATTTTTTTCAACAAGCGCCACATCGCCAATTGGCTGATCGGCCAGGTGAGGGACGAATCCGTGGATGCCGCGGCCATCATGGCCCACGGCTGCGCAATGGGCATGGACGCGGCCGCCTTCGAGCAGGCCCTGGCCCGGGTCCCCCGCATGTCGCGCCAGCGGTTCGAAAAGATCTGCCAGGCCCTGTACCAGTTCGCCAACCACGTCTCAAACCTGGCCAGCCGAAACCACCAGCAGTCCCGCCGCATCCGGGACCTGCACGATGCCGAGGCCAACATCAAGGCCAGGGACAGGAGTCTGGCCGACATCATCGATTTTCTCCCCGACCCCACCCTGGTCGTGGACGCCCACGGCGCGGTCATCTTCTGGAACCGGGCCCTGGAAAAGCTGACCGGCGTGGCGGCCGTGGACATGCTCGGCAAGGCGGACTTCGCCTACGGCGCGCCGTTTTACGGATCGCCGACCCCGCTGCTCGTGGACTACGCCCGGGGAGCGACCCCCCTGCCGGACAAGCGCTACGCCGTGGCCGCCATCGGCGACGACGCCGTCATCGCCGAGGTCACGCTGTCCGCCCTTCCCGGCGGCCAGCGCCACATCTGGGCCAAGGCCGTGGCCCTGCGCGACGAGACCGGCCGGATCATCGGCGGCATCGAGACCATCCGCGACGTGACGGACCGGCAACGGGCCGAAACGGCGTTGCGGGTCAGCGAGGAAAAATACCGCCGCATCGTGGAGACGGCCCACGAGGGCGTTCTGGTCCTGGACGAAGATTTTCGCACGACCTTTGCCAACCGCCGCATGGCCGACATGCTGGGGCATGCCGCCGAGGCCATGTCCGGCCGGCTCTTTCAGGAATTCGTGGCCGCCGATTGCCTGGAAAAGGCTCGGGAGCAGCAGGCCAGGCTGCTCCAGGGGCAACGGGACGTTTTTGAACTGCGTCTCGAAACCAGGGACCGGGAGGAGCTGTGGACCTTGGTCTCAGCCAGTCCCCTCCACGACGCCTCGGGTTCCCGCCTCGGGGCGCTTTGCATGTTCACGGACATCACCGGCCGCAAGCGGATCGAAAAGGAATTGGCCGAGCACCGGCTGCGTCTGGAGGCCGAGGTGGAGGAGCGGACCAGGGACCTGCGCCTGCAGGCCATGGAACTGGCCGAGGCCAACATCCGCCTGAGCGAACTGGACCGCATGAAATCCGTTTTCCTGTCCACGGTCTCCCATGAACTGCGCACTCCCCTGACCTCGATCCTCGGTTTCGCCAAGCTGATCGGCCGGGACTTCACGGACCAGTTCCTGCCCCTGGCCGCGGGACAGGCGGGGCTCGAGGCCAGGGGCCGGCGCATCGCCGACAACCTGTCCGTGGTCTACGCCGAGGCCGAACGCCTGACCCGGCTCATCAACGACGTCCTGGACCTGAGCCGCATCGAATCGGGCAGCATGCCCTGGCGGGACAGCCGGTTCGCCCCCCTGGACGTGCTGCGCCAGGCCGCCGGCGGCATGGCCGGACTGCTCGAAGACCGGCCGGAAGTCGCCTTCTCCTTCGACGCTCCGGAACCGGTCCCGGACCTCTTCATGGACCCGGACCAACTGGTCCAGGTCGTGTCCAACCTGCTCCAGAACGCCGTCAAGTTCACCCGGGCCGGCGAGGTGCGGCTGTCGGCGCGGCGCGACGGCGACGGGGTCCTGATCACGGTGTCGGATTCGGGGGTCGGGATCCCGGAAAACGAGCTGGAATCCATTTTCGGCAAGTTCCACCAGGTCGGACGCGGCGACACCATGGGCGACACCGTCAAGGGCACGGGTCTTGGCCTGGCCATCTGCCGCCAGATCGTGCGCCACTACGGCGGCCGGATCTGGGCCACCTCGACCCTCGGCCGGGGCAGCGCCTTTCACGTGCGCCTGCCCGCCGCCCCGGACGAGGCAGAAGCGTCTAAAACTCCAGATGCCGCCAGGTCCTTGGAAACGCGATGACGTCGCGGATGTTGGCGATGCCGGTCACGAGCATGAGGACCCGCTCGAAGCCGAGGCCGAAGCCCACATGGGGCACCGTGCCGAACCGCCGCGTTTCCAGATACCAGCCGTAGGCCTCAAGCGGCAGTCCCAGCTCGCCTATCCGGTCCGAAAGCCTGTCCAGGCGCTCCTCGCGGGCGCTGCCGCCGATGATCTCGCCGATGCCCGGCGCCAGAACGTCCATGGCGGCCACGGTCTTGCCGTCGTCGTTTTGGCGCATGTAGAAGGCCTTGATGTCCCGGGGGTAGTCGTAGACCACGACCGGACGCTTGAAATGCTCCTCGGTCAGGTACCGCTCGTGCTCGCTTTGCAGATCCAGGCCCTGGGCGACCGGGTATTCGAATCGTTTTTTGGCGGCCAAAAGGATCTCCACCGCCTCGGCGTAGGGCAGGCGCACGAACGGCGCGTCCAGGATGCCGGACAGGACGGAGGGCAGGTTCGGATCCACGTATTTGGCGAAGAGTCCGAAATCCTCGGCGCAGTCCTCCATGGCCACCCGGACCATGTGCTTGAGCAGGTCTTCGCCCAGGTCCATGTTGTCTTCCAGATCGGCAAAGGCCATCTCCGGCTCCACCATCCAGAATTCCGCGGCATGGCGCGAGGTGTCGGAGTGCTCGGCCCGAAACGTCGGGCCGAAGGTGTAGACCCGGCCCAGGGCGCAGGCCAGCGGTTCGGCCGTCAACTGGCCCGAGACGGTCAGAAAGGCCTCCTTGCCGAAGAAATCGCGGCCGATCCTTTCGGCCGGCGTGCCCCTGGCGGCGTCGGCCGGACTCAGGGACGTCACGCGGAACATTTCGCCGGCCCCTTCGCAGTCCGAACCGGTGATGATGGGCGTGTGGACCCAGTGGAAGCCGCGCGCCGCGAAAAAGGCGTGCACGGCCTGGCCCAGGGCGGCCCGCAGCCGCAGCATGGCCCCGTACTTGTTGGTGCGGGGGCGCAGGTGGGCGATGGTGCGCAGGAATTCGTCGGAATGGCGCTTTTTCTGGAGCGGATAGGTCTCGGCGTCGGCCGGACCGAGAAGCGTCAGCGACGCGGCCTTGACCTCGAACCGCTGTCCCTTGCCCGGCGAGGGCACCAGGGCCCCGGACACGTCCACGGCCGCGCCCGTGCCGATCTCCTTGAGCTGGTCCGCCCCCTTGGCCCCCTCCTCCACCAGGACCTGCAGGTTGGCCAGGCACGAACCGTCGTTTATTTCCAGAAAGGAAAAGCCCTTGGCGTCGCGGCGGGTCCGCACCCAGCCCATGACTCGGATTTCCGAAACGGCCTGTGCGCTGTCGAGCGCTGCCTTGACCGTGGTGCGTCGTATGCTCATGCGTCTTCCCAGGTAAAGGTGAAAGGACAGGTTGCCGCGCCCGAGGCGATGGTCCCGGGCCGGTCCAGGCGCAGGTTCGGACTGTAGCCGGCGACAAAGGCGTGGTCGCGCAGACAGGAGATCCTGGTCGCCAGTTCCTCGGGCAGGCCCATCTCGCGGTAGGCTTCGGCGTAGCGGCAGCGAACCACGTCAAAAGAGAGGCAATCCGGGCCCTGCCGCCTGTCGGCGATGGCCAGGGCGCCGCCGGCCTGCCACAGGTCGGCCACGGAGGCGAAATGCGCCAGGCTCGGTCCGCCGGGCGCGGACGCGGCAAAGGCCCGGCCGGCCTCACGGGCGGCCCTGGCCACGGTCTCCTCGATCACGGCCAGGGCCGCCTCCCGGCCGAGGCGCTCCAGCAGCACGGCATAGACTTCGGCCAGCATGGCCGCCTCGATTCGCCGTTTTTCGAGCAACGTCACGGCCGGCTCCCCTTTTTTCCGTTCATGCCTTCCGCCTCCCGCACGCGGGCAGATCCGCCGCGCGTCCCGCCCTTTTGCCACAAGCCGCCGCCGGACCACAACAGCCGTCCCCGGCGCGTCCCTTGGCTGTTGCGTCAACCGGACCCCCCGGCTATACTCTTCTGCCGCGCCGTCCGGCGCGACAATACAGCAGCCACCCACTATCCCACCACAAGGATGCCGCACCCATGGGTTTTTTTTCCAAGCTGAAAAAATTCTGGAAGGCCGACGAAGCGCCGGCCGAGACCGCGCAGACGCCGCAACCCGAACCGGACGAGGCCGCGCCCGCCCCGGCCCCCGAACCGGAGGCCGAGGCCGAAGCCGTCGCACCCGCCGGCCGGCCCGAACCGTCGCCCGAACCGGAAGAAGAGGCCGCGCCCGCCCCGGCTCCGGTCGCGCCGCCCCATGAGGCGACCCATACGGCGGACGAACCAGTCCCCCCGCCAGCGGCCGCCGCGCCGGAACCCGAGCCCGAACCGTCGCCCGGCCCCGCATCCGAACCCGCCGCCCCGGTTCCCGCGCCAGAAGCCCCGGTGACGCCGCCCGCGCCGCCCGCGCCGGTGCGCGAGGAACCGGCCGCCGCCCCGCCGGCCGCGCCGGCCGCAGCCGCCGCCGAGGCCGCGACAACGCCCTGGCGCAACGCCCTCATCCTGGAACTGCGCCAGGCCGAACCGAAGCTCTCCGCCTGGCTCGACATCCTGCTGGCCGGCGTCGACGCGCCAGGACCGGTCCTGTGGGAACGGCTGCGCTTTCTGTTTGAAAGCCTGGAAGCGCCCGCCGCCGAGGCCGACGCCTTTGTGGCCAAATTCGCGGACTGGCTGGCCCTCATGGAGTACGACGAGGTCGAGCTCTTCCGCTCGGAACTCCAGTACCGCCTGGCCCTGGCCCTGGACCTGGAGGACGAGGAAGACGAGCGCAACCGGCTCTTCCTCAAACTTTCCGAGGGCCTGGCCAAGACCAAGGAGCAGATCGTCAAGCGCATCGACGGCCTGCTCGGCAGCCACGCCGTCATTGACGAGGCCTTCTGGGAAGAGCTCGAGGAGATCCTGCTCATGGCCGACGTGGGTTTCGAGCCTGCGGCCAAGCTCCTGGAAAACCTGCGCGACAAGGTGCGCAAGCGCGGCACCACCGATCCGGCCGTGTTCAAGGAGATCCTGCGCGACGAACTGTCCGAGATCTTCCGCGCCCAAAAAACCATCCGGGCCATCAATCCGCCCGAGGTGGTCATGATGATCGGCGTCAACGGCGTGGGCAAGACCACCACCATCGCCAAGCTGGCCCACCGGGACATCATGCGCGGCAAGAAGGTCCTCATCGCCGCCGGCGACACCTTCCGGGCCGCGGCCATCGAGCAGATGCAGATCTGGGCCAAGCGCGTGGGCGCGGGCTTCTACACCAAGGGCGAAGGGTCGGACCCGGCGGCCGTGGCCTTCGAGGCCATGGACAAGGCCCTGGCCGACGGCGTGGACGTCCTTTACCTGGACACCGCCGGCCGGCTGCACACCAAGACCAACCTGATGGAAGAGCTCAAAAAGATCCGCCGGGTCCTGGGCAAAAAACACCCCGGCGCGCCCCACCGCTCGGTCCTGGTCGTGGACGCCACCACCGGTCAAAACGCCCTGTCCCAGACCAGACTCTTCAACGAGGCGGCCGGCGTGGACGAGATCATCCTGACCAAGCTCGACGGCACGGCCAAGGGCGGCGTGGTGGTCGGCATCGCCCTGTCGTTCGGCATCCCCATCACCTACGTCGGCCTTGGCGAAAAAATGGAAGACCTGCGCCCCTTCGACGGCCAGGACTTCGCCCAGGCGCTCTTGGGTGTGGAATAGCGGAAAAAGAGAGAAGAAAAAGATGCCTCCGGCGGCCAGGGGGCATGATGCCCCCCGGACCCCCGCACTGGGTTGTTCGGTGGCCAGGAGGTTCTCGTGTTGTGGGCGGCGTTGCCCCGGCTGGCTTTGCAGCCGGGCAACGCCGCCCACAGGACGGGGGGACCGGGGGGAATCATTCCCCCCGGCGGGGTCCGGGGCGGAGCCCCGGTCTTTTTCCTACAAAATCCAGGCCGCGATGTCCTTTCGGGCCGGAATCCCGCCCACGGCCTTGATGACCCCGTCGATGACCAGGGCCGGCGTGGAGAACACGCCCATCATGGCGATTTGTTGCAGATCCGAGACCTTCTCCACCGTGGCGTCGCTGCCCTTCTCGGCCACGATTTCCCGGACCAGCTTGTCCAGTTCGTTGCACTTGGCGCAGCCCGTGCCGAGCACCTGGATGAGCATGGCAAAAGCCTCCTTCGAAGTTATTTCTTGCAGCCGCAATCGATCTTGCCGGCCACGATGTCGGCCACCTCGCCGAGGACGTCGTGGGTCCAGCAGTCGTCCGCCCCGGCCGCCTCGCGCATGACCAGGGCCAGGATGTAGGCCAGTTCCTGCAGGCTCGCCCCGGCGTCCAGGGCCCCCTTGAAGTGCTTGAGCACGCACGGCTTGGACCGGGCCTTGACCGAGACCGCGAAGCAGATGAACTGATAGGTCTTTTCGTCGATCAACCGTTTTTCCGCGTAAAGCGCGTCCATCTCGTCGAGCTTGGCCGCAAATTCCGGAAAAAGTTGCGCCAGAAAACGCATGGCAAGCCTCCCTTGCAGCAACAGGTTGAAGACATTCCCCGCAGGCGGGACGCCGCAGCCGACAATGCCGGCATCGCCGACAACAAAGACCCTGGAAAACCGTGCGAACAGGCGCGTCTCGGGCGGCGACAACGGGCCTCCCCGATTCCGAAGGCCCAGGCTGCGGCCTGGACCACCCGCCGCTTCCATGCCAGGCGCCATCCCGGCCCCGTTGCGGCGCAGGGGAAATGCGCCAGGCGACTTCGCTCCTTGCCCGGTCGCAGCAAGCCGGCTGTCCTCGGAAGCGCCTGGTACGGCCATTTCTTCCATGGCTTGCCTTCCCAAGCAACCGAGGATCATTTCTTATTTTGCCAAAAAGAAAAATAGAGGGTCCGGCCGCGCTTGGCAAGCGCAAATGCCGCCTGCAAAACGGCTCCATCCCCGCCCGGAATGCCAACCCCCAAACAAATCGGCGGCCGGATTTCCGAGGAAACCCGGCCGCCGGAGAAAAGGCTTTGTGAAAGAAGCGGTCCAGCGCCGCAACGCCTACAACCGGATCCACTCCCGGCGCAGGGCGTTGTCCAGGATGATGCCGACCAGAAAGGCCACGCCCATATGCCACATGGCGAATCCGGCCACCACCACCAGGACGTAGAAATCCGACTTCTTGGAACCGATGTCGCGCACCGTGACCGCCAGTTCGGCCCCGGCCAGAAACAGGATGACGCCGAGGATGGCCGGCGGGAACATCTTGAAGATGACGCCCACGGACTGGCTGAAGAAAAGCGCGATCACGATGACAATGGCCCCGAGGATGACCAGAGAACCGCCGGTCCGGGCGCCGAACCGGACGTGGCCGGCCATGCCGCCCGCGCCGTGGCACATGGGCACGCCGCCAAAAAGCGGGGAAACCAGGTTCATGATGCCTTGGCTCACGCACATGGTCTTTTCCGTGACCGGCCGATCCGGGAACAATTCGTTGTTCTCGGCCGCAATGGCCACCACGGCGTTGCCAAGGGTCAGCGGGATCTGGGGCAGGGTAAAAAGAAGCGTGCCCGTCACGATGTCGTCCCACTTGATCTGGTGCAGGCCGAACTCCGGCAGGCGGAAGCCCACGTTGATCTGGGCCAGTTCCGTGAGCAGGGCCGGATTGCCGACGGCCGCGGCCACGATGCCGATGAGCAAAAGCACGAACATGGCCGGTATCTTGGGGTTGGAGAAGAGGATGATCGTGGTGGTCAGGGCGATGCCGGCCAGGACCGGCGACCCCACCATCCGGTGGATGCCCTCGACCACGAAGGTCATGCCGAGGCCGAGCATGATGCCCCGCACCACCGGCTTGGTGGCCAGCTTGGCCACATAGGTGATGGTGCCGGTCAGGCCGATCAGGAGCCAGAAAAGGCCGGTGGTCAGGCCCGAGGCGAAAAGCGCGGCCGGCGAAATGCCGCCGGCCACGGCCGCCGCGCCAATGGCCTTCATGGGCTGGATCGGAATGGGCGTCTTGTAGAACAGGCCGGCCGCGATCTTGGAGACGCCGAACATGAACAGCAGTCCCAGGGGATCGATGCCGAGAATGGTGATGTAGGCCACCACAAAGGGAATGAGCGTGCCGATGTCGCCAAAGGCGCCGGCCCACTCCATGGCGTCGTACCGGTTTTTCGTCTTTTCGACGCGGGGTTGGGAAATGTCCGCCGCCAGGGCCTCGCTGACGTTTGCGCCTTCCTGCATAGAGCCGCCACCTTGCTGCACGTTTTTCCGCTGCATTGCCGCGCCTGCCATCGGGAGCCGGAAAGGCCGGTTCCTCGTTCTTGTCACACGGATTTTAGAAAAAACGTGTGACTAATGCAAGAAAGAAATTTCCTTAATTCATAACTTCTTAAAAACATACAATATATGGGAGGCTTTTCCAAAGCCGGAAGAAACCGTTGGCCGGCTGGATCGCCCGGAACGGCCGGCGGGCCGGCGGCGTTGCGGCGCGTCACCGTCCGGCGGGACGCCGGCAACAACCGTTCAGGCCGGCGTTCAGGACCGGGCCTGTTTGCGCAGGTCTTCCAGATAGAGGATCTGCTCCTGCAACTGCTGGTCGAAAAACCGTTCCACGCAGCCGAGAAAGGCCGTCACGCACCGCATGCGCAGGGAGTAGAAGATGTTGGTGCCCCGCCGGTCGTCCTGCACGATGCCGGCCTCCTTGAGCACGCTCAGGTGCTTGGACACGGTGGAGATGTCGGAACCGACCAGATCGCGCAGCTCGCACACGCATTTTTCGCCCCCGCCCAGGGCCTCCACCATGAGCAGGCGGCTGGGGTGGCCGAGGGCCTTGAAGACCTTGGCCCGCTGCGCCAGATCGCGGGACGTTTGCGGCATGGGACTCCCCGGCAGGGACTGTTGTGGTTCGAGGCGCGGCAACCGGGATTGCCGGCCTTTGATCGCCTGTTATGCCAGCCCTGGCGGCGCCTGTAAACGTGGAACCGTTCCGGGCCGGCGGGGCCGGCAACACGCAAAAGGGCGCGCCGGAATTCGCTTCCGGCGCGCCAAAACAAGCGACGGGGCAGGCCGTTGTCCGGCGGCGCGGCTACAGGATGGACTGCAACAGCCCCATGGGCGCGCCGGGCGGCAGGGGCAGGCGCTTGTCCGCCAGGACCTTGGCCGCCAGCAGGGTCAGCCACTCGCGCGAGGTGGTCAGTTCCGTGAAGGTGAGCCAGCCCCGGCCCGTGGCGTCGGTGGTCAGGCCGTAGCCCGTGACCGCGATCCGGATGGGGTTGGTCTCCCCCACCGGCAGGACCTCCACCTGGATGGACCTTGCCTTGGTGTCGAGGGTCAGGTCCACGACCTCGCCGTATTCCCGAAGGAACTGACGGGCCGAGGACAGCATGAGCTTGGACAGCGACTTGTCCTTGGCTCCGGCCAGATTGAGGGAAAAAGGCATGGCGGCCTACCAGGAAAGGGCCAGGGACGCGTCGTCCAGGCAGGTTTTGAGGCCCTCGGCACAGGGCGGAATGATGTAGTTGCCGTCGAAACAGGCCATGCAGTACGGCGGCTCGTGGCCGTTGCCCCGCACCGATTCGAGAAGCCCCTCGATGCTCAGATAGTGCAGCGAGTCGAGCCCGATGAACTTGGCGATCTCGTCCACGCTCTGGTGGGCGGCGATCAGTTCGCCCTTGGACGAAAAATCGATGCCGTAGAAACAGGGAAACTTGATCGGCGGACAGGAGACGCGCATGTGGATCTCCCGGGCCCCCAGTTCCCGCAGCCGCTTGACCCGGGTCCGGATGGTGGTGCCGCGCACGATGGAGTCCTCGACGATGAGGATCCGCTTGCCCTTGATCATGCTTTTCACGGGATTGAGCTTCACCCGGACGCTGAAGTCGCGCATGTCCTGGGAGGGCTGGATGAAGGTGCGGCCCACGTAGTGGTTGCGCACCATGCTCATCTCGAAGGGCAGGCCCGAGGCCTGGGAATAGCCGATGGCCGCGTAGAACCCGGAGTCGGGAAACGGCATGACGTAGTCGGCGTCGACCGGCGCTTCCTCGGCCAGGGTGCAGCCCATCTGCTTGCGCCGCTCGTAGACCACCTCGCCGAAGACTTCGGAGTCGGGCCGGGCGAAATAGATCAGTTCGAACACGCACTGGCGCACGGGCTGGGGATCGCAGATCCGGTAGGACTGGAGCCGGCGGTCCTGGATGACCAGCATCTCGCCCGGAGCCACCGAGCGGATGGCCTCGGCCTCCATCAGGTCGAAGGCGTCCTGGGCCAGGGACGGGTCCGCATCAAC
>CAZIJE010000023.1:27137-37497 GCA_964539435.1 uncultured Desulfovibrio sp.
ACGGCCGAGCATAAGCGGCCGGATGCCGTGGGGGTCGCGCACGGCAATGATCTTGTCGTTGGCCAGAAGCAGGATGGAATAGGCGCCCTTGACCTTGTTGCAGGCCTTGATCACCGCCTCTTCCAGGGAATGGCCGTTCAAGTACTTGGCGATGAGGTGGACGAACACCTCGGAGTCGATGGTGGTCTGGAAGATGGAGCCCGTGGCTTCCAGCTCCTGGCGCAGCTCCATGGTGTTGACCAGGTTGCCGTTGTGGGCGATGGCCAGGTGGTAGTCGCCGAAGCGGACCAGAAACGGCTGGCAGTTGCGCAGAAGCGACGCGCCGGTGGTGGAGTAGCGGATGTGTCCCACCGCCACCGTGCCCTTGAGCTCCTTGCCCAGGTGCCGTTCGTTGAACACGTCGGCCACCAGGCCCATGCCCCGCTGTTCGCGGATGCGCGCCCCGTCCCAGGTGACGATGCCGGCCGACTCCTGCCCGCGGTGCTGCAGGGCGTAGAGGCCGAAATACGTCATGCGCGCGGCCTCGGGATGGCCGTAGATGCCGAAGAGTCCGCAGTATTCCTTTTTCATGACATGCCGTGCGGGGCTAGTTGGCCCCGTAATACTCCTGCAGGCTTTTGACGGTCAGTCCCTTGCCCCCCATCTCCCGGATGGCCTGGGCCATGGCCTTGGCCCCGGCGGCGGTGGTGGTGTAGGGGATGCCGTAAAGGAGCGCCGTCTGGCGGATGGCCATGGAGTCGCGCACCGTGCGCTTGTCTCCGACAAGGTTGATGACCAGGTCGATCTCCCGGTTCTTCATGTGGTCGACCACATGGGGGCGGCCCTCGAAGACCTTCATGACCGGGGTCACGGCGATGCCCTTGCCTTGGAGATAGGCGGCCGTGCCCTTGGTGGCCATGATCCGGAAGCCGACCTGGCTCAGGATTTCGGCGGCCGGCAGGACGTCGTCCTTGGCCCCGTCGGCTACGGATATAAACACGGTTCCGGAAAGGGGAAGGTTCTGCCCCGCTCCGAGCTGGCTTTTCATGAAGGCCAGGCCCACGGAGGCGTCGATGCCCATGACCTCGCCGGTGGACCGCATTTCCGGTCCGAGCAGCACGTCCACGCCCGGGAAGCGGTTGAACGGGAAGACCGATTCCTTGACCGCGTAGTAGCCGGTCTTGCGCTGGGCCCAGGGGTTCAGGTCCTTGAGCTTTTGGCCCATGATGACATTGGTGGCCAGCTTGGCCAGGGGCACGCCCGTGGCCTTGGACACGAAGGGCGAGGTCCGGGAGGCCCGGGGATTGACCTCCAGGATGTAGATCTCGCCATCCTTGACCGCGAACTGGATGTTCATGAGCCCGACCACGCCGAGTTCCTCGGCCAGGGCCACGGTCTGGCGCTCGATCTCCTTGATCAGCTCGGGCGCAAGGCTGTGGGGCGGCAGCACGCAGGCCGAGTCGCCGGAGTGGATGCCGGCCTCCTCGATATGCTCCATGACCCCGGCCACGTAGGTGTCCGTGCCGTCGGACACGGCGTCCACATCCACCTCGGTGGCGTTGACCAGGAATTTATCGATCAGAATCGGATGCTTGCCCGAGGCGACCACGGCATACTTAAAGTAGTTCTCGAGGTCCTTGCGGTCGTAGACGATCTCCATGGCCCGGCCGCCCAGAACGTACGACGGCCGCACCACCACGGGATAGCCGATCTTGTCCGCGATCTCGGCCGCCTCTTCCACGGCAAAGGCCGTGCCGTTGGCCGGCTGGCGCAGCCCGAGCTTCACGAGCATGGCCTGGAACCGCTCCCGGTCCTCGGCCCGGTCGATGCTGTCCGGCGAGGTGCCGAGGATCTTCACCCCGGCGTTTACAAGCGGCACGGCCAGGTTGAGCGGCGTCTGGCCGCCGAACTGGACGATCACGCCCTCGGGCTTTTCCGCCTCGATGATGTTGAGCACGTCCTCGAAGGTCAGGGGTTCGAAATAGAGGCGGTCGGAGGTGTCGTAGTCCGTGGACACGGTCTCGGGATTGGAGTTGACCATGATCGACTCCACGCCCATGTCGCGCAGGGCGTAGGAGGCGTGGCAGCAGCAGTAGTCGAACTCGATGCCCTGGCCGATGCGGTTGGGGCCGCCGCCGAGGATGACCACCTTGCGGGCCGGCTTGATCGCCACTTCCCGGCCGGTCTCGTAGGTGGAATAGTAGTACGGGGTATAGGCCTCGAACTCGCCGGCGCAGGTGTCGACCAGGTAGTAGGTGGGCTTCACGCCCATGTCCAGACGGAGCTTTCTGGCGTCCTTGTGCGAGGGCAGGCGCAAGAGGGTCGCGAGCTGGGGATCGGAGAAGCCGTTTTTCTTGGCCGCGATCAGAAGTTCGCGAAATTCCGCGTTGTTGGCCGCCACCTTTTCCCTGGGAAAGGCGGCCAGCTCCCCTTCCATGTCCACGATCTCCTTGATCTGGCGCAGGAACCAGGGATCGACCCAGGTGGCGTCAAAGAGTTCCTCCAGGCTGACGCCGCAGCGCATGGCCTGGCGGATCTGGAAGAGGCGCTTGGAATTGGGCTTGCGCATGTCGGCCAGGAGCTGTTCCCGGTCCGGGTCGCAGGCCGGGGCGTCCGGGCCGAGGCCGGTGGCGCCGATCTCAAGGGACCGCAGGCCCTTTTGCAGGGCTTCCTTGAAGTTGCGGCCGATGCTCATGGCCTCGCCCACGCTCTTCATGGCCGTGGTCAGGTAGTCTTCGGAGCCGGGAAACTTCTCAAAGGTGAAGCGCGGAATCTTGACCACGCAGTAGTCGATGGTCGGCTCGAAGGAGGCCATGGTCTCGCGGGTGATGTCGTTTGGTATCTCGTCCAGGGTGTAGCCCACGGCCAGCTTGGCCGCGATCTTGGCGATGGGAAAGCCCGTGGCCTTGCTGGCCAGGGCCGAGGACCGCGACACGCGCGGGTTCATCTCGATGACCACCATCTCGCCGTCGGCCGGATTGACCGCGAACTGGACGTTGGACCCGCCGGTCTCCACGCCGATTTCGCGCATGATGGCGATGGAGGCGTTTCGCATCCGCTGGTATTCGTCGTCGGTCAGGGTCTGGGCCGGAGCCACCGTGGCCGAGTCGCCGGTGTGGACGCCCATGGGATCGATGTTTTCGATGGAGCAGATGATCACGCAGTTGTCGGCCCGGTCGCGCATGACCTCGAGCTCGAACTCCTTCCAGCCGAGGACCGACTGCTCCAGCATGATCTCGCTTTTCATGCTCGCGGCCAGGCCCACGGCGCTGATCTTTTCCAGATCCTCCATGTTGTAGGCCACGCCGCCGCCCGTGCCGCCAAGCGTGAAGGCCGGGCGCACGATGATGGGAAAGGAAATCTTTCGGCCCCACTCCCGGACGTCGTCCATGGTGTGGCAGATGCCGCTTTTCGGGACCTTGAGCCCGATATTCTCCATGGCCTTGCGGAAGAGGTCACGGGATTCGGCCTTTTTGATGACGTCGAGGGACGCGCCCACGAGCTCCACCCCGTGTTCGGCCAGAACCCCGGACTCGGCCAGGGCCACGGCCGTGTTGAGGCCGGTCTGGCCGCCAAGGGTCGGCAGGATGGCGTCGGGCTTTTCCCGGGCGATGATGCGGGCCACCGTGCCCGGCTCGATGGGCTCGATATAGGTCCGGTCGGCCAGGCCGGGGTCGGTCATGATGGTGGCGGGGTTGGAATTGACCAGGACCACCTCGTACCCCTCTTCCTTGAGGGCCTTGGCCGCCTGTGAACCGGAATAGTCGAACTCGCAGGCCTGTCCGATGACAATGGGCCCCGAGCCGATGATCATGATTTTCTTGATGTCCGTCCGTTTGGGCATGGGCGTAGGTATTTTTTTAGAGGGTGGAAAGACTGTATGCGGAACCGGAAAGAGATAAGCCACTTCCGGCCGATGGGCAAGGGGTTTGGCGGACGGGCCGCCCGCGAGGCCGCCGGGACGGCCAAGACCTGCGCCGCCGCGCGGCATCCCGCCCCGTTTCCTTGACTTCCCGGCCGCCTTGTTTCAAACAGGCGGTTTCTCCGGCGTCGCCAGGACGCCGGCCAAGCGCAAGGACCCACCATGAGCAGCGACTATAAAAAGACCTTGAAGCTCCCCCAGACCTCCTTTCCCATGAAGGCCAATCTCAAGGAAAAGGAGCCCGAGACCCTCAAATTCTGGGTCGAGCACGACATCTACGCAAAGATGCTCGCCGACCGGGCCGACGCCCCCCGCTACGTGCTCCACGACGGCCCGCCCTACGCCAACGGCCACCTGCACATGGGCCATGCGCTCAACAAGATCTTGAAGGACATCATCGTCAAGTCGCGCCACCTGGCCGGAAGCCAGGCCCCCTACGTGCCCGGCTGGGACTGCCACGGCCTGCCCATCGAGCACAAGGTGTCCCAGGAGCTCAAGGCCAAGGGCAAGGAGAACCTGCCGGCCGTGACCGTCCGCCGCCTCTGCCGGGACTACGCCGCGAAGTTCGTGGACATCCAGCGCAAGGAATTCAAGCGCCTCGGCGTCTTCGGCGACTGGGACGACCCGTATCTGACCATGCGCCCCTCCTACGAGGCCGCCACCGCCCTGGCCCTTTGCGATTTCGTGGAGCGCGGCTCGGTCTACCGGGGCAAAAAGCCCATCCACTGGTGCCTGTCCTGCAAGACCGCCCTGGCCGAGGCCGAGGTGGAATACGCCGACGAGACCTCGCCCTCGGTCTTCGTCCGCTTTCCCCTGCCCGATCCGAAACTGAAGGACATCTTCCCCATGGCCGATCCGGCCCGGGCCTATGCCGCCATCTGGACCACCACGCCCTGGACCCTGCCGGACAACATGGCCGTGGCCCTGCACCCGGAGTTCGACTACGCCCTGGTGGCAGCGGGCGACAGCCAGTATGTCCTGGCCCGGGACCTCCTGGAGTCCGTGCGCGAGCTTTTCGGCTGGGAGGACGCGCAAATCCTGGCCGAGGCCAAGGGCGCGGCCCTGGAAGGCCTTGTCGCCCGGCACCCCTTTTACGACCGGAACTCGCCGCTGGTCACGGCCGACTACGTGACCCTGGACGCCGGCACGGGCCTGGTCCACACCGCTCCGGGCCACGGCCGCGAGGACTACGAGACCGGCCTTCGCTACGAACTGGACATCCTCTCGCCCCTGGACGACTCCGGCCGGTTCCTGGACGTGGTGCCGTATTTCGCCGGCCTGACCGTGTGGGAGGCCAATCCCAAGGTCATCGAGAAGCTGGAGGAGACCGGCAACCTGCTCGCCAAGCGCAAGATCAAACACTCCTACCCCCACTGCTGGCGGTGCAAGGAGCCGGTGATCTTCCGGGCCACCACCCAGTGGTTTGTTTCCATGGAGGCGAACGCTCTGCGCCAAAAGGCCCTGGCCGCCATCGAGGGCGAGGTGGAGTGGATTCCGGCCTGGGGCAAGGAGCGGATCCACAACATGATCGCCGGCCGGCCGGACTGGTGCATCTCGCGCCAGCGGACCTGGGGCGTGCCGATCCTGGCGCTTTTATGCGAATCCTGCGACGCGGCCTACAACGACCCGGCCTGGATGCGCTCGGTGGCCTCGAAATTCGCGGACCATGAACGCGGCTGCGACTTCTGGTTCGAGGCCGACCTAGCCGACATCGTGCCCGAGGGGCTCACCTGTCCCCAGTGCGGCGGCACGCACTGGAAAAAGGAGACCGACATCCTGGACGTCTGGTTCGACTCGGGCACGAGCTTTGCCGCGGTGCTGGAAAAGCGGCCGGAGCTCAAGTTCCCGGCCGACATGTACCTCGAAGGCTCGGACCAGCACCGGGGCTGGTTCCACAGCTCGCTTCTGGCCTCGCTCGGCACGCGCGGCGTCGCCCCCTATCGCCAGGTCCTGACCCACGGCTACGTGGTGGACGGCGAGGGCCGCAAGATGTCCAAGTCGCTCGGCAACGGCATGGAGCCCCAGGAGATCATCGACAAGCACGGGGCCGAGATCCTGCGCCTGTGGACGTCGGCCGTGGACTACCGCGACGACATCCGCATCTCCGAGGAGATCCTGGCCCGCCTGGTCGAGGCCTACCGCCGCATCCGCAACACCTGCCGGTTCATTCTCGGCAACCTGTCGGACTTCGATCCCACGGCCAACGATGTGGCTCCGGAACAGATGCTGCCGCTCGACCGCTACGTCCTGGACACCGCCGCCCGGGAACACGGCCGCATGGCCGAGGCCTACGAGGCCTATGAATTCCACAAGGTCTTCCACGCCCTGCACAACCTGTGCGTCACGGACCTGTCCGCCTTCTACCTCGACATCCTGAAGGACCGGCTCTACGTCGAGGCCACCGACAGCCTGGAGCGCCGCTCGGCCCAGGCGGCCCTGTGGCGCATCCTGCTCCTGTTGCTGCGCGACATGGCCCCGATCCTGTCGTTCACCGCCGAAGAGGTCTTCCGCCACACCCCGGCCAGCCAGCGCGGCGACGGCCTGTCGGTCTTCTCCCTGCCGGCCGTGGACCACGCGGCCTGGCGTCTGGACGCAGCCCCCCGGGAAAAGCTGGATCTGGTGGCGGCGCTTCGGGCCGAGGCGACCCGGGCCATCGAACCCCGGCGCAAGGCCGGCGAGATCGGCCATTCCCTGGAAACGGCCCTGGTCCTGTACCTGCCCGACGACGTGCTCGCGGCTGTCGCCTCCCTCGGCATGAACCTGCGCGAGGTCTTCATCGTCTCCAAGGTGGACCTGGCTCCGGCCGCCGCAGCCCCGGCCGACGCCGTGGCCTGCGAAGGGATCGGCGGCGCGTCCATCGGCGTCTCCCGGGCTCCGGGCGACAAGTGCGGCCGGTGCTGGAACTACAGCGAGGAAATGGGCCAAGCGCCGGACTATCCGGACCTGTGCCCGCGCTGCGCCGCGGTCATGGCGGCCGAGGTTAGGTAACGCCATGCGCCTAAGCTACAAGATCGCCGGCCCCATCGCCCTTGGCATCGTGCTCCTGGACCAGGCCACCAAGCTGTGGATCCAGAACCACATGGTCCTCTACACCACCCGCCCGGTGATCCCGGACTTCTTCAACATCGTCTACGTCCTGAACCGGGGCGCGGCCTTCGGGTTTCTCAACCGCACGGACATCGCCTGGCAGACGTACTTCTTCTTCGCGGCCACGGCGCTGGCGGTCATGATCATCGTCCACCTCCTGCGCATGGCCCGCAACGACGACAAGCTGCTGATCATCGGCCTCGGCTCCATCCTCGGCGGGGCCGTCGGCAACCTGATCGACCGGATCAAGACCGGCGAGGTCGTGGACTTCCTCGACTTCTACTGGAAAAGCTACCACTGGCCGGCCTTCAACGTGGCCGACATCGCCATCTTCCTCGGCTCCCTGGCCCTGCTCGTCGCCTTCTACCGCCTGCGCCGCCCGACCTCGGGCACGTAGCGGTCCGGCCGCCGATTCCGAACGCCCAAAAAGGACACTCCATGATCCTGCCCGACCTGACGTCCATCCCCCCGGGCCAGCTGGCCCTGTTCATCGCTGTTTTGGTCCTGGCGATCCTTCCCAATTACATCGCGATATGGCAGAGTTTTCACCGCCAGTTTCCGACACCCCTGGAACGGACGTTCTGGTTTCTCCTGGCCATTTTCGTCCCCCTGCTGGGAGGAATCGCCTATCTCATCTGGGGACGCAAACGAGGTCGCAAGCCGTCATGAAGACCTTATCAAAACAAAAACCGATCCTGGCCGCCGCCCTGCTCGCCGCCGTGCTCGGCGGCTGCGCGCCGCAGCCCAGGCATTCCGACGCCCCGGCGCCGCTCAATACCCCGGCCGACATGTGGGCCGAACTGGAAAACGCCAAGGGCGAGGTCCGCCGCCTCAACGCCAAGGTCGAAGAGCTGACCCTGCAGGTCCAGGCCAACAAGAAGGACCCCGAACTGGCCGGCCGGGTCGCCCGCCTGGAAGGCAACGTCAACCGCATGGCCTCCCAACTGGCCATCGACCTCGGCGGCGGCGCCGGCGGCGCAGCCGAGCCCGGAGCCGGCGCGGTCCAGCCCGCCGCGCCCCAGGCCGGATACGCCGCGCCCCAGACCGGATACGCCCAGCCCCAGGCCCAGGCCGGCTACGGCCAAGGCGGCTACGGCCAGCCCCAGGCAGGGTATGGCCAAGCCCAGGGCGGTTACGGCCAAGCCCAAGGCGGGTACGGCGCGGCCGCCACGCCCGGCGGCGCGGGTGCGGACGACGAAGAGGTCCAGATCCCGCCCTATACCCCGCCGGCCGCCCCGGCCCAGACGCCTCCGCCCGCCGCCGCCCCGGCCCCGGCCGCGCCCCCGGCGGTCGAGCCGCAAAACCCGGCCGACGCCGTGTATGCCAAGGGACTGGCCAGCTTCAACGCCAAACAGTACCAGCAGGCGCTCGGCATCTTCCAGGAGTTCGCCCGCAACTTCAAAACCAGTCCCTTGATGCCAAACGCCCTGTTCTGGACCGGCGAGTGCTATTTCCAGCTCGGCGATTTCGCCAACGCCGCCCTGGCCTACCAGGAAGTCGTGGAGAAATACCCCAAGAGCGCCAAGCACGCCGACGCCCTGTTCAAGCGAGGCGTGGCCTTCCAGAAGCTCGGCAACGCCGGCGCGGCCAAGTTGTCCTTTAAGGAAGTCATCGAGAAATATCCCGATTCCGCCTTCGCCGCCCGGGCCAAAACCATGATGCCCAAATAGCGCCGGCAGGGAGCGACCGCTTTCATGGAAACGCCTCAAGACAAGCCACTCCGGAAGGTCGTGTACCTGACCTTTCCGCCCGAAACGTCCAACAAGGCCGTGGTCTGCGACCTGGCCCGGGTCTACGGTCTCGGCTTCAGCATTTTGCAGGCCCAGATCACCCCGCGCCACGAAGGCCAGATGACCATGGAGATCACCGGCGCTCCCGCCGCCTACGAGGCGGGCATGGCCTTTTTGAAGGAGCACGGCATCGGCGTCGCGCCGGCGGCCCAGCGCATCTCCCGGGACGAGGCCAGCTGCATCCACTGCGGCATGTGCACGGCCCTGTGCCCGACCAAGGCCCTGTCGCTCAACATCGAGACCCGGCTCGTGGAATTCAACGACGAGGCCTGCTCGGCCTGCGGCATGTGCACCAAGGTCTGCCCCGTGGCGGCCATGGACATCCTGCTCGAAAACGGCGTGATGTAACCAGCGAGGCTCTCCGTGGAAGAGAAACGGGCCTTCATGCGCATCCCGACCCGGCTCACCGGGCACCTGCGGCTGCTGCCGCATCCGGACGACATGCAGGTCTTCCGGGAGACCCCGCTTCTGGGCTCCGGAACCTGCGCCCTCGACCCCCGCGAGGCCGGCGTCAGCGAGGGGCTCTACGCCATGCTGTGCTCGATCAACGCCAAGCTCGACATGCTCCTGTCCATGCAGAGCCGGGACCAGCTGGAAACCGACTTCCCGGTGGCCATGAACATCATCGACATCAGCGGGGCCGGCGTCCGGTTCACGTCGCCCGAGCCCGTGGCCGTGGACCAGTACGTCGAAGCGGTCATCGTGCTGTCCCGGTTTCCCCTGCGCATGGCCGGGGCCGTGGGACGGATCCTCCGCCAGGACACCATCGAGGACCAGCCCGTCTACGCCCTCGACTTCACGCGCATCCGGGAACGGGATCTGGAGAGCATCGTGCAGTTCGTCTTCCAAAGCCAGCGCGACGACCTGCGCGGCAAAAAATGGGACTAGCGCCGTATGATCAATGACGAAGAACTGATCGAGAAAATGCTTGAAAAGCTCCTGAACCAGGTCGTTCCGGACCTGCGCCAGAGCATCAGCGCCACCATCGAGCGGGAAGTGGCCCGGACGCTGTCCCGGGCCATGCTGGAAAGCGAGTTCCACCAGCTGGAACGCACCGTGCGCGCGCCGGAGATGCGCCAGGGCCTGCAGGACATCTACAAGGAGATCAACCAGGCCGCCAAGACCGAAAGCGAGGCCCACGTCCAGGGCGACCGGCAGCAGGCGGACCAGCTGTTCCAGGAGGCGGCCCAGCAGCTCGACAAGATTTTGCAGACCACGGAAACGGCCACCACCGAGATCATGGACATCGTGGAAAAGCACATGGATCTTCAGGCCACGGCCTCGGGCATCCTGTCCGGGCTGGAGAGCGGCACGGCCACGGCCGAGGAGGTCGCCAGCCTGCGCGACGCCAACGCGGCCCTTGGCGAAGACCTGATGCGCATCATGACCACCCTGAGCTTTCAGGACCTGACCGGCCAGCGCATCAAACGGATCATCGAGGCCATCAAAAAGGTCGAACAGATCGTGCTCGACCTCTACCTGTCCACGGGACTCCAGATCAAGGCCCGGGCCCAGGCCCCGGACAAGGCCATCGCCGAACTCGAAGCCGAGGCCAAGCGCAAGGTCTCCGAACTCAAGGGCC
>CAZIJE010000024.1:0-37422 GCA_964539435.1 uncultured Desulfovibrio sp.
ATCCTGTTGCCCGCTTTCAAAACCCCTTGACTTCGGGCGGGTCCATATAGGGTCCGGTAGGGTGTGACCCCCTACCGGCCGCCGGAGACATCTTTATCTTCCTCATCTTCCTTCCCGTTCAATCGTCGTGCGGCGGGAACGTCAACGCCGCGCCGTACCAGCCGATCAAGGAGACGAGGGGGAACAGGGCCAGGACGACCAGGATGAAGCCGAGGTGGTCGCCGGGGTGGGTCAGGAGATCGGGGGCCTTGAGCCGGGCGACGAAGGCCCAGAGGGCGGCCAGGAACAGCGCCGGGGTGGCGGCGAGCTTGATGACGACGGGTTTGATGCGCGCGGCGGCGTAGTTGAGCCACCAGGTGAAAAGGCCGGTGACGATGGCCACGGGGGTGAAGGCCACGGTCGCGCCGAGGAGCACGAGCAGGGCGGCGTCGAAGCCTGGCCAGCCGGTGACGAGGGCCAGGAGCAGGCACACGGGGGCCAGGACGCAGAAGGCGATGGGGAAGTGGACGGTCATGGGGTGCGGGTGGCGCTTGAGCATGGGAAAGCGGGCCATGGCGCGCGACAGCCAGTCCGGGACGCGGCCGGCCACGGGTTCCGGGGCCAGGGCCGGGGCGTCGAGGACGCCGACGCGGGGAAACCGTTCCAGGACGTCGGGCGCGTGGGGAGCCTGGGCCAGTTCGAGGCCCATGTCGCCGCCGGCCCGGTGGCGGTTCATGTGTTTGCCGGCTTTCCACAGCTTGCTGCCCGTGACGTCGTAGACGATGCCTTTATGGGCCAGGTAGACGGGCTTGCCATCGGTTCCGTCGAAGGCGGCGAGGTCCTGGGAGGTGAAACGCTTGTCCGGGGTCTGGCTCATGGCGTGCTCCTGGAGGAAGAGGCGTTGTCGGTGTCGATGAGGTCGAATTTGCGGAGTTCCTGGAGAATGGTGTCGCCGGAGAAGGGTTTGGAAAGAAAGGACAGGGCCTGGCCCTGGAAGAACGCCCGGTACATGGTGCGGGCGTCGTCGAGGGCGGAGATCATGATGACCTTGACGGCGTTCGAGGACGCAACGCCCTGGGTATGCTCGATGTGGCGCATGACTTCAAGGGCCTGGTGGCCGTCCATGCCGGGCATCATCACGTCGAGGAGGATCAGGTCGTAGGGCTTGCCCGCGCTCAGGGCGCGACGGAAGGCCTCGAGGCCGGCGCGGCCGTCGCCGGCGGTGTCGCACGCGGCATAGGGGGCGAGGATTTCCACCAGAAAGCGGGTGTTGATCGGGTCGTCGTCGACGATGAGTGCTCGCAGCATGGGTTCCCGGCGCCACGGGCAAAGGCGGAAGGCCCGGGGCGCAGGAAAGACCCTATCACAACAACCTGCCGCGTCAACCGATTCGGCGGAAATACCCGGCATTGCAGCGGATGATGCCATGGAAGGCGGCGCGCGAGCGTGCCTGGCCCCAGCGGGATGTGGGGCGGGCCCCTATTGCCCCGCGTCCGGGGAGGCCAGCGGTCCGGGCCGGCCGGCCAGACCGCAGTAGCCCGCGCCCGCGCCGGCGTCGCGCCACATCATGCACATGGAGCCCTGGCAGAACTTGAGCTTGTCGTCGTGGGTCTTGAGCAGCGGACAGTACTTGAACTTGGCTTCGCTCTCCTGGAGGATCATGGAAGGCTCCTTGGGTCAGGGTGCGGCGGTCACGGCGATGACCACCAGGGTGACGTCGTCGTCAAGCGGCTTGTCGCCGCGATGGGCGTCCAGGGCGGCGAGCAGGGCGGAAAGCACTGCCTGCGCGCCGCCTGGCGCGGCCTGTGACAGCACGGCCCGGGTCCGGTCCTTGCCGAACATCTCGCCGGCGGCGTTCTCGGCCTCCCACAGGCCGTCCGAGCCGATGAGGATGACCTGGCCCGGAGCGAGGCCGGCAAGGGTCCCGGTTTCGTAGCGGGCCTCCTCGGCCACGCCGAGGGCCATGCCCCGGGCGGAAAGCTCGGTGACGCGGCCCGTGGCGGGATCGAAAAGCAGGGCCGGGTCGTGGCCGGCCCGGGCAAAGGCGGCAACGCCCCGGGCGCGGTCGATCTCCATGTAAAAAAGCGTCATGAACCGGCCGGTGCCGTAGGTGTCGCGGGTCAGCTCCCGGTTGACGTCGGCCACGACCGCGGCTGGGTCGCCGGGCGCGGCGGCCCGGGGGCGCAGGAGGGCCCGGGCCGTGGTCATGAGCAGGGCCGCCTCCAGGCCGTGGCCGGACACGTCGCCGAGGGCCACGCCGAGGATGCCCTGTTTGGGGCCGCCGAAGGGCAGGAAATCGAAATAGTCGCCCCCGGTTTCGTCGCAGTAGCGGCTGACCGCGGCCAGCTCCAGGCCCGGCATGTCGGGCGGATGCGCCGGCAGGAGGCTCTGCTGGATTTCGCTGGCCAGGGTCATGGTTTCGCACAGGCGCATGTGGGCGTCCAGGCGCGGGGCGATTTCGTTGAACACCCGGCCGAGGTCGCCGATCTCGTCGCGCCCGGGGGCGGGAACCCGGGCGGCGAAGTCGCCGTCGGCCAGCCGCCGGGCCGCCTTGGTCAGGGCCAGGATCGGCCGGGTGACGGCCCGGGAGGCGGAAAAGGAGAGGACAGCCAGGGCGGCCATGACCGCCACGGCGATGACCGTGCCGAAGACGTAGAGCCGCCGGATGCTCGTTTCCACGTCCACGACCACGGCCCGGGCCTCGGCCAGGGCCTCGGTCAGGGGCGCGATCTGGAGCAGGGCCTCGTTGTCGTCGGTCCGGGCGTAGGCGGCCAGGCTGTCGCGGCCCTCGTAGGCCAGGAGCCGGGTCCCGGAAACGCCCGCGGCCACGTCCTCGGCCATGGACCGCAGGACGTCCTCGTCCGGCGAGGCCAGGGGGGCGGGCGTGACAAAGGCGTGCCAGCCGTGGCCCCGGCCGCGCACCACCTCGCCGGCCTCGACCAAAAGCGTCGGCCCGCCGGAACCGTCAGGGGCGGTGGTCACGAGGTAGGTCCGGACGTCGCCGGCCAGATGCCCCGGCATGGTGACCGAGGCGAGCAGGTCGTCGAGGGGGGTGAGAATGGCCGTGGCCCCGGCCGCGCGTCCGTCCGGGCCGGCCACGCGGCTGGAGACCGCGACGGAGATCCGGCCGGTGCCGGCTTCGGCCTGGGGCGGCGTCCAGACCGGACCGGGGACGGCCAGGGCGGCCGCGTACCAGGGCGACTGCCGGGGGTCGTAGTGGCGGGGCGCGGCGTCCATGGCCGGATAGAGGGCGGCCGTGCCGTCGTCCAGCACCACGGCCTGGAAATGGGCCAGGACGCCGAGGCGATTGCCGATGGAACGCAGCGGGTCCAGGAGCGTGGCCAGGGCGCTGGCCGCGCTTTCCGTCGTGCGCCTGCCCATGCCGGGCGGCAGGGCCAGGGAGAGGCGGGCCTTGTCCACGGGCAGGGATGTGGTCGCGCCGTCGGGCTCGATGCGGAAATAGCCGGGCGTGTCGGCGAGGGAAGGGTCGGCGGTCGCTGCCTGGCGGCGGCCCATGCCCCTCCCCATGCCTCCTTCGAGGAGCAGGACCTTGGCCGGGTCCGGGGGCGGCGGCGACGGGGCGGCCAGGGCCTTTTCCACGGCCATGGCCTGCAGGGACACGGCCAGGCCGATGGCCTGCCGGCGGCTCTGGAGGAGCCGGGCGTGGTCCTCCACCAGCCGGTTCATGCGGGTGCGGGCCTCGGCCACCAGGTGCGCGCCCACGCGGCCGGACAGCTTGTCGGCCAGGTGGGAAAGCGCGATCTGGCTGTTGATCCGCATGAGGAGCAGCGGCCCGAGGGAAAGGGCGGCCAGGAGCCAGAAGAGTTTCCAGCGGATGCGCACGGCGTGTACCGGTCCTTGGGTTCGCGGCGAGCGTGGCCTTATGGCCGCTTTTCACGCGGCGACACGGTTCGGGTCCGTCGGCTCCGGCCGTCGCGCGAGCCTGGGGTTCGGGCCGTCGTGACCCCTGCGGCAACCGTACCGCAAAAATGATCGCGCTTCTATCCCGCCAGGACCGCAACGGCGGCGTTGTAGGTCGCGGGCAGGACAAAGCCCGGCGTGGCCAGGTAGGCCGGCAGGTTGGCCGTTGTGACCGGGAATTGAGTGGAGGCGCCCTGGCCCAGGTTGCCCAGATAGGCGGCCTGGGTGAGCGGGTCGGTCAGGATGCCGGCGTACACCGCCTGCCACTGCCCGGCCGTGGCCAGGGTCTGGCCGTAGGTTGCGGCGTAGTCGTATTCCTTGCTCCAGGCCGGCTCGCTTGCTTGGAGGGCCAGCGTGTAGGTCGTCTCGTCGAGCAGGGAAAGGGTCCGGGTGTCGTAGCTGTAGACCTGGTAGCCGGGATTGTTGTCGAAAACCGGGGAAATGGCCGGGGCGACGCGGATCAGGCTGGCCGCGCCCGAACCGTCGGTCAGGAGCCGGAAATCGTCGTTGTGGGTGTGGCCGGTGAAAGTGGCCGTGATGGTCGCGTCGTAGGCCAGTTCCAGGCCGACGAAGGCGGCGTTGAAGCCGTCGTCCAGGTTGCCCGAGTAGGCGATCTGTCCGGTCTGGTCGTAGGCGGCGACCGTCATGGAGGCGTTGGCGCCGACCGGGATGTGCCCGACCACCCAGACCTTCTGGAAATCCCGGGCCGCATCGGCCAGCTCCGCGGCGAACCAGGACAGCTCCATAAGCCCCGCGGCGGGATCGTCGTATTCGCTGATCCACAGGTTGTCGTTTAAGACGACGTACTTGAGACCCGTGGGACCGTCGGGCTCCACGGCGTAGTAGCCGCCCAGGGAATAGGTGGAGGCAAAGGCCGCCCGGTCCGCGTCGGTGTTGAAAAAGGCCTGCCCGATGACCGGGGCCGTTTCGGACAGGTACGGATCGCCGGGTCGCGCCCCGATGCCGCCGAGCAGGTTGTCGGTGTCGCAGTTGCCGTCGGCCACCAGGACCGTGGCGTTCGGAAAGCGACTGTCCACCTCGGCCACGAAAAACTGCACGGTTTTGAGGGCAAAGGCGTTGAGGCCGGCCTGGCTGGAATCGCCCGTCAGGGCGGCGTAGTCCTGGGGAAAGTCGTGCCCGAGGATGTCGCCGGGATAGAGGATGGTGGAAACATTGCCGGCCCGGGCGGCCATGTCGTCCAGGGCCGATTCGAAGAGGGCGAAATTGCTGTCGCTGCCGTAGGCCGCGTACCCGGTCTGGGCGGAGGAGGCGAAGATGCCCTTCCAGGAGGAGGCGTCCGCGGCGGCCAGGGCCGGAACCAGCGACGGATCGGCAAAGGGATCGAAGTGGACGTCGGAAAAAAGGAGAACCGTGCCCGAGGTGCCTGTGTCGGCCATGACGCCATCCTGGTCGGTTGCCCCGCGCCGCTTGGGGCCAGGCTTTCCTGGCACAGCGCGGGGAGGTGAAGGCAAGGCGCCCATGCGCCGCAACGCCGGAATCGAGGGACACGGAAGGCCAGGAAAAGGCCTAGGAAGCGTCCTCCATTTCCAGGTAATCGGCAAGGATGACCTTGGGGCCGAAGTCCGGGAAATTGACGCGGTACTTGCCGCCGTCCAGGGTGGCGATGATCTTGCCCCGGCCGAAGATCTTGTGGCGGCAATAGCCGAGCTTGGCGGAACCGTTGCCCGGGCCGGCGGTCCCGTTGGACGGCGCGGCCGCCCCGGCCGGACGCAGGGGCGCGGACCGGGCCGCCCGGATCGGGACGGGCCGGCCGGCGGCGGAGGCGGCGTTCGGAGACGGGCAGGCGGCGAAGGTGGCGGCGGTCGATCCGCCGAGGCGTTCCCGGCGCTCCCGCAGGGGGCCGGGCGGCAGTTCCCGCAGGAAAATGCTCGGCAGGGCCGGGGAACAGCCGCCCGTGGTCCGCTGGTAGACCGTCTCGGGCGCGAACAGGGCCAGGTATTCCCGGGCCCGGGTGCAGGCCACGTAGAGGAGCCGCCGCTCCTCTTCCAGGTCTTCCGGCCGGGTCAGGGCGTGGCGCGAGGGAAACCGTTCGTCCACCAGGTCGATCAGGAGCACGGCCGACCACTCCAGGCCCTTGGAGGAGTGGACCGTGGACAGGACCACGTGGTCCTCGCGGGTCTTCTTGCGGTCCTCGCCCGGATTCTCGATGACCAGGTCGGCCAGGAAGGCGTCGAGGTCGCGGTAGCCGGCCGCGATCTGCTGGAGCTGGTCGAGCCCGGCCTGGCGGCGGGGGTAGTCGTCCGGAAACTTCTCGGCCAGCAGCGGGGCATAGGCCTCGATGACCCGCTCGAGAAGGTCGGTGGGGGTCGGCGGCAGGCCGCGCAGGGTGTCGAGGAACTCGATGAGGGCCTTGAACTCGGCGGTCCTGGCCGCCATCTTGCCGAGCACCGCCCGGTCGCCGGCCTGGATGGCCTCGAAGATCTTGTTGGCGGTCTTGGGACCGATGCCCGGCACAAAGGCCAGGACCCGGGACCAGGCCGGGAAGTCGGCGGTGTTGCGCACCAGCCGCAGGTAGGACAGCACGTCCTTGACGTGGGCCGCGTCGGAAAACTTGAGCCCCCCGAACTTCTGGAACGGAATGCCGTTTTTGCCGAGCTCCACTTCCAGGGCGTAGGACTGGTAGCCGGCCCGGAACAGGACCGCGATCTCGTGGAGCGGGTAGGTGCGGGACAGTTCCCGGATCTTGGCCGCCGCCATGGCCGCCTGGGTCAGGTCCGAGAAGGGCCGGATCAGCTCCGGGATCGGCCCGTCCTGCCGGGTGGTGAACAGGTGCTTTTCGAACTTGCGGCCGGCGTTGGCCAAAATCGCGTTGGTCAGGGTCAGGATCGGCTGGGTGGAGCGGTAGTTCTGTTCGAGCTTGATGACCGTGGTTCCGGGAAAGAGCTCCGGGAAATCCAGGATGTTCTCCACGGTCGCCCCGCGAAAGGCGTAGATGGACTGGGCGTCGTCGCCAACGGCCATGACGTTGCCCGAGGCCGGGGCGAGCAGGCGCGTGAGCCTGGCCTGGACCCGGTTGGTGTCCTGGTACTCGTCCACCATGATGTAGCGGTGGCGCATGCGCAGGAAGTCGGCCAGGTCCGGGTTGCCGGCCAGCATGGTCTCCAGGCGGAAGAGCAGGTCGTCGTAGTCGAGCAGGTTGTGCTCGGTCTTGAAGGCCGTGTAGGCCTCGCCGAGCTGGGCGATGGGGTCGGCGTAGGGCAGCAGGTGGAAGGCCTCGCGGGACAGGACGTCGGCCACGTCCATCTCCTTGTTGCGGGCCTTGGACAGGAGCCCCAGGATGGCGCTGCGGCGGGGGAAGGACCGGTCGCCCTTGCCGATGCCGAGCTTGTCCTTGGCCTGGCCGAGGATGTCCTCGGAGTCGGCCTGGTCGAGGACGGTGAATCCGTTGGGGTAGCCGGCGGCCGCGTGGTAGCGGCGCAGGGTGGCGAAGGCGAAGGCGTGAAACGTCCCGCCCGAGACCCCGGACACGCCGTCCGGTCCCATGGCCAGAAGCAGCCCGGCCCGGGTCAGCATCTCCTGGGCGGCCTTGCGGGTGAAGGTCAAAAGCAGGATGGACGCCGGGTCCACGCCGGCCGCGACGAGGCGGGCCAGCCGGTAGACGATGGTGCGGGTCTTGCCGGAACCGGCCCCGGCAATGACCAGGACCGGGCCTTCGGTGGTCAGGACGGCCTGGCGCTGGGCCGGGTTCAGGTCGCGCTCGAAATCCATGCCGGCTCGTTTTGTTCGAGGATGTTGAGGTAACGGGCGACGAGGCGGCCGGCTTCGGTGGTGGTGGCCGGACGCTCGCCGTCGGTGTCGCAAAAAATCGCGCCGTGGGCGGTGTGGCACCCGGCCCGGCCGAAGCGGCCGAAGAGCTCGGTCCGGTCGAACTTGGCCGTGAGGCTCATGCCCGGCCGGCCGAGGCAGACCAGGTTCGGAGCGCGCCTGAGCATCGGGCCCTCGTAGATCTCCTCGGCCAGGTACACGGCCTCCATGACCGGCCGGCCCTCGTAGGCCAGGGTCATGAGCTCGTCGCGCAGCTCCCTGGCCAGTTTCTCGGCCACGTGCTCGTGAAAGACGCCCCTGGCGAACCGCTCCTTGATGTTGATGTAGATCCGGCCGGGGTCCAGGGCGAAGGCGGCGGTCTGATGCGGCTGGATGCGGGCGTCCCACTCGTTTTGCGCGCCCGGAGCGAGCTGCAAAAGGCCCTTTTGCATGAGCCAGACGTTGAGGTCCACCTCGGTTTCGAGTTCGGTGAAGCCGTGGTCGGCCAGGGCGATCAGGCGCTTGGGGCCGGGCAGGGAGGCGTAGCGGTCGAGGACCAGGCCGATGGCCCTGTCCCAGTCGGCGAGCAGGTCCAGGACCGGGCCGTGGAGAGCGTGCTCGGGATGGGCCACGGCCGGATAGAAAAAGTGGAACAGCCTGTCGGTCTCGGTCAAGACCAGCAGGAAACAGTCGAAGTCGCCGCCGGCCCAGAGCATTTCCAGGGCCGCCTTGCGCGAGGCCAGGGTGGCGCGCAGGCCCCGGGCCAGGGCGTCGAAGTCGGCTGCGCCCCTGCTCGTGTCGGCCTCGATGCGGTAGCCGGCGAGCTTCAGGTTCTGGGCGAACTGCGGCGGATAGGCGGCCCGGGCCAGGTCGGTTTCCGGGAAGCCGGCCACGATGGCCCCTTGGAGCGGCTTGACCGGCGCGGCGCAAGGGAGGTTGACGACCTTCATGGTCAGCCCGGCCTTGGCGGCCTTGTCCATGAGGGTCGGCACGCGGATGGCCGAGGCGTCCATGGGGCCGAGGGCGTAGGAGGCCGGGTCGATGCCCACGAACCCGAAGACGCCGTGGCGGCCGGGACCCACGCCGGTGACAAACGAGGTCCAGTTGACCGGCGAGAGCTCCGGCAGCTCGGCGTCGATGGCCGTGGCGCCAAGCTCCAGGAGCCGGGCCAGGTTGGGGAGCCGGCCGGTGGCGGCCAGGTCGCGGGCGAGGTCGAGCGGCAGGCCGTCGAGGCCGAGGACGACGAGTCGTTTGCGGTCGTTTGGCATGGGCGGGGTGTAGCAGAATCGTCGGGCGAAGGCTATGCGGGGCTACGGGCCGAATTGACGCCGGGGGGGCGGATAAGGCAAAAGAAGCAGTTCGGTGCCCGAGTGGCGGAACTGGTAGACGCCAGGGACTTAAAATCCCTTGCTCCGTGAGGGGCGTGCCGGTTCGATTCCGGCCTCGGGCACCAAAAATTTTATGGGCTGCTGATGACGATCAGGAGCCCATTTTTCGTTGTTTGGTTTTTACTTTCGGTTTTGTGCTGGTCGCAGCCACTTGGCTTTGGTTGAAGTGAATGACGACACAGCCTGGTCAGCCGGCAGGCACTTGCCTGCAAGCGAGAAGGCCGCCTCGGCTCCCGAGTTTCCGCCGCATGCCCGCATTCTGGGGCGGGGGGCGGACCCGGTCGCAGCCTGAAGCGGTTCTCGGGCCAAACACGGACAGGACAACGGCCTGAACGCATGTCCGTGGCGCGGGCCGGCCGAGCCGAGCGTCCTGACGTGGTGCTGGAACGCCTCCCACCCCCCGAGCCTCAGGTCCGAGGCCGGCCCTCCCCCTTCTCCCAGGCCAGCTGCCTGGCCCCGTCGAGGTGTCGGAAGCAGCGACCGGCGGCGATGCCGGCATGCACCGCGTCCGGCTGGACGATGTCGCAGCCGGCGAGCACATCCACGCCGCAGTCGAACAGGCCGGGCGCGAACGGCGTGGTGGGGCCGAGCAGCACCACCAGGGCGTCGGCGCGGCACAGGTTGAGGATTCCGGCCAGGGTGCCGTTTAGGAGCGTGGTGCCGGTGACGGCCACCAGGTCGGCTCGGGGCAGCAGGTCGCCGGCCATGGAGGCGTCGTGGTCGCCGGGTTGCGGCCGCTTCTCCAGGACCCAGAAGTTGGCGAAGGCGTCCTTGAGCTCCTCCACAAAGGGGAAGTGGCCGACGACCGCGACGTTCTTGCCTTGCCCCCGCTCCACGATGACGTCCTGCCCCCAGGCCGGGGAACTGTGCCGGGGCGGCCCGAGCAGGGAATTGACCGCCGCCATGGCCAGGGAGGCCTGGTTCGTGTTCGTTGCCACCGGGTCGGCCAGGCGCGCGGCCAGGGCGTGGGCGGACACTCCGGGCGGAACGGACCGCGTCGGATCGTCCCCGACCAGGCCGGGGTCAATGGCCGAAACCAGGGAGGCCAGGCCCACGCGCCCGGCCTCCAGGGCCAGAAGGTGCTCGCCCCGGGTCGTCCTGGCGACCGGTTGATCAGGCATTGCAAGCGCATCGGCCACAATGGCGGCGAGCAGATCCGCCTGGGTCAGCTGTTGTCTCACGGTGTCCCCTCCAGGGCATGCGGTTGCGCGTGTCAGGACCGAGCCGGCCCTGACGCGCCGGCGATCCGGCGCGTGTGCCGGCAAGCAGGCGCCGCCCTGCACGCCCGCTCCTTTTCCCCCTCCACGGCCTTGGCCCGGCCCTTGGCGCCGCCCGGGCGCGGTCCGGTCCGGCTATCCAGCCTCCGCCTTCCACGGACGTCCGCCATCCCCGCCGCCGCGAACCGTTCCCGGACAGCGGCCGTCCCCGGCCCATGGCGCGGCTTGCGCCCGAGCCATGCGGCGCGGGTGGCAGCAAGCCGTCTCACAATTCCCAGAGCATGCTTGAACAGTGGGTATTCTCGTTTACACACCCGGTCAATAGTAATCATGGCTATGGCAAAATTGGGACTGCGCAAAGACAAGGATAGGATCGAATGCTCAAGGGCAGCGAATACATTGAGCGCACGATTAATAAAAAAACCGTGACACTCACAGCGGTTGGTTCAGGTATACACGACAAATGTTTTATCAGTGACAGTTTGTTCCCAATGTTGACCTTGCTTGAAAATTTTGAAACAAACTAAAATCATTTTTTGAGACACTGATAAACAGGAATTGCGTCCAAGGATTGATGCAATTTCTCAAGGTTTCTCGAGCAGCGGGGGCGGCTTTCATGATCCCCAGGCTCTGTCTTTGCCTTGGCCGGCCTGAGCGGGCCGAAACCGAGAGCCGGGCCGGTGTCGCGGCGGGTTGTGGAGCGGTTGTTGCGGAAAAGAATGCCAAGCTGTTGTCGGAGGTGTTGCATGAAACGGTGCGGATGTTTGCTGTTGCTCGTCCTGCTCTTCCCCCCCCTGGCGCGCGCGGCGCAGGAGCCGGCGGGACAAACGACTTCCTCGGCCATGATGGACGACATGGTGGTCACGGCCACCCGCACCGCGGAGCCGCTCAAGGAGGTGCCGGGCCGGGTCGAGGTCATCACCAAAGAGGAGATCGATGAAATGCCCGTCCAGACCGTGGACGAGGCCCTCTCCTACGTCTCGGGCACCCAGTCCACCCGCTGGACCGGCATCTACTCCTTCCGGGTCTGGCTCACCCTGCGCGGCCTTGGCGGCAACCAGCAGGGCCGGACCCTGGTCCTGCTCGACGGCGCGCCCATGAACACCGCCGACCTCGGCGACGTCAACTGGAACCGCATCAACCTGGAAGACGTCAAGCGCATCGAGGTCCTCAAAGGCCCGGCCGCTGCGGTCTACGGCAGCAGCGCCATGGGCGGCGTCATCAACATCATCACCCAGAAGCCGACCAAGCGCTACAACCTGGACGCCAAGGCCAGCTACGGGACCTACGACGACTGGCGGCTGCGCGGCGTGGCCGGGTTCCGCACCTCCGAGGAGGCGCGCGGGGTCTATGCCCGGGTTTCCGGCATGTTCCACAACTCGCCGGGCTACAAGGCCACCCCCAATGACGAGCAGACCCGGTTCACTGTGAAAAACAGCGTCAACGAAAAGACCATCGGCGGCAAGGCGGGCTGGGACTTAAACGAGGAAAACAACCTGGAGCTGAACTACACCAGGGACGAGCAGAGCTTCGGCGAGAACACCAAGTACCTGGCCTACAAGGGCCAGCACCGGGACTACAACACGGATTACTGGCAGGCCCGCTATACCGGCTCCTGGGCCGGCTGGTCCGGACAGATAAACGGCTATTTCACCAACGAGAACCACGAGCGCGGCAACGAGTCCTGGAAGGACGCCACCGACATCTCGACCTACAGCCGCGTCGACTCCAAGATCATTCGCCAGAACTACGGCCTGCTCACCAACCTGTCCCGCCAGTGGGCGTTTAACACCTTCACGGCCGGCTTCGATTACCGCGAAGGCAACATCGACGGCACGGACTACTACCGGACCTCTCCGGACTTCGCCACCAACTACGGCAAGATCCGCAACCTCGGCGGCTTTTTCCAGGACCAGCTGCGCTTTTTCGACGGCAAGCTGATCTTTCTGGCCGGCATCCGCTACGACCGGGCCACCACCTACGACGGTCACTACGACACCACCCTTGCGTCGCTCACCCAGTACAACGACTACTTCCCGGAACACACCTGGGATGCCTGGACCCCGCGCGCCTCGGTCAAGTACTTCTTCATGGACAACCTGAGCGCCTACGCCTCCTACGGCCGGGCCTTCCGGGCGCCGCCCCTGGATTCCATGTACCGCAGCGGCCAGATGAAAAACAACAGCTATCAGCTGGCCAATCCCAGCCTCGGCCCGGAGACCCTGGATTCCTTCGAAATCGGCGGCGACTACCAGCCCCTGGACAACCTGAAGTTCTCTGGCTCGGGCTATTTCTCCGTGGGCCACGACTTCATTTACAACATCACGGCCGGCTCCAAGCTGTACCAGAGCCAGAACGTCGGCCAGGTCCAGGTCTGGGGCGCCGAATGCGACGTCGAGTACGCCCCGTTCAAGCACAAAAACATCCCCTGGCTCAAGCGCTTCACCCTGTTTGGCAACTACACCTTCAACGATTCCCGGATCACCGACTTCCCGGGCCGGCCGGACCTGATCGGCAAGTTTCTGTCCTACGTGCCCCAGGATTCCTTCAATGTCGGCTTCAATTGGCCAAACCCGTGGGTCAACAACCGCGTCGCCGTGCAGTATGTGGGCCTGCAGTACACCGACGACCTCAACACCAACGCGCTGACCATCGCCCCCCATGCCCTGCTCAACGCCAAGCTCTGGCGCAGTCTCGACTTCCTGGGCAAATACGGCGACCACTACGAACTCTCGCTTTCGGCCGAAAACATCCTCGGCCACCGCTACATCAGCGTGCGCAACTCCAACGGCATGAACCCCGGCCGGATGCTTTTCCTGGAGCTGTCATGCAAGTTCTGAGCGTGCCCCGGCTGACCACCGCCCAGGTGGTCTTTTTCGCCTCCATGGTCGCCCTGGACTTCGGCTGGGGCATGGTTTTCAAGACCGCGCTGCAGCTCACGGCCCTGCACCAGGTGGCCCGGGTGGAAATGATCGTGCCGTTCATGCTCATTGTGATCACGAGGCTCATGCTGGACCGGTTCGGCGTGCTCATCCTGTTCGAACTGTCCTGGGGGCTTTTGGCTGCGGCCTTCATGCCCGGAGCGGGCGGGGAGGCCGGGTTTCTCAAGCTCGTGCCGGCGCTCACCCAGGGCATTGTCTGCGACGTGCTCTTTTCCCTGCTGCGCCGGTCCATGCCCCTGGGGCGGGCCTATGTGGCCGTGCTGGTCGCCGGGCTCCTGGCTCCGACCATGGGCATGGCCGTGCGCGTGGCCATGGGCATGCCCTGGGCCACGGCCACCCAGCTCCTTTTCGGCATCAGCCTCCTGACTTCCCTGGTCATCAACGGCCTGGGCGTCTACCTGGGCCTGGTCGTCTGGAAGCGGATCGAACCGTTGCACCTCGTCACCATGCTGCGCCTGCCATGATCGAACTGGAAAGCCTCTCCTTCACGCCGGCCGGTTCGGACCGGCCGGTGCTGGCCGACGTGAGCCTGACCGTCCGGCCCGGGGAGCGGGTCGGCATTGTCGGGCCGTCGGGATCGGGCAAGTCCACCCTGGGCTACCACCTGTGCGGCGCGCACCGGCTTGCCCTGGTCGGCAAGACCGCGGGACGGCTCCGCCTGGGCGGCCGGGACTGCCTGGACGGCGGCCCGCCCGGGCTTTCCGGGCTTGTGGGGCAAAATCCCGAGTCCCAGCTGTTTTGCACGACCGTGTCCGAGGAAATCGGCCTGGGCCTGCGGGTCCGGGGCCTGCCCGAGGACGAGGGCCGGGCGGTGGTCAAGGAGCTTTTGGACCGCTTCGACCTCACGAGCCGGCGCGACGCCGCCGTGAGCGCCCTTTCCCTGGGGCTCAAGCAGAAGACGGCCATCGCCTCCATGCTGGCCGTCGGCCCAAGGATTCTCCTGCTCGACGAGCCGACCAGCTATCTGGACGCGGCCTCGGCCGACCGGCTGTTTCGCCACCTGGTCCGCTTGAGCGAGGAAGAGGGCTGGGTCATCCTGGTCATCGAGCACGACCTGCGCCGTCTGGCCGGATTCACGGACCGGTTCCTGGCCCTTCGCGAGGGACGGCTGGTCCATGACGGACCGGCCGGGGCCTATGCTTCGCCCGGACCGGCCCTGTCCGCACGGGCGCTCGCGCCCTTTCCCCGGGTCAACGGCCACCGCCCCCTGGTCTCCTTTTCGGACGTCACCTTCGGCTACGGCAAGTCGAAGCCGGTGCTGCGAAACGTCACCTTCGCGGCCAGGCCGGGCGAGTGCGTGGCCATCACCGGGGACAACGGCTCGGGCAAGACAACGCTCCTGCGGTTGGTCAAGGGGCTCGGCAAGGCGTCCTCCGGCCGGATCGATCTGGCGGCCGGCCCCGGCGGCCCCAAGGACGTCGGGCTCATGTTCCAGAATCCCGACGACCAGATCTTCGCCCATACCGTGACCGCCGAATGCGGCTATTGGCTGGGCAACCTCGGCGTGTCCGAGCCGGAACGCGGCAGTCGGGTCGGGGAGGCGCTTTCCGCCGTCGGGCTCGGCGAATACGGCGACCGGGCTCCATTTTCCCTCAGTTTCGGGGAAAAGCGGCGTCTGTGCCTGGCGTCCATGCTCGTGGCCGCGCCGTCGGTCCTGTGCCTGGACGAGCCGACCACCGGCCTCGACGACGCCAACATGGGTGTCATGGCCGCCCTGGTCCGGCGGCAGGCCGCTCTGGGCAAGACGATCCTCATCGCCACCCATGAGCGGGACTTTGCCGTCCTGGCCGCCTCCCGGCTTATCACCCTGGAAAACGGCCGGATCGTGGCGGACCGGCCAAACCCCGGGCTGGTCTCATGATACACGCCCTGCGCCAGGCCAATGCCTTGTCCAAATGCCTTTTCGCCCTGTCGGCGTCGATTTTCGTGTTCGCCTGCCAGGACTGGCGCATCCTGACGGCCTATGTCCTGGTCCTGTTCGGCCTGCTGGCCCTGTCCCGGGATTTGGACCGGTGCGTCCTTTTGATCCTGCTGGCCTTTGTCGGCAGCATGCCGGTCTGGTGCCTGCTGTTCATACTGGGAGGGGTCGAGAAGGCGGGGTCCTGGCGGGAGGGCGTCCCCCTCGCCCTGGGCTGGTTTTGCCTCTACGCCCTGCGCCTGCTCGTGGTCGTCCTGGTCGACATCCTGCTGGTGAAATGGACCACCTTTTCCAACATGATCACTTCGCTGCGGAGCCTGCGCCTGCCCGGCAGCCTGGTCCTTTTCGCCTCCACGGTCGTCAACATCCTGCCCACGATCTTTTCCATGGCCATGCACGTCATCGAGGTCCAGCGGTGCCGGGGGTTCGAGCCGAAACAGCTCTTCAAGCCGTGGAATTTCCTGCCCCTGTTCGTTCCCATTTTCCTGGCCCAGTTGAAGCGGGCGTCCGACCTGGCCTTGTCCCTGGAACTGCGGGGCCTGGGGGTGTCGGCCACGCTGCCGCCCCCCCGGCTGCGGCCCCGGGTCGGCGACCTCCTGTTCGTGGCCGTGGCCGTGGCCGTCTGGTTCACGCCCTTTTCCCTGTCCGGGCCGGGAGGCCTGCCGTCTCCTTGAGGCGCGACTCACGCCGACAGGGGCTCAGGGGGTCCGGGGGGATGATCCCCCCCGGCCGCCGGAGGCATCTTTCTTCCACGGAGGTGAGGCCATGCACTGTGACTACTGCGAGCTGAAATGCGACCTGGGGCCGGAAAAGTTCGGCCGCTGCCGCATGTATGCGGAAGAGGACGGCGCGGTCAGGGAACGGTATCCGAACCGGTGGTGCATCTACGGCGTCTCCCGGATCGAGTCGTTTCCCTTTTACCACGCCTATCCCGGCAGTCGCAGCCTGCTGACCGGCACGGCCGGCTGCAACCTGGACTGCCGCTACTGCTCCAACGCCTATGTGGCCAAGGAGGACCCGGCCTCGCTGCAGGACGTCATGCTCGACATGACGCCCGAGGAACTGGTCGGCATGGCCGGGAAGATGGGCTGCCACAACATCGTTTTTTCGGTCAACGAGCCCACGGTCTCCCTGCCGACCCTCGGCAACCTCTCCCGGGCGGCCAAGGCGGCGGGCATTCCCATGGGCTGCCTGACCAACGGCTACGCCACCGAGGGGGCCACGGAGCTTCTTGCCGACATCTTTTCCTTTTTCAATGTCAGCCTCAAGGGTCTGTCCCCGGACTTCTGCCGGAAGTACCTGGGGACCCGGGACAGCGAACCGGTGGTGCGGTTTATCAGGCGGCTGGCCCGGGACCGGCATGTGGAGGTGACCACCCCGGTCATCGAGTCGGGCAACGACCAGGAGCTCGACCGGATGGCCGACATCCTGGCGGACATCGATCCCGAGATCCCCTGGCACGTCTTCCGGCTCCTGCCGGAACACAAAATGAACGGCGCACACTACCAGAACGTCGCCGCCATCAACGCCGGCCTGGAACACAGCCGCCAAAGACTTCCGTACCTCTATCTCCACAACTTCATCGGTTCGGAGTGGGTCAACACGGTCTGTCCGGCCTGCGGCGAGACCGTCATCGAACGTTTCAGCATGGGCTGCGGCGGCGACAAGCTGTCGGCCAACCGTTGCCGGGAGAACGCCTGCCCGAGGTGCGGCCGGTCGATCCGCCTCTGGGGCGGCGCGGTCGCCTGGAACGCCAAGGAGGGGACGGCATGAGCCTGGCCATTCTGGACGCGCGGCAGTGGCAGCAGGTCGTGGACCTGCGGACCGGGAAAAAGACCGAGGCGGATAGCCCCACGGTGGGCATGGTCCGGGACGTGCTCGCCCGGCATCCGTTTCCCGGGGACACGGCCGTCAACAGCAACCCCTGGGTCACGGACACGGCCCTGGACCTGGTCGGCCGCTACGAGCCGCGATTCGTCTTTCTGACCTATGCCCGGCAGTATTATTCGAGCCGCTACGGCCGGCTGACTGACCCGGAACGCCAGGCCCTGTGCGAGGACGCGTTCGCCGAAATGGAACGGTTCTCCAGGGAGTCCGGTTTCATGGCCGTGGCCGTGGGCACGGGCGACCTGACGCCCGTGGCCGGGGCCATCGACCTGTGCCACCTGGACGGTCTGGCCGTCCCCAGCAACTGGTCCACCCGCTACGCCGGGCTCTATGGCCTGTCGGACCGGGACCTGGCCTTCCTGGACGCCCATCCGCGCCTGGAGCGGATCGCGTCCAAGGCGGAAATCCTGGCCCTGTTCGAAGGCGGCCCGCACGACGGCGGCCGGTTGCCGGACTACATGGCCGTGTCCCGGGAAGGCTGGTATTTCAAGGGATCGTCCCTGCGCCGGCTGGCCATGGTTCCGGCCAGGAACGCGACCGTCCCCGTGTCCGCGTCCCTGGGGCCGGTGGCTTCCCTGACCGATGTCCGCCAGCGCGTCCTGACGCTGCTGCAAGACCGCAAGGTGGCCCTGGTCTTCCTGGAGGGCGTGGGCCACGAGCACTTCCGCCTGCCGCGCCAAGCCTGCGTCAACGGCCGGGACTGGTACTGCTACGAGCCCGGGGACGCCCAGTACCTGGCCCTGACCAGCGGCGGACACCGCGTGTTCCGGCACAACGGCGGCTACCGCTATTACCTCGATGACGACGAGTCCAAGCAGTACCCCTTTTCCGGCTACTTCACGGGCATCCCGACCGACACCATCGGCTTCGCCTTTGCGGGCAAAAGCATTGCCGTGGGCAACCGCAGCATGTTCATGCACGTGGCCACCGGCTGCGACATCACCTGCGAGTGCTTTGCCCGAAACCTCTACAACCAGGGGTCCATGGCCGTGATCCACCGGGACAAGCATTCCTGAGCGACAGGCCCATGGAACGGCCGCCGCCCAGGCCGGGCCAAACGGGCGGGAACCGTGGAGGAGCAGCCGGCCGGCGGCAACGGCGGCGGCAGCGGGAGGGAAACCCGAAACGCCTGGCGGCGGAAGGACGCCTCATGAACGACAAAGACCGCGACACCTATGCCCGGCTCCTGGAAGAGGCGGGCCGGTTCCACGGCGATATCTGCCAGGGCATCGCCATTGGCACGCGCCTGACCATGGTCGGCCTGGAGGCCATCGGCATCGCCGACCCCAAGGGAGCCGATAATAAAGATCTCATCGTGTTTGTGGAGATCGACCGCTGCGCCACGGACGCCATCATGGCCCTGACCGGCTGCCGGCCGGGCAAACGGACCATGAAAGTGCTCGATTACGGCAAGATGGCCGCGACCTTCGTCAACCTGAAAACCGGCCGGGCCGTGCGGGTGGCCACGCTGGCAAAGTCCGGGGATGGCGACGGGAGCAGGAGCCAGGAACGGGACATCGCCACCGTGGACCCCGCCGAACTCTTTTCCATCATGGCGGTGGACGTGCCCCTGCGCCCCGAGGACCTGCCCGGACCGCCGGTGCGGGCCGGCCGGTGCGCCCGGTGCGGGGAGACCATCCTGGACGGCCGTGAGATGGAGGCCGACGGCCTGACCGTGTGCCGTCCCTGCTTCGAGGGTCGGGCCTACTATGCCCGCCAGGAGCACGGAACGTCCGGGTGAGGTTGCCCCTTGGCCTCGTCCCGGCCGCGGGTCAGTTGTCCAGCCTGAAATGGATGGCCAGGGTGGCCAGGCAGGGAATGGGCTGGCCATGCCGGGAAGCGGGCAGAAAGGAGGAGGCGCGCAGGGCCCGCACCGCCTCTTCCACGAATTCCAGGCCGTTTTGCACCAGGACTTCCACCTTGAGCAGCGTTCCCTGGGCGTCGATGGCCAGTTGCAGGACCACCTGCCCCTCCTTGTTGGCCCGCTTGGCCGCGTCGGGATAGCGCGGCGCGACCCGATGCCGGAACCTGGGGCCGTCGCCCTGGCCGAACCGGCCGACATAGCCCCCCCCGCCGCCGCCCGGGCCTTCCCCGCCATTGCCCGCCGGTCCCTGGCCAAGGCCCTGGCCTTTTCCCGGGCCGTCGCCCGCCAGCCCCGCCCCCTGGCCGGGACCCGGGTCCGGGGATGCGGCCGGAGCGTCTCCGGATTTTTCCGAGGCTTCCCGGGCGGAATGCTTTTCCGATGGGGTCGCCTTGGCGGCCGTGGTTTTTTGGGCCGGGTGCTTGACGGGCGCGGGGGCCGGTTTCGGACGGGCCGGCGCGGGAACGGGCTTTGGGAGGTCGGGCGCGGCGAGCGGATTCGGCGACAGGACCGGTGTCGGCTCCAGGGCCGCCTGGGCCGCCGGATCGTCGCTCCGGGGCGGGCTTGGCGACGTGTCGGCCTGGGGAGGCGGCGCGGCGGCAGCCTCCGAACCAGCCGCAGCGCCGGCGGCCGGGTCGCTGTCCCGGGCCTGCCCGCCGCCGACGGCCTGCCCATCCCCGCCCGGGCCGCCAGGGCCCGGCAGGGCGTCCAGGGACAGTTCCATGACGGACAGCCGCGTCGGGTCGGACGATGCCGAAAACATGCCGAGCCAGGCGGCCGCGAGCACGATGCAGCCGTGAAACGCGACAGACGCCAAAAGGCCCTGCCACGGCCTCCCAGGAACCGCCCCTTCCTTATGCCGCGTACAACGGGCGGCAAGGTGGCCCCTGCCCGGAGCAACCGACCGGTCCGTTGCCGGGCCATAGCCGCATTCGGGCACAGGCTCCTGTCCAGGAACGTTCCGCGTCCGGATGTCCGGAAATTGTCCCTGATGGCTGTCGCCGAGAAGGTGCTCCATTGCGCTACGTAGTGTCACGACTATTGCAAATGCAGTGACACTCCATTATGAATTGCGAATCAAAATGCAGTTTCCACTCTCAAGACCTTCTCGTTGGTACAACGACTTGCATGGCTTGTCAAAAAACAATGGCCTGGATTTTTTAATCCCGGCTTGGATAAGACAAGAATGTCCGAATTATAAGATCAAAATTGTCCTTCTTGGAGAAAAATTTTCACCACTTCCGACATTGCTGTGGATAGGGAATGTTCAGCCTGGCGGCCATCACGGTTGCCTGACGCTTTGAAAAAATTGGCTCCCCCCGCCCCAAAAAAGGCGCAGGCAGGCCGTGACCAATCTGTTGAAAGTGCGTGACGCTTTGCCTGACGCACGCACGCTTCTTGGGGAGAATCAGGGTCGTCTTTCCTGGTGCTTTTGTTGCATCGGTGTGCTCTGGCGTGGCCGAGGGAATAGTTCATCGGAACCGTACGGCACACGGCCGCCAATGCAGCGCCTTTGAAAGGCTTTGAGAATGGGGGTATTGCTTGCCGTTGTCATGAGCATGAGCTTCTGGCCGAATCCATTCACCTTCATAAGGAGATTTTCCACAGTGGACATGCCACGGATATTCACCATTACGGAAAGTGCCCACCGCATCCACAACCCGTTCACACCCGAGAAGCTTGCTGCGCTCGGCGCGGCGCTGCGGCTGGAATCGGGGACCCGGGTGCTCGATCTCGGCAGCGGTTCGGGCGCCTGAAGCGCCACGCGGGGATCTTCGGGTGGGGGGCGACGCGCGGAAAGTCGCTTGGACCGACAAATCATGCCAGGGGCGGCCAACACCGCCCCTTTTTTGTCTGGTCGGGAGACGCGGCAAGACACTGTGGGCAGTGTGGCGCGCGAGGGAAGCCGGCTGCGGCCGGCGTCAGGGGGCGGGTTCGGTTTCGCAGCGGCCGACCAGGGATTCGAAGCTGCCGGTCTCGGGGAGGTAGCTGAGCAGCTCGCCGCGCTCCAGGTCGAAGTACCAGCCGTGCAGGTACATTTCGCCGCGCATGACCCGCTCGAAGACCCAGGGGAAGGTCAGCAGGTTTTCCAGGGAGACAAGGACCGCGGCCTTTTCGCAGGCGTGCTGGCGCAGGGGAAGGTCCTTGTCGGCCAGTTGGGCGTTGACCTCGCGCAGGGCGGGTTCGGCGATGGTGACCCAGGGCGCGATGAATTCGCCGAGCTGCTCCTTGTTCGGGTGCATGAGGGCCTGGATGCCGCCGCAGCAGGAATGGCCGAGCACGATGACGTGCTCCACGGCGAGGACCTTGACGGCATATTCCACGGCGGCGCTCACGCCGTGGTTGCCAGGGGTCTTTTCATAGGCCGGCACGAGATTGGCGACATTGCGCACCACGAACATGTCCCCGGGTTCGCAGCCGGTGAGGATGGCCGGGTCCACGCGGGAGTCGGAGCAGGCGATGACCAGGACCTTGGGGTTCTGGCCGCGTTTGAGATGCGCGAAAAAAGTGCTGCCGCCGCAGAAATAGGTGCGCTGAAAGTTCTTGAATCCGGCCAGGAAGCGGGAAATGTCCTTCATGGTGGTCATGGGCTCCGTGTGGTTGCAGGCGGGGCAAGAGTACGGCTTTGCCTACCGGGGTCAAGCCGAATCAAGGCCGGCTTGCGAAGCGGACGGCCGCCAAGGGCGTGGCGCGGCTGGTCATATGCGTCGTGATCGGTTATGGTGGAACCAAGGCTCCAAATTCCGGGGCCGCGCCGCCAGGACACGACGGGCGGATTTGCACACGCTCTCCGGGGCCGGTCGCGGGCCCGGGGAAAAAAGAGCAGGGGGTTTTTCATGACCGGAATGGACGGAAGAACGGAAGAGGCGGCCTACGTCGAGCAGGTGCGGGCCTATCGGCAACGGTTCAAGTACACCATGGTCTACGACCGGCGGGACCTGCGGGCCAAGAGGAATTACGTCTCCCTGGGCGGCGCGCAGCGGAAATCCACGGCCTCCAGGGCCGACGCCGGAGGCGGGGCGGCGCTGGTCGTCGACCCCTGCCGGAGGGAGGAGACGGCCGCCCTCGGGATCCGCAATCCCGCTGCGGCCTGAGGCGACGCCGGGCCTCGGGACGGCGGAGCGACGGGACGGCGGGACACCGAAAAGGGCCGCGTCTATTTGGGGATGTTGGCCAGGCCGACAAAGAGGAACGAATAGAACGACAGGGCCAGCATGGCGGCGGCCAGGGGGATGGAGACCGGCAGGGTCCGGTTGGCGGCCGCCGAGAACCGGGCCAGGAGCATGCCGGCCATGGCCCCGATGGGAAAGAGGTAGCGGCCCTGGGCCTGGAAATCGTTGACCCAGGAGTGCCAGGTGGACTGGAACACGGTCAGGCCGGCGAACAGGAGAAACACGGCCACGGCCGGGATGCCGGCCGGACCGCCGTGGAGGACCAGCGCCAGGGCCAGCGTGCCCATGAGCGTCCACAGCAGATAGCCGATGTAGCGGTAGTAGACGAACGGCGCATAGATCTTCATGTAGTCGTAGACGCCAAACGACGTCCGAAACGTCCAAATGTGCCAGGTCCAGAGGGAAAAAAGCTGGGGATAGGTCAGGCCCTGGTCGCGCATGCGCAGGCCCCAGAATTGGGTGCCGGCCTCCTGGGCCGAGGGCTTGTAGTCTTCCCGGGCGTATTTCTCCGCGTTTTGCGTCGGCACTTCCGGCCGGACCGTGCGGTTGACGTAGACGTTGTAGCCCCAGCGGCCGGCAAAGAGCAGTCCGGCCAGCACGAAGACCACGGCCGCGTTTTTCGCCGCTGCCCGCAGGTTGCCGGCGGCCAGGCCGCAGACGCCGAAAAAGGCCAGCAAAAATCCCGCAAACACATAGTAGTTCTGCTTGGAGATGCACACCAGCCCAAGCAACGCGCCGAGCCACAGCAGGCGGCGCAGGTTTCGGTCATGGACGTCAAGGGGCAGCGGGCTGGCCGGGGGATCGAGCCGGGCGACGAGGTAGACCATGCAGAAGGTGAGGAAAAACGGAAACGCGTCGCCGTTGAAGTAGCTGAAGACGTACCAGACCTGGGGCGTGATGCAAAGCGGCGCAAAGGCGATCTTCCGGTCGTCCGGCAGGCGCAGAAACAGGACCATCAGGACGGCGAACAGGAAGACGTTGAAAAACCGCAGGGCCAGATAGTCCTGGCCGGCCAGGGGCAGGACGAGGCGGGCGAACTTGCCGGCGAAGAAGTAGACCACGTCGAGCTGCTGCAGATAGGTGACGCCGTAGTTGCTGAAGGTCTGGGCCAGCCTGGGATCGTCCATGGCCGGGAAGTCCCAGTACTGCATGAAGTAGCGGCCGGCGTTGATGTGGTCGAGCTCGTCCGGGTGGACATTTACCCGACTGGTCACGGCCATGGCCGTCATGGCCGCCAGGATGGCGGCGGCCACGAGGCCCAGGGCCAGCTGCTTGAGCGCGGCTTTGGACATGCGTCAGGACACGGTCTTGTACACGGCGTCGAGCACGGCCCTGGCCCCCATGGCCAGCACGGCGTCGGCCAGGCGTTGCCCCAGGGCGGTCGCCTCGGACCGGTGTCCGGTGGCGGCGTCGCGGAAGGTCCGGCCCGTTTCCGGGTCGGCCACCAGCCCCTCCAGGGTCAGGCTGTCGCCGTGGATGGCGGCGTGGGCCGCGATGGGCACCTGGCAGCCGCCTTCCAGGCGGGACAGGAAGCCGCGTTCGGCGGCCACGGCGTCGCGGCTGTCCGGGTGGTCGAAAAAGGCGAGCATGGCGGCGGTTTCGGGATCGTCGATCCGGTATTCGATGCCGAGCGCCCCCTGGGCGGCGGCCGGCAGGAACTCCGGCGGCCCCAGGCGCACGGCGTGGGGCGCGGTCAGCCCCAGGCGGTTGAGCCCGGCCGCGGCCACGACAATGGCGTCGAACTGGCCGTCTAAGAGCTTGCCGACCCGGGTGTCCAGGTTGCCGCGCAGGTCGATGATGGAAAGGTCCGGCCGCAGGGCCATGAGCTGGGCCTTGCGGCGCAGGCTGCTGGTGCCGACGGTGGCCCCGGCCGGCAGGGCGGCCAGGCTGTCGTGGGCCACGGACAGGAGCCGGTCGCACGGGTCCTCGCGTTCGGGCACGATGCCGACCACCAGCCCCTCGGGCTGCTCGGCCGGCACGTCCTTCATGGAGTGCACGGCCAGGTCCGCCCGGCCGTCCAGCAGGGCCTCCTCGATCTCCTTGACGAACAGCCCCTTGCCGCCGACCTTGGCCAGGGGCACGTCCAGGATCTTGTCGCCCCTGGTCTTCATGGGCAAGAGTTCCACGACCAGGCCGGGATGGGCCCGGCGCAGCCGGTCCGACACGTGGTTGGCCTGCCACAGGGCCAGTTTGCTGCTTCGGGTGGCAATGACGAGCTTTTGGCGCATGCACTATCCGGTTGTTCGGAAACATTGTTTCGGACCGGCCGGTCCGTGGGGCGGCCCGGCCGGAGGGGTTTCGGGCCGACCTAGTGGCAGGAGGCGCAGTTGCCGCCGGAGCAGCCGCCGCAGCCGCCGCCCGACGCGGGCGCGGCCGTGCGGGCGCCGGTCTGGCCCGGGCCGGTGCGGGTGCGGCAGGCGGACATCAGCTTTTTGGTGTCCGCCGAGGCGCACTTGGGGCAGGGCGGCGTGTCCGTCGCGGTGCTGGACATGATCTCTTCAAAGCATTCCCCGCACGTTTGGCAGGTGTATTCGTACATGGGCATGGCGAAAGACTCCTTGCAAGAATAAAAAAAGCCGACAGGGAAGTTACCGTTCCTCGAGGTAGGGGCCGAGCTCCATCACGGCCTCGAAGAGGTAGTGGTCGGTCAGCTTGCACAGCAGGTGGCCGATGGCGATGTGCACTTCCTGGATGAAGGCCGTCCGGTCGTGGGGCACGAGCAGGGCCATGTCGCAAAGGGGCACGATGGCGCCGTTGCGGCCGGCCAGGCCGACCGTTGCGCAGCCTTTTTCCCGGGCCGCGGCCAGGGCGGCCAGGACGTTGGGGCTGTTGCCCGAGGTGGACAGGCCGACCACCACGTCCCCGGGCTGGCCAAGGGCCTGGACCTGTTTGGCGAAGACCCGGTCGAAGCCATAGTCGTTGCCGATAGCGGTAAGTACGGACGTGTCCGTGGTCAAGGCCATGGCCGGCAGCGGCGGCCGTTCGAGCTCGAAGCGGTTGACGAACTCGGCGGCCAGGTGCTGGGCGTCGGCGGCCGAACCGCCGTTGCCGCAAAAAAGGATCTTGCCGCCCCGGGCCAGGGCCACGGCCATGGCCCGGGCCGCCTTGTCCACCAGGACGGCGTTTTCCGCGAAGAAGCGGGTCCGCAGGGCGCAGGCCTCTTCGGTATAGGCGGCAATGAGCCGCAGGGTGTTCTCGGACATGCTCCTCCCGGCAGGCGCGCCAGGACCGTCGCGCGTCCGGCCATCCTAGCCAAAGCCCGGCCCGCTGACAACGCGGAAACCCGGGTTTGAATTCCGGCCGAAAAAGGCTAGGGTGCGGCTGCCGCCACGGCGGCAAGGCGCGGGCACATGCAACCATCCCTCTTGGGCCGGACTTCCGACGAACGGTGCGTCAGCCTGATCGGCATGGCCGGGGCCGGCAAATCGACCCTGGCGGCCCTGTTGGCCCGACGCCTGGGCTGGGCCTGCCTGGACACCGACCGGCTGGTCGAGGCCACCTGCGGCGAGACCCTCGCCGGGCTGCTGGCCCGGGTCGGGCTGGACGCATTCCTGCGCCTGGAAGAGGACGTGGTGGCCGGGTTGTCGGTCAAGCGGTGCGTGGTGGCCACGGGCGGGTCCGTGGTCTACGGCCCCCGGGCCGTGGCCAGGCTTCGGGCCTGCGGGCCGGTGGTCCACCTCGCCATCGACCTGCCCACGTTCCTGGCCCGGGTCGGCGATCCGGGCCAGCGGGCCTTCGTGGTCCGGGAGGGCCTGACCCTGCCGGACGTGTACGCCGAGCGGCAGCCGCTCTACGCCGCCGCCGCCGACCTGACCGTAACCAGCAGCGGCGCGTCGCCGGACGACTGCGTCGAACAGATACTGCAAGGAATCATTTCGTGACCCCATCGTTTCCGGCCTCGCGCCTGCGGGCCGTCCTGAACAAACTGGCCGCGCTCTACGCCGACATGGACAAGGCCTATGCCGCCGCCGCCACGGCCGTCGGCCTCGACTGCGCCGGCTGCGCGGACAACTGCTGCCTGAGTTTTTTCCAGCACCACACCCTGGTCGAGTGGCTCTACCTCCACAAGGGCCTGGCCGGCCTGCCGGCGGACCGCCGGGCCGCGTACGAGGCCCGGGCCGGGGACTATGTGGCCGCCGCCCGGGAGGCCCTGGCCCGGGGCGAGACCCCGCGCCTCATGTGCCCGGTCAACGACGACGGGCTGTGCGGGCTCTACGCCCACCGGCTCATGATCTGCCGGCTCCACGGCGTGCCCAACGTGCTCCTTGGCGGCATGGGCGTCCGGGAGTTTCCGGGCTGCGGGCCGTGCCAGGCGCTGGCCGCCGGCAATCCGGCCGTCAAGGCCATGGACCGCACGCCGCTTCTGCGGCGTCTGGCCGGCCTGGAGATGGAACTGTGGGGCGGCAAGCCCGGACGGCCGCCCAAGGTCGACCTGACCCTGGCCGAAATGATCGTGGCCGGCCCGCCGGGCAAGTGACGCCCCGGGACGGCAGGGGAGGGGACGCATGCGAGTGACGCGCGACGGGACCGTCCGGCTGGCCGCCATGGCCCTGGCGTTTTTCGCCTGCGCCGTGGCTTCGGGCTGCGCCAGCCTGACCGTCTCCCACCTGGAATCCCGGCCCCTGGCCGCCGGCCCGCCGACCACCCTGGCCATGCGGTTCTGGCGCTTCGAGTTCACGGGCGCGCGCGCCGGCGAGGGCTATGCCGTGCGCGGCCGGGCCACGCCCGTGGCCGACGACCTGCCGCCCTGGGTCGACCGGCTGGAGGAGCTGACGCTTGCCGCCTACCTGCGCGATCCGGCCGGCAACGTCCTGGCCTCTTCGGAAAAGACCTACAAGGGCATGCCCCTTGGCCCGGACGCGGTGGTGCCCTTCGAATTCGTCCTGTCGCCGGCCGGGCAGGCCCCGGGCGGCTACGCCATATCCTTCGGCTACAAGGCCGTGTACGGCTCGTCCAAGGCCCGGGCCGCCCTGGCGGCCACGGGGCCGCCCCCGGCCGGGGCCGTCTTTTTCGCCGGCGAGGGCGCGGTGCTGCGGCACTGAGCCGCCGGGCCGACGCCATCCGGCGCACCGCAGCCGCTCCCGGCCGCGCTCGGGCGCGGCCGGCCGGAAAACCCTCCGACACACCACACCATGAAACGCCTGCCGCGCCTTTTTGGCATCGTGCTCCTCGTGGCCGTCCAGATTGTGGCCGCCTGCTACCTCGTGGACTTCTTCTTCCGCCGCTATGAAAAGCAGGGCCTCTATTCGTACGCCGTCCGCGACGCCCCGTCCTTTTCCCTGGAGGCGATGCTCTTAAACGACCACCAGGGCCGGGTCCCGGCCAGGAAGCCGGACCGGGAGTACCGGATCCTGGTCTTTGGCGATTCCTTCACCTACGCCGTGACCCAGCCCGAATACGGCTTTTGCGCGGTGCTGGAAAAGCGCCTGAACGCCCTGGGCCTGGACCGGCCGGTGCGGGTGGTCAACCTCGGCTTCCCGTCCATCTCCTTTCCGGGCTACCTGGAGCGGTTCCATTTCTGGAACCAGGCCCTGGACTACGACGCCGTCATCTTCAACGTCTACACGGGCAACGACTTCAACGACGTCCGCCAGACCCCCTACGACCCCAAGGCCTTGGCCGAAACCCTGGCCGACGCCTGCCGCCACGGCCTGGCCTACGGCCCCTACACCCTGGTGCCGCGCCAGTACCCCTTCCGGTTCATGGATTTCGTCAAGGCGCAAATCGTCTTCAAGCTGCAAAGCGACGCCGGCCTGCGCCGGCTGCTCGGCCTGCCCGACCTCGACGGCCTGGGCGTGCTGCCCGACGGGGCCGACCCGCGCTACCGGTCGCTGCTGCCCCTGTCCCCGGACCAGATGGCTGCGGAGATGCGCTCGCACCTGCGGCCCTATTTCAAGGAGACGCTGTTCGCCTACGAAAACGCCCTGCCGTGGTACCAGCTCTTCCTGGCCACGGCCGCTCGCGTGGCCGCCACGGGCAAGCCCGTCCTGGTCATGCTCTCCCCGCCGCTGTCGGCGGTCTCGCCCACGGTCGCCGCCCGGGCGGCCCGGGACCTGGGCCTGGACCCGGCCGGCCTGGACCTCGGCCTTCCCGGCCGCGTCACCCGGGAGCTGGCCGACGCGGTCGGCCTGCCGGCCGGCGACATCCTGGATCTGGCCCCCTGCCTGGCCGAAACGACCCCGGACGGGCACGGGACCTACTCCGGCCGGGACACCCACTGGAGCCCGGAAGGCAACGCCCGGGTGGCCGAGATCCTGGCCGGCGAACTGGCCGTCCGGTGGTTCGGCCGGACCGGCGACACCGCCTGCCAGGCGGCCGCGCCCATGGACCGGGAGCCGATCCCGGACGGACGGCTCATGCCCGTGGCGGCCGCCAAGGCCATGGCCGACGCCATCGTGGCCGGCTGCCCGGCCCGGTGACCGCTTCCTTGCCCCTTTACCGACGCCGCCGGATAAGGTAGCGGCCTAAGTGCCGGAAGCCTGTCAACAGCCGGCCTGACGTTATGATCATCCGTATCGCCCTGCGAAACCTCCTGCACGACCGCGTGCGCCTGGCCGTGACCCTGACCGGCGTGGTGTTCGCCGTGGTCCTGATCGCGGTCCAGGGCGGCCTGTTCGTGGGATTCACCCAGGCCACCTCCAGCGTCATCGAGAACACCGAGGCCGAGGTCTGGGTCGGCTCGCGCGGGGTCCGGAACTTCGACGTCACCTATCCGCTGCCGTCCCGCAAGTTCCACCAGATCCTGGGCGTGCCGGGCGTGGCCCGGGCCGAGCGGTTCATCGTCCGCTTCGCCAACTGGAAAAAGCCGTCCGGCGGCCAGGAGTCCGTGGAGATGGTCGGCTTCGACATCGGTTCGGGCCTCGGCCACCCTTGGGCCGTGGTGGCCGGAAGCCTGGCCGCGCTGCGCCTGCCCGACACCGTGGCCGTGGACGCGCTCTACCTCTCCAAGCTCGGGGTCGAGGGCCTCGGCCAGTCCGTGGAGATCGGCGACCGCCGGGCCAGGATCGTGGCCCTGACCTCCGGCATCCGGTCGTTCACCACCTCGCCCTACGTCTTCGCCTCGTTCGAAAACGCCCTCAAGTACACCAACTTGAAAGACGGGGAAGCGGCCTACATCCTGGTGCGGCCCGTGGCCGGCCTCGCCCCCGAGGCCCTGCGGGACGCCATCGCCGCCGGCGTGCCCGACGTCGACGTCTTCACCCGCTCGGAATTCGCGGGCAAGACTCAGTACTACTGGATGTTCACCACCGGGGCCGGCATGGCCCTTTTGATCGCCGCCTGCCTGGGGCTGGTGGTCGGCGGGGTGGTGGTGGCCCAGACGCTCTACGCCACCACCATGGACCACCTGCCGGAATTCGGCACCCTGCGGGCCATGGGCGCGCCCGGCGGCTACATCCACCGGATCATCGTCACCCAGGCCGTGGCTGCGGCCCTGGTCGGCTACGGGTGCGGCATCGTCATCAGCTATTTTCTGGTCGATCTGGCGGCGCGGGGCGGGGCGTCCATCGTCCTGACCCCGCCCATGGCCGTGGGCCTGTTCTTTCTGACCGTCATCATGTGCGTCACGGCCGGGCTCGTCTCCATCCGCAAGGTCACGACCATCGACCCGGCCATGGTCTTCCGGGGAGCCTGATCCATGGCCGCTTCCGACATCCTGCTGCGCGCCGAGGGCGTCACCAAGGTCTTCAGGCTCGGCAAGGTCGAGGTTCCGGCCCTGCGCGGCGTGGACGTGGCCGTGGCCGCCGGCGAGGTGGCGCTCCTCATGGGCCCTTCCGGCAGCGGCAAGACCACGCTCCTTTCCATCCTCGGCTGCATCCTGGCCCCGTCCGGCGGCTCGGTCACGGTCATGGGCCGCCAGACCGCCGGCCTGCCCGAGCCGGAACTGGCCAAGGTGCGCCTGGACCACATCGGCTTCATCTTCCAGGGCTACAACCTGTTCCCGACCCTCTACGCCGAGGAAAACGTCCGCGTGGCCCTGGATCTGCGCGGCGTCACCGGCCACGAGGCCAGGGACCGGTCCCGGGCCGCCCTGGACGCGGTCGGCCTGTCCGACAAGTACCGGGTCCTGCCGCGGGACCTCTCCGGCGGCCAGAAACAGCGGATCGCCATTGCCCGGGCCTTGGTGGCCGAACCGGAAATCCTCCTGGCCGACGAGCCGACCGCGGCCCTGGATTCCGAAACCGGCCGCTCCGTCATCAAGCTGCTGCGCAACCTGGCCGTGACCCACGGCCGGAGCGTGATCATCGTCACCCACGACGCCCGCATCGCCGAATTCGCGGACCGCGTCGTTCGCATCGAGGACGGCCACATCGTGGCAAACGGGGCCGATGGGGAGAAAAAGACATGATGTTGCGTTTGGGCGTTCTGGCCCTGGCCGTTGCCATGGTTCTCGGCGGAATCGTCTGGCTGCGGGGCGGCGGCCTTAAAAAAAACTCCCCGCCGCCGCCGGCCCCCACGGTCCGGTCCGCCGTCTCTCCGCCGTCCCCGACCGTTTCCCCGGGAGATGCGCCGGCCTGGATCGCCGCGCCCGGGCGGGTGGAGCCGGTTTCCGAGGAAATGCGCCTCGGGTTCGACATCGCCGGCAAGATCCGCGAGGTCCTGGTCGAGGAAGGCGATACCGTGCGCCAGGGGCAGGTCCTGGCCCTGCTGGTCGCGGACGAACTGGCCGCCCGGGTCGACGCGGCCGAGCAGGTCCTGGCCGCCCGGGACGCCGCCCTGGCCAAGGTCCTGGCCGGAGCCAGGGAGATGGAGCGCAAGGAGGCCAGGGCCGCCGTGGAGGAGGCCCGGGCCGTCCTGGACGTGGCCCGGGTGGAAAACGAGCGCCGCCGCCGGCTCCTGTCCAAGGAAGTCCTGTCCCGGGAGGAGGCCGACCGGGCCGAACGCGAATACAGGGTCGCCACCGAACGCCTCGACGCCTCGCGCCAGCGCTTCCGCCTGGTCGACGACCCGGCCCGGGAGGAGGACGTCAAGCGGGCCATGGCCGAAGTGGCCGAGGCCCGTTCCCGGGTGGCCGAGGCCAGGGCCCTGGCCGAAAAAGCCGCCATCCGCTCGCCCATCGACGGCGTGGTCCTGCGCAAGCACCGCCGGGCCGGGGAAATGGTGTCCGTGTCCTTCGACACGCCCGTGGTCACGGTCGGCGACATCGGCCGGCTGCGCGTGCGGGCCGACGTGGACGAACGCGACATCGACCGCGTGGCGGTCGGCCAGAAGGTCCGCCTCATGGCCGAGGCCTACGGCGACCGGACCTTCACCGGCACCGTCACCCGCATCGCCAAGATCCTCGGCCGCAAGAACATCCGCACCGACGATCCGGCCGAGAAAAACGACACCCGCATCCTCGAAACCCTGATCGACGTCGATCCCCCCGCCGACCTGCCCGTGGGCCTGCGCATGGACGTGTTCCTCCTGCTCGGGGAAGGCGGCGAACAGACGCTGCCGGCGTACCGGCCGTAGGCGAGGAGGGAAAGGCTGGTCTTGTTTTTTCGAGGGCGCGGGCTTTTGGAGGAAAGGAGCGCCGGCGCTGTCCTCCGCTGCCACGCGGCCGGCAAAAGGCGGGGCCTTGCCCGGTGAGCGGGTGCCCGGGCCGCGGGGCCGGGACAGCAACGGGCAGGGTATGGACAGAGGCCCGACGCCGGGACCGCTCAGGCAAGCCGGAGCTCCGCGAGCGATGCGCGGGCATCCCCGCCGCCGATGTCGGGCAAGAGACTGATCTCGAACACGTTCAGGTCTGGAAGGTCAACGGCGTAGTCTTCCATTTCCAGGACAGTCTGGGGCGGGCTGAACGTGTACTGCTGGCGCACGATTTCCCTGTAAGAAAGGCCGTTGTCCGATGACCACCGCAGCAGGAATTCCTGCGTGCGCGGTGCGTTGTCCTCAAAAAAGACAAGATGGACGCGCCGTATCCGGTGGGGTTGGTCAAAGAAGAGCCGAATGGTCTGCCTGCCAGGGGCGGACGCGCGCCAGCCTGATGTCGTTCCGGGTTGGAATGCCGCTTCCATCGGGTGCGACGGATCCTCGGAAGTCAACTCCGCCTGCACGATGCTTTCCAACGCCAACCAGCGTTGCCCGTCCGGGAGGAGAGGCGGCGCGGGCTGTGCGAGCATACGCTTGCGCATGGCATGGCCTCCTGCTGTTTGGCCGTTACTTTCCGATGCGGAACTCGAAATCCTCGTCGCCTATTTTCCCGGCGCCAGAGCCGGACAGGCCCCGTGTCACAAAGTCAAAGACGCCCCTTCGGCCGTCATCGCATCGGATGGTCCCATTGCCTTTTCGATGGTCCGTGTGAACGAAACCGCCCGTGCACGTCACGTTTTTATTGGTCTCCAGACGTACGCTTCCGACGCCGCTCAGGTGCACCACGGCCTTGCCGAGAAAGGTTTCCGTACTGTTGCGAACAGCGCCCTCGATGGGAAGCGTTATAGAATAGGCCGGAGAAGGGATGCACAAACAAATAAGCAGGCATGAAGCAGCGAATCCAAGAGCGGGCTTGAAAATAGACTGCATGGATAAATTTCCTGGACTATGGAGAGATTCGATTAGTTATACTCCGAGGAATGGAGAGTCTGGGAACGCATTGCCGGTGTTTGTTAGCATACGTATAGGCCTGTGTCCATTTGGACAGAATATTTTACTGCCTTCTCATGCGGCGGAGGAACCCGGACCAGGGGGGAGGAGAGCGGCAGAAGAGAGCGGCAACCGAGCGGCGCGACCTGAACGAGCCTTGAAATATGCTCCGGGGTTCCTTGCGAGAAAATAAGACGAGGCGACGCGGCGTGAGTTGGTGGCGGCGTCAGGCGCGGAGAGCCGGCGGGCAACCGGTTGCCCGTTGCCGCGGGACCTGCGGCAACGGGAGACCGGAAAAGCGACGGCCCTTGGAAAGACGGGGAGGCGGGGCAAAGGCCGCACAAAAGCCGAAAAGGCTTGCCGCAAGCAGCGTCTGCCCTCGTTGTTTCGCCTCCCCCGTCGCGACCGCCGCGCTTCCCGCCCCTGATTTTCCGGATTGCCCCTTCGCAAGGATTCGCAAGGGCCCGGCTCCTCAGGATGTCGCCGGTGTTCCCGTTTCTCGGACTATCCTTGCCCGCTCTCTTCCTCTTCCACGGTATACGCGCCCTGGTAGAAGGGCAGGCTGGCCATGTCTTGCGCGAACCGGACCCGGTCCGCCGGGACGAGGCGTTCCTCGGCCGGGACGGGCCGGCCGAGGTCGGCGCGGCTGACCGGGCAGGGCGGGGCGTGGAGCGGGGCGTCGCGAGCGACGCACCGCCAGACCGGGCTCTGCTGGTAGACCGGCAGGCAGTGGGCGGTGTTGGCCGTGGCCACGTACCGGGGCGACCAGGTGTGGTCCATGGCGGTGGGGTTTAAAAAGTGCAGTTCCGGCAGGTCGCTGACCAGGCGGGCGGTGAAAAGCGGCGGCTCGGGCTGTTGCAGGATGAGGATGGGCCGGGTCGGGTCGGCCAGGAGTTCCGGGCCGAGCCAGTCGAGGAAGGCGGCGAAGTCCGCGTCCGTGACTGTGGCCGGGGTCTGGACGAACCAGGGGCCGTGGGCGCGGGTCGTGACCGGGGTCTGGAGGAGCCGCGCCCCGGCGGCCAGGCGGCGGGCCAGGTCGAGGTCGGCCGGGGTGTCGATGTCCACGGTCTCGTCGAGGCCGATGCGGAGGCGGTGCTCGCGTTCGGCGAGGTGGTAGCCGAGGCGCATGGCTGCGCACTGGGGCGTCTCGCGCCGCCAGAGCATGTAGCTGGTGGAGGAGAAGCGCAGGAGGTTGGGAAAGCCGGCGAAGACCGGGGCAAAGCCCCCGGCATGGGGAAAGTGGTAGTCCCGGTCCCAGTGCTGCTCGGGCCGCACGGCCTGGACGCGCAGCGGATAGCCGGTGTGGATGGCGGCGGCGGCCTCCACGAGGCGCGCGGCCCGGCGGAAGGGGAAGGTCGGCATGAAAAGCCCGCCCCAGTGGAGGCGGGGCCGGGACGCCATGTAGTGGTCCGCGACCTGGGCCAGGGGCGCGTCGTCGCCGGCCAGGGCGTCCGGCCGCATGAGGACGGAAATTGCGCTTGCCGGATAGAGCTCGCGGACCAGCGCGGCCACTTCCCCGCTTTCCGTGGAGACCGTGACGTCGCAAAAGACGCCGCTTTCGAGCAGCACGTCCAGGGTGCGGCACAGGAGCGGCCGGCCCTCAAACAGGGTGATGTTCTTGCGCGGCAGCCGCCGGGAGCCCAGCCGGGCGGGCACCATGGCTCCGATGTTCATGGATGGTCGTTCCTCGCGTCAAAAAAATCGCGGTGCTTCTCCAGGCTTATCCGCACCTCGGCCAGGTACTGGTCGCGGCAAAGGACGGCCCGGTTCGCGTTGTGGAGCCGGTAGCCGCCGATCAGGCGGTCCACGACGCGAAGCCCGGTCAGCCTGAAAAACCGCAGCCACAGGTCGAAGTCCCCGGCCAGGGGAAAGTCCATGCAAAAACCGGCCCCGGCCGCCTGCCACAGTTCCCGGGTGAAAAAGGTGCTCTCCTGCTGGATGAAGGCGCGCAGGTCGCCGCCGTAGAAGACGTCCGGGGTCCAGTCCGGCAGGTCCGGCCGGATCCAGCTGACCTGTCCCGAGGCGTCGAAGGCCGTGGGCCGGCCGGTGATCCACCGCGCGGCCGGGTCGGACAGGAAGGCGTCCGCGACTTGCATCAGCGCCAGGGGGTGGAGCAGGTCGTCGGCGTTGAGCCAGCCGAGGAGGGCGGCTCCGGTGTCGGCGAAGCCCTCGGCCACGGCCGGGTAGTGGCCGGCGTCCGGACAGGAGCGCCAGGCCTGCAAATGCCGGGAGGCCCGGCGAATGATGGCCGCCGACCCGTCGGTGCTGCCGCCGTCCAGGACCACGTATTCCAGGCGGGGATAGTGCTGGGACAGCACGCTGTCCAGGGCGGCCGGCAGAAAGGCCGCCTGGTTCAAGGACGGCGTGACCAGCCGGATGACCGGGAGCTTAGTCCTCACCAGGATCTCCGGCAGGGCCAGGCTCGCGGCCGTGTCCGCGCCAAGCAGCACGGCGGTCCGGTGTCCGGCGTCGCCTTCTTCGGGGAGAGGCGACGGCAGTTCCTCGGCCCGGAAGCAGAGGTTCCAGGAAAAGGCCCGGCCGAAGGCCTCGAAGGACTGGCCGGTCACGGGCCGCCAGTTGCGGTCGTAGGCGGCCCGGTCCAGGAAGTGCCAGTCCGGGTCGGCGGCCATGGCGGCAAAGGGGGTCAGTTCGCGGCCACGGCCGAGGAGCGCCAGGAGGTAGGGCAACAAACCGTTGGTCCAGGGGCCGTCCGGCCGGGCCACCACGTCGAACAGGTGCAGGTGGAGCGCGCCCGGCCGGCCGAGCCGGGCCAGGTCGGCGGCCATGGCCCGCCAGGCGGCCGGGTCCTCGGGCGCGTGCTCCAGGGCCGAGACCGACACCACCGCATCGAAGAAACGGTCGGGAAGCGCCGGGGAAAAATCGCCCAGGGCCGCGCGCACCAGCCGGCCCGGCGGCGCGGCCGGGAGGGCGGTCGGACCGTTGCCGCACCCGGCCAGGGGGTCGAGGTTGACGTAGTCGAACCGCCCGGCCAGGACCCGGCCAAGCGGGGAGTCGCCCCCGCCGATCTCCAGGACCGTCGCGCCCTCGGGCAGACTGGCGGACAGGACGTGCCAGGCCAGCAGGTGCTGGTAGTACTTGAGGTCGGCCAGGCCGGCGTCCCGAAAGGCCAGTTCCGGCGGCGGGGCAAAGGCGGCGAAGTGGGATTTCCGGGAATAACGCCAGGGAAAAAAGTCCCGGCCCGAGACGTACGGAGGCGGGGGCAGGGCATTGGCCTTGAGCACGGCGTTTTTCCGGGCCGCGTGCACGGCCTCGGGCAGGGCGGCGGCGAAAAACCGACGGCCCGGACCGTCCAGGGCCAGTTCCGGCTGCCGGCGGACGAGGGCGGGGTCGCGCCGGAGCTTGTCGTAGGCGTCCAGGTAAAAGGCGACCCGGCTGGCGGCGCTCCAGCGGCGGCACAGCCACTCCCGGCCCATGGCTCCGATGTCCCGGGCCGCCTCGGGATCGTCCAACAGGGCCTCGATGGCCGGGCCGGCGTCCTCCAGCCGGACATTGACGAACGGACAGGCGGCCGTGCCGGCGAAGGCGGCCAGAAGCTCCAGGCACCGGCCGTCCAGGAAGGACAGGACCGGCTTGGCCATGGCCAGGCCCTCCAGGCCGGTCAGGTGGTAGCTGCCCGAGGCCAGGTCGTCGAGGACGATTTTCGCCCGGCGCTTGCGGGCCAGGGCCTCGGCCAGGGGCAGGCCGGTCACGATATCGGCCGTGACGCCGCGCCTGCGGCCGAGTTCCCGGAGCAGGGCCGCGACTTCGGGCGCGGCCTTGGTGTTCCACCGGTCCTCGAAGGCCCCCACGGTCTTGGTGTGGCTGAAAAAGACGTCCGTCTCGGGCGGCGCGTCGGACGGAAAGTAGCCTGCTGCATCCTCGGGCACGAAATTGGGCACGACCAGGGCCCGGGGAAACAGCCGCTCCGGGTACTGGGCGATGACCAGGGACGGCAGGGGATCGGCCAGCAGGTCCGCAACCGAAACGCCCATGGTCCCGGCCACGAGGGCGGGCGTGCTGTGGAACTGGCGCACCACGGCCGCGCCGCGACGGGCCAGGGCCGCGAAGTCGATGGGCGCGAACCGGGTTGAGGCCAGGTCCAGATAATTGTGCAGATGGATGACGTCCGCCGCCTCGGCCAGGGCGACGGCTGCGTCCGGGGTCTCGTCAAAAACCACGTCCTGGCCGAAGAGGCCGAACCGGGTGGCGTCCACCAGCCGCGCGTCCACGCCGCCGTGACGTCGCAGGGCCGCCGCCAGCCGCACCGGCATGCCGGCCAGGGGCGTCAGGGAGAAATGGACGACGCGGAGGGGGCGCGTGGGAGGAAAAGATGCCTCCGGCGGCCGGGGGGGATGATCCCCCCCGGACCCCCGCGACGGGGCAGGCTCGTTTGGTCCAGGGCAAGGAACCATGTTGCACCTTCAAGGGGTCCGGGGGTATTACCCCCCGGGCGGGGCCCGGGGCGGCGCCCCGGTTCTTTTGCATTATTCCGCGAGATTCCGGCGTATCCTGCCGTCGGGGTCGGCCAGGGCGAGGCGGCGGGCGAAGCGGGCCTCCTGGCCCAGGCGCGCGGCCGTGGCTCCGGCCAGGCGGATCTCCTCGAGCCCGGCCTCCCGGCGGAAGACGGCCAGGTCGGCCAGCCCCAGTTCCAGGCCCAGGGACCAGTCGTCGGGCCTGTGCAGCGTCAGGTGGGACAGCAGGCCCACCCGCTCCACGTCCCGGCCGGGCAGGCGGCGGAACAGGGCCTCCAGGCGGCGCTCGATCTCCAGGTCGTCCGGGTGCCGGGCCTTGGCCGCCAGCAGGCACTG
>CAZIJE010000025.1:0-36271 GCA_964539435.1 uncultured Desulfovibrio sp.
TATAGGGTCCGGGAGGGGGTGACCCCCTCCCGGCCGCCGGAGGCATCTTCTCTTCTCTTCTTCTCTCTCTTCTCTCCCCTACCGCAACCGCCGGCCGCCGTACGCGCCGCGGTCCTCGTCGGCCAGGAGCACCCACAGGGCGGCGGCCCAGCCCCAGACGGCGTTGGCCGCGATGACCACCACCGGCGTCAGGGCGCCGAGGTCCAGGCCCCACATGCCCTTGTCGAGCTGGGTGGGGAAGACCACGAGCAGTTGGACCAGGGTGGGGCCGATGCTGACGAGCAGGCCCCGCCAGAACAGGGAGTTGGGCATGAAGCGCGGCAGGAAGAGCAGTCCCCAGATGCCGCCCCAGACCAGTCGGGGGTAGAGCCAGGGCAGGGTCCACTGGGGGGCGATGGCCACGTTGATGGCGGCGGTCCAGCCGTAGGCCCCGGCCAGCCAGATAAACAGGCTGTTGACCAGCCCGCCGAACAGGCCGCCGGCAAAGCAGATGCTGGTCCACCCGAAGAAATTCCGCATCCTACCCTCCCCTTTCGCTGCGCGCCTGTCGGCGGGGTTTAGTACGGCCTGGTCAGGATCGACATGGTCCGCACGCGGTTCAGGAGTATGTGGCTCGGCCCCACGGCCGGCACTTCCTCGCCGGCGCGAAGCGTGGTGACCACGGCCCGGCCGAGCACCAGCCGGCCGTCGCGGCCGTTCTCGCCGAAGGTCCGCAGGCCCCAGATGTCGTGGTAAACCACGGGCCGTCCCTTGTACTGCCCGACATAGACCAGGATGTGGCCCTGCATCCAGACCAGGGTGGCGAAGGGCACGCCCTGGGCGAGGATGGTGGCTTCCTTCTGCTCGCCGCCCATGTCGCCGAGGGGGATGGACCCGCCGAAGGCGGCCTGGCTGGCGGAGTTGCGCGGCAGGTAGAGGCCGAAGGGCACGAACAGGTCGTGGGTCAGGGCCGAGCAGTCGCGTTTGCCGTCCAGGCCGCCCCAGCCGTAGGCCTTGCCCATGAACTGGTTGCCCACGGCCGCGACGTTGCGCGGGGTCATGGCCATGGGCATGGCCACGCCGGCCCCGGCCGGGAGGCGCGCCCGCCGCAGTTCGGCCATGCCGGACGGGCCGCGCGCGGGCGCGAGCACGGTCAGGCCCGAACCGTCGGCCGGGCCGGCCAGGGGAAAGACCGCGCCGACGTCCACGGTCAGGCCGGCCTCGGGCAGCGGGGTCTGGTCCTTGACCACGGCGGCAAGCTTGCCGGCGGCGAATTCGCGGGTCACGGCCTCGTCCGCGAAGGCCACGTCCGAGGCCGGCAGCCAGCCGAAGGTCAGGGCTGACTCGGCCAGGAACCAGGAGCCGTCGCGGCTGGCGTGGGTGACGAGCAGCGGCGTGGCCGGCGGCAGGGCCGTGTGCTGGAGGTAGTCGAAGGGGTAGCCTTCGCCGGGCAGCTTGGGATCGGAGAACCGGGGGGCATTGGTCGGCATGCCGCGCAGGTTGGTGTTTCGGACGGTCACGGCCTTGCGGACCATGTTCGGGTAGGTCCCCAGGTTGGCGGCGGCGTGGAGCGTGGCCGCGAAATCCGGGCTGTTGGGCCGGTCCCCCGCGCCGAATCCCGGGGACTTCTCGAACCGCCGGAAGATGTCCTCGATGGCCTTGCGCGGGTATTCGGGCTTGGCCAGGCTCCAGGGCTTGGTCCAGTCGGCCACGAAGCCTTCCAGGCGCAGGGCCGCCTGTTCCTTGGGCATGAGCGGCCGGTCGGCGGTGTCGGGCCGCAGGTAGGCGTTCAAGTCCTGGGGCAGGACGCGCAGGTCCTCGACCTCGCCCTTGCCGAGGGGCTTGGTCGGCGCGACCGGCGGCGCGGACGGCGGCTTGGCGCAGCCGAAGGCCAAGAGCAGGACGATGACAAACGGCAGGAATCGGGAACGCAAGGCAATACGATACATGATGCGAAGCTCCATGGGCCGGCTTGACGGCCGGCGCGGCCACCGACTATCGGTCCCGGGAAGGTAGACGGTCGCGCGGCCGAATACAAGTCCGCACACGGCCGGCCGTGGCTGAAAGGTACTGGTAATGCAGCGAAACATGGCCCTGGACACCACGGAGACGGCGCGGCTCCTCGGCGAACGCCTGCCGGCGGCCCTGCCGGTCACGGTGCGCGTCAGCCCCCGGGCCAAGGGCATCGTGCTGCGCATGCTGCCGGGTCAGGGGCTCGAGGTGGTGACCCCGGCCGGGGTGCCGGTCCAGTTCCTGGCCCAGGCCGTGGAGGCCAGGCGGGGCTGGATCGCCCGGACGTTCCGTCGCCTGGCCGCCGAGGGCGGCCTGCCCGGGGACGCGCCGGCCCTGCCGCGTCCGGAGCGCCTGTGCCTGACGGCCTTTGGCCGGGAGTGGCGGCTGGCCTACCTTTCCAAGGACCGGCCCGGCTGCCGGATCGCGGCCAGGGGACCGGGGGAGCTCGTGGTCTCGGGCGCGGTGGACGACGCCCGGGCCGTGGCGGACGCCCTGTCCGGGTTCTGCCGGGACAGGGCCGGGGAGCATCTGCGGCCGGCCCTGGAGGCCGTGGCCCGGGAGATGGGCCTCGCCTACGCCTCCCTGACCATCCGCGCCCAGCGGACCCGCTGGGGCAGTTGCACGGCCAAGGGACGGATCAGCCTCAACTACACCATCGCCTTCCTGCCCTGGGACCTGTGCCGGCTGGTCCTGGTCCACGAACTGTGCCACACCGTGGAGCTCAACCACTCGCCGCGCTTCTGGAACCTGGTCGAGAAATTCGTGCCCGCCTGCCGGGCCCTGGACGCCCGGCTCAACAGCGCGCGGCACTACCTGCCGCTGTGGCTTGGCCGCTAGTGTCCCGTCCGCGAAACACGCGCAGTCGCGTCCCATGGACAACAGGCTTTAGAAGCTATGTTTTTCTGAAAAAATACGATCGTATTTTTTCAGGGACGTCACCTAGGGCTTCTCCACCGTCACCTCGTCCAGACTCTCCCCGCTGCAGTAATAGACCGTGATCGGCTCGTCGGCCCCGCGCACGACCACCAGCCGACCGAGGGGTCCGTCGTCCATGATGGGGAGCAGTCTTTCGCAGACCGCGGCCCCTTCCTCGGGCGAACAGGATTCGCACCAGACCTCGAAGGCCAGGGCCTCGGGGCCCGGCGTCACTTCCAGGTGGTTCACGTCGAGGTCCACGAGGGCCTCGGCCAGGGCCTCGCCGGCCTCGGATTCGATTTCGCCCACGCGCTCGTAGGAATAGTCGTCGGGATAGCGTATTTCGCCGAGCAGGCGACACGGGGACTGGTGCATACCGCCTCCGGAATGTTACCTTGGAGCGGGGTAGCACGGGCCGAACGCATCCTGCAACGCATTCGCGGGCTTGTGCCGCGCCGCCCCGGGGGATACAGAGGGAGGAGCGTGACACCTGGAGGATACATGGCAGCAAGAAGAAAACGGGGAAAATCCCCCAAGGGACAGGGCGCCGGGCTCGACGCGGCCGCCGTGCTGCGGATCTTTCGCGAAAGCGGCAAACCCCTGTCCGACAAAGAGGTGGCACGCAGTCTTACGGGAGTGAACTTCAAGTTCCACGACCTGCGCCACATGCTCGAAGACCTGCGCGACGCGGGCAAGCTGATCCGCGTCCAGAACGGCTGGGGCCTGGTCGAGAGCATGCGGCTCGTGACCGGCGTGCTCGAAATCAGCCGTTCGGGCGTGGGCTACGTGATCCCGGACGACAAGCGGCGCAAGGACATCTTCATCCATCCCAAGGACATCGGCGACGCCTGGCACGGCGACCGGGTCGCGGCCGCCGTCACCCGGGAGCGCAAGGACAAAAACCACGAAGGCCGCGTGGCCCGGGTCATCGAGCGCGGCATCAAGACCCTGCCCTGCCGGGTCGTCAAGCGCCTGGCCAAGGACCTTTTCCTGTGCCAGCCGTCCGACTCCCGGCACGCCATGAGCTTCATGGTCGACTACCTGCCGCCGACGCCGGACGCGCCGGAGCCGGCCGCCGACGACATCATCAACGTCGAGGTCGGGGAAAAGCTCGAATACAAGGTCTATTCCGGCCGGGGCCTGGACCTGCTCGGCGCCCAGGGCGACGTGGCGGTCCAGGAGAAGCTGGTCAAGCTCAACCATTCCATTCCCGGCCCCTTCCCGCAAAAGGCCCTGCACGAGGCCGAGGCCCTGCCCGACGTGCCGGCCGAGGCCGATTTCGCGGGCCGCAAGGACCTGCGCAAGCTCCCCTTCGTCACCATCGACGGGGCCAAGGCCCGGGACTTCGACGACGCCATCTATGTCAAAAAGCGCGGCAAGGGCTACACCCTGTGGGTGGCCATCGCCGACGTGTCCCACTACGTGCCCGAGGGGAGCGCCCTGGACGCCGAGGCCCTGGAGCGCGGCAACTCCTATTATTTCCCCCAGTCCGTGGAGCCCATGCTGCCCGAGCGGATCTCCAACGGGCTTTGCAGCCTCAATCCCAACGTGCCGCGCCTGGCCATGGTGGCGGAGATCGATTTCACGGCCAAGGGCATTCCCGGCCGCACGGACTTCTATACGGCCGTCATCGAGAGCAAGGCCCGGCTGACCTATTCCCAGGTCAACCGCGCCCTGCTGCTTGGCGACGAGGCCGAGCGGGCGGCCATCGCCCCGGTCCTGCCCATGCTCGAAACGGCCGAAACCCTGGCCCGGGCCATCAACGCCGTGCGCACGGACCGGGGCAACCTGGACTTCGACCTGCCCGAGCCCGAGATCCTGTTCAACTTCCAGGGCGAAACCCAGGACATCCGGCGCAAGGTCCGGCACTTCGGCCACCAGATCGTGGAGGAGTTCATGATCGCGGCCAACGAGGCCGTGGCCCGGTTCCTGACCGAGAAAAACGCGCCCGTGCTCTACCGGGTCCACCCCGAGCCCGACCCGACCAAGCTCGAGGCCCTGTTCAAGCTCCTGGCCACCACGGACCTGGCCCCCAAGCTCCCGCCCAAGCCCGCGCCGTCGGACCTGGCCGGCATCCTGCGCGAGGCCTCGGGTTCGGACCTGGACTTCCTGGTCAGCCGGCTGGCGCTTCGCACCATGATGCAGGCCTCCTATTCGCCCAAGCTCGAAGGCCACTTCGGCCTGGCCTCCACCTGCTACTGCCATTTCACCTCGCCGATCCGGCGCTACGCCGACCTGGTGGTCCACCGGTCGCTCAAAAACGTCTTCGCCGGCAAGGCGGCCTCGGAGAAACGGCTGGCCCGGCTGGCCAAGGTGGCGGAACACATCAGCCGCCGCGAACGGGTGGCCATGGAGGCCGAGCGCGAAATCTTGAAACGCGTCACGGTCCACTTCCTGTCCGCCCAGGTCGGCCGCCAGTTCACCGGCGTCATCGGCTCCATCGCGGACTTCGGTTTCTGGGTCGAGCTCAAGGAGGTCATGGCCGAGGGCATGGTCCGCCTGTCCTCCCTGTCCGACGACTACTACACCTATATCCAGGACCGCCACGAACTGCTCGGCGAGCGGACCGGCCGGCGTTTCCGCCTGGGCCAGCCCGTGGAAGTGGAGCTGACCCACGTGGACATGGGCCGGCTGTCCGTGGACCTGGGCCTTTTGGAAGGCGGCGAGGCAACCGCGGCCGCGCCCGCGCCCCGGCGCAAGGGGTCGAGGCGACGCCGGCGATGAGGCGACGCCTTTCGCGCGACCGGCTCTTCGGGCTCCTGGCCCTGGCCTGGCTGGCCGTGGCCGCGGGCGCGGCCGCGGCCGACTGGCCGACCCCGGCCCGGCTGGCCGAGGAGCGGCTCCAAATGGCGCTTTTGTGGGCCAATGCCGTGGACAAGGACCTGCGGCCCTACGACACGCCCCGCCGGGGCGATCCCGACGCCCAGTACCGGGAGCTCGTGGCCGAGTACCAGGCCCGGTTCGGGGACCGCTTCGACATTTCGTTCGTGGCCCGGCATCACGCCGACGCCCTGGCCGGCATGGGCCGGGAGCGGATCGGCATCGCGGCCTTTGCCGTGGGGAGCACGCTTTGTGTCTGGTGGCTGCTGTTGACGATCCGCAACCTGCTCGGCCGGGAAGCCCGGCCCGAGTGACAGGGGGGGGCATGGCCCAGGGCAACGTGTGGCGGCGGGTGTTCGGGGTCCTGGCTGTGGCGTGGCTGGCGGTCCTTTTCGCGGGTCCGGTCCGGGCGGCGGACGGACCTGGCGCGCGCCTGGTCATCGCCGGCACGGGCGACAGCGAGGAGATGCTGCGCAACCTGGCCAGCCGGTTCATGCGGGAGCACCCGGACGTGTCCGTGGAGGTGCCGGAATCCATCGGCTCTTCCGGCGGGGTCAAGGCCGTGCTCGCGGGCAAGGCCGAACTGGCCCGGCTGGCCAGGCCGCTTCGGGACGAGGAAAAGGCGGCCGGGCTGACGGAAACGGTCTTCGCCACGGCCCCGGTGGTCTTCGCGGTCCACCCCTCGGTCACGGGCGTGGAGAACCTGACCACGGCCCAGGCCCTGGCGGTTTTCAGCGGCGCGGTCACGGACTGGTCCGCCCTCGGCGGCCCGCCCGGCCCCATCCGCCGGGTCTGCCGCAAGACCCCGGAGACCAGCCGCGACCTGCTCAACGCCGCCATCCCCGGCTTCGCCGCCCTTGACTGCAACGACCAGGCCGTGGCCTATTCCACGCCCGAAGCCGTGGAACTGGTGGCCAGATACCCCGGCGCCATCGGCTACTTTACCCTGCCGTCCATGGTCATGGCCAAGCTGCGGCCCCTGTCCCTGGACGGCGTCCTCCCCTCGCCCGAAAACCTGGCCCGGGCCGCCTATCCCCTGTCCGTGCCCTTTTCCCTGGCCTACAAGCCGCCGCTCTCCCCGGCGGCCGCCCGATTCGTCGCCGCCCTCGGCCTGCCAGACGCCCGGACGCTCATGGCCAAATTCGGCTGCCTGCCCGGAGCCGGCAACGCCGCCGCCCCCTGATGCACCGCTCCCTCAAGACCCAGATGTTCATGGGCCAGTTCGCGCTGGTGGCCCTCCTGACGCTGGCTCTTGGCGGCGGCGTGTTCCACGTGGCCGCGAACATCCTGGAGAGCAAGGAGCGGGAAAAGATCCGGCTGCTGGCCGCCGGTCTGGCCCGGGAGGCGTCCCTGGCCGCCGGGTACGGCGAAACCACCCTGACGCTTCTGGCCTCCAGTCCGCTGTTCGACCAGTTTCACGAGACCCACAACCCCCACCTGCTCCAGGCCCTGTTCGACCGCTACCGGTCGGCCTTCACCTCCCTGGCCTACGTCAACCCCCAGGGCGTGCGGGAATACGCCGCCTCCGGCCCGGGCTACACGGACCGCAGCCTGGACCTCTCCCACGATCCCATCGTGGCCGAGGCCCTGGACAAGCCGGGCCGGACCGTGTCGGGGCTGCGGACCTCGCCCCAGGACGGGTCGCCGCTTCTGGCCATGGCCCAGGCCCGGCGCTCGCCCTTTGGGGAAGACATGGGGGTTTTCCTGGCCGCGCTGCCGCTGCGGGCCATCGCCCAGGGCCTGCTCACCCTGCGCCTGCAGGAGGGCGGATTGGCGGTCCTGGCCGACGCCACCGGCCTTTTGCTGTTCACCGAGGGCCTGGCCGGCCTGCCGGACAGGGCCGGGGAAAACACCTCCCTGGCCAAGGCCCTGGCCGAGCACGAAGAGGCCGTGATGCTCGAGCCGTTCGCCGGCGAGGCCTCCCTGATCGCCGTGGCCCCGGTCGGCAAATACGGACTGTCGACCCTGGTGGCCCTGCCGCGACGGGTGGCCGTGGACGCCGAGATCGGCCGGCTGCGCCTGCTGGTGGCGGCCATCGCCACGGCGGCCGCCTTTCTCTCCACCCTGGCCGCCATGTGGTGGACCGACGGCATCGCCCGGCCCCTGGCCCGGCTGGCCCAGGCGGCCCGGGCCGTCTCCGGCGGCGACCTGACCGTGCGCGCCCCCTCGGCCGGCCCCAGCGAGTCCCGGGACCTGGCCGCGGCCTTCAACGCCATGACCGAGGGCCTGGCCGCCTCCCGGGACGCGCTGACCCAGGCCAAGCGTTCCCTGGAAAACATCCTGGCCAACATGAACGAGGCCCTGCTGGCCGTGGACCGGGACGGCCGGCTGACCATGCTGAACCAGGCCGGATGCGCCATGCTCGGCTACGGCCCGGACGAAATCGTGGGCAAGCCGGCCTCCATGTTCTTCCCTCCGGACGACCCCCTGTGCGCCTTTCTGGACAGCGCGCCGGTCCAGGACCTGCTGGCCAGCGGCGGCATGACGGGCCTCGAAAAGACGCTGGTCGGCAAAAACGGCCGGACCGTGCCGGTGCTCGTGTCCGTGGCCCTGCTGCGCGGGGCCGGCTCGCGCGTGGAGGGGGTGGTCTGCCTGGCCATGGACATCACCGAACGCCGGCGGGCCGAGGGCCTGGCCCGGGCCCGCAAGGCGGCCGAGGCCGTCAGCCGGGCCAAGACCGAATTCCTGGCCGTCCTGTCCCACGAGATGCGCACGCCGCTCAACATCATCCTCGGCATGCTCGAACTGGTGGAGGCCATGCCCCTGCCCGAGGCGACCCGGTTCGGCCTCGGCAAGGCCCTGGCCGCGGGCACGGCCCTGCACGACGTCATCGTGGCCATGCTCGACTACGCCAGCCTGGAGGCCGGCCGGGTGATCCTGCGCCACGAGGCCTACGCCCCCCGGCGGCTGGCCGAGGACCTGGAGGCCCGGTTCAACGGGCCGGCCGGGGCCAAGGGCCTGTCCCTGGCCGTTTCCGTGGCCCCGGACGTGCCGGACCGGCTTGTCGGCGATCCCCAGCGCCTGGCCCAGGCGCTGGGCAACCTGCTGGCCAACGCCGTGCGCTTCACCCCGCGCGGCCAGGTCGGCCTGGACCTGTCCGTGGTGCCCCGGGCAAACGGGGACGGCCCGCGACGCCTGCTGGCCGTGGTCACGGACACGGGCCTCGGCGTGGCCGACGCCAACTTGGAATACGTGTTCGAGCCCTTCACCCAGGAGGACGGCAAGTCCACCCGCCGGTTCGGCGGCGTGGGCCTGGGGCTGGCCATCGCCCGACGGCTGGTCGGGCTCATGGACGGGACGATCTGCCTGGACAGCGCCGTGGGCCTGGGCACGGCGGTCTACGTCAGCCTGCCCCTGCAGGCGGACGCAACCGCCTGACGCGAAACGGCCCGCCCCGGTTTTCCGGGGCGGGCCGTTCCCAGGCGCGCGTCGCAGCGGGCGTTTCTATTTCTTGCCCGAGCTGATGAAAAGCTCCTTGGCCGTGCCCGGCTCGAACTGGTAGCGGGCCGCCTTTTCCCAGAAATACTTGCCGTCCTCGTGCCGCAGCACCCAGAAATCGAAGTCCCAATCCTCGCGGCGGTCGCCCTGGTCGTTTAAGGCCAGCCAGCCGGTCACGCCGTACATCCGCTCGCAGATCCGGGGCAGCATCTGCCGGAGCCGGGCGAAATCGCCGGTCCCGCCGGCGGCCTGGGCCGTGAAAAACGCCGCCCAGGCCGCGTCGTAGGCCGCCGCGCTCTGGGTGTCGGGGAATGTGTCGGTCTTTTCCTGGATGCGCCGTTCGATCTGGGCGTAGACGTTGGCCCCGCCCTCGCCGTAGCGGGGGCTGGCCAGGCGGACCTTCATGGCGAAGGCCGCGCTCTCGCTGTCCTTGGCGATGGGGTCGAACATGGCCGTGGCGTCGCAGCCGTACCAAGGCAGGCCGGCCAGTTCCGGCCGCTTGGACGCCGCCTTGAGGATGGGCACGATTTCGTCCCCCCCGGCGAAATAGACCGCGATCTTGGCGTTTTTCCGGTCCCTGGCCGCCTGGGTCACCTGCCGGGCCAGGTCGTCGAGGATCGGGCCGAAGTCCTTGCGGTCCGGAGAGAAGCGGGACCCGGGCAGGGCCTCGCCGCCGAGCTGCCGGAACCGGGCCTTGACGTGCACGGTCAGGTCGTCGCCGTAGCGGTCGCCGTTCCACAGGGGCGCGACCACGGTCACCCCCTCCTGGCGCATGAGGCTGGTGACGGCCTCGGCCTGGTAGGTGTTGGAGGGGGACAGGCGAAAGAGGTTGTCGCCCTTTTTCGACAAAAACGGCGCGGCGCTGGCCGGGCTTAGGAGCACGATGTTGTTCTTGTCCGCAAACTCCAGGCAGGCCTCGGCCTCGTCGTCGGACAGGGGGCCGATGACCAGGCGGATGCCCTGGCCGGCCAGGGCCTTGAGCTTTTCCACGGCCTGGGCCGGGGAGCCGGCCGTGTTTTCCACGGCGAAAGCGGCCTGGCCGCCGGCGCCGCTGGCCGCCAGATAGGCGTTGATGTCGGCCTTGGCCAGATCCAGGGCGGCCTTGGCCGTCTTGCCCCGTTCGGCCAGCGGCCCGGTCAGGGGCAGGAGCGCGCCGAAGGAGAGGCCGCCCCCTTTCTGCGCTCCGGCCTGGCCGGCAAAGGCCCCCAGCACGACCAACAGGGCGCAGACCGCCGCCACGGCCCGTCCGCCCATCACGCCCCCCCGCCACTTCCAGCCGTTCCCGTGCCCGTTCATGTCCGCTCCTTGGCCCGGACGCCGGGTCCGGGAAAAATGCGCACCGCGCGCACCTTGGCCCTTACCCCCAAAGCGTCGAAAAGAAAACCGGTTCCGGCTCCGCCGGGGCTCCCCTTCCCAATGCCGGGCCAATGCCGTATGCTTTCGCCAGGATGACCGGCCAATCGGCCGCTGGCATTTTCCCGCCCCCCAAAGGACCGGCCATGAAAGACGCCTCCGTCGCGGGCGACGCACCCCCTTCCCTGCGCCGCAGGGCCGAGTCCCTGGTCGCGGCGATGGAGACCGTCGATCCGGCGACCCTGACGCCCGAGGCCATGGCCCGGCTGGTCCATAAACTGCGGGTCAGCCAGGCGGAGCTGACGCTCCAGAACGAGGAACTGCGCCGGACCCAGGCCGCCCTGGCCCACGCCCGCGACCGCTACGCCGACCTCTACGACTTCGCCCCGGCCGGCTATTTCACCCTCGACACCCGGGGAACGATCCTCGAAGCCAACCTCAAGGGCGCGGCCCTGCTCGGCCGGGACCGGGCCGACCTCCCGGGCCTTCCCTTTCCGGACCTGGTGGCCCCAGCCGACCAGGCGGCCTTCGCCGGCCACCTGGCCCGCATCCTGGAGACCGGCCAAGCCGACACCGTGGAGATCCGTCTCGCCCGCCAGGGCGGCGAGCCCTTTTGCGCCGAATGCTTTCTCGAACCCCGGCCGCCCCTGGGGCCGGCCGGGCCGGCCTGCCTGCGGATGATGGTCACGGACGTCACGGCCCGCTGCGAGGCCGCCGACGCCAGGGACCAGGCCGGTCTGATCCTGGAGGCCAGCCCGGCCTTCCTCATCCGCTACCCGGTGGCGGACGGCGAACCCGGCCCGGTGGACTACGTGTCCTCCAACATCGCCCGGTTCGGCTTCTCCCGCGAGGAGCTCCTTTCCGGGGCCGTCTCCCCCCGCGCCCTGGTCCACTCCGGAGACCTGGCCCGGATCGAGGCGACGGTGCGGAAAAACGCCGCCCAGGGCGTCGACGCCTTCGGCCTGGACCACCGCCTGGTGACCAAAACCGGCCAGGTCCGCTACGTGACCGACCGCATCCGGCTCCTCCGCGACGGCCAGGGCCGCGTCCGGGCCGTCGAAGGCCTGATTCTCGACGTGACCGAAAGCGTGGAGGCCCGGCAGGACCTGGAGACGGTCCTCGACAGCGCCCCCATCCCCATCGTCAAGGTCCGGATGACCGAGGAAGGGGACCGGGTCCTGGCCTACCAGAACCCGGCCGCCACGCGGCTGTTCGGAGAAAACGCCCTGGAGGGGTCCTGCAAGGGCTTTTTGTGCAACAAGGAGGTCTGCCCGGCCCTCACCGCCGAATCCGGCGTGGTCCGGGACCGGGAATGCGCCGTCCAAACCCTCCTCGGCGAGCGGATCATGTACAAGACCGCCCGCAAGCTTCCGGACGCGCCCTACATCATCGAGGCCATGGTCGACGTCACCGAGCTCATGCACACCCGCAGGCGCCTGACCCGGGCCATGGAGGCGGCCGAGGCGGCCAACCGGGCCAAATCGGAATTCCTGGCCACCATGAGCCACGAGATCCGCACGCCCATGAACGGCGTCATGGGCATGACCGAGCTGGCCCTCCAGACCGACCTGACCCCGGAACAGCGGGAATACCTGGACCTGGCCCGGCAGTCGGCCGTCTCCCTCCTCGACATCATCAACGACATCCTGGATTTTTCCCGGATCGAGGCCGGCCGCGTGGAGCTGGCCCGGGTTCCGTTCTCCCTGGGCCAGACCCTGGCCGCCTGCCTGCGCCTGTTCGACCCCATGGCCGCCCGCCAGAACGACACCCTCGAGCTGGTCCTGGCCGAAGACACGCCCGACGCCCTGGTCGGCGATCCCGGACGCCTGGCCCAGGTGCTGGCCAACCTGGTCTCCAACGGCCTCAAATTCACCAAAAACGGCAGGGTCCGCGTCACCGTGGAGCCGGCACCGCCCCTGCAGTGCCCCCTGGAGCGGGAGCCTTGCCACACCGTCACCCTCCTCTTCGCGGTCGCGGACAACGGCATCGGCATCCCCAAGGCCCAGCACGAGCGGATCTTCGACTACTTCACCCAGCTCGACGCCAGCCTCAGCCGCGAGGTCGGCGGCACGGGACTGGGGCTATCCATCAGCAAAAACCTGGTGTCCCTGCTGGGCGGCCGGATCTGGATCGAGTCCGAACCCGGCCGGGGCAGCACGTTTTTTTTCACCGCGACCTTCGAACAGCCGCCGGACGCGGCCGCGCGCCCCGCGCCCGTCCGGGAGACGGCCGCGGCCGCAGAGCCGCCGCTCCCCCCCCTGTCCATCCTGCTGGTCGAGGACAACCTGATCAACCAGCTCGTGGCCAAGCGGCTCCTGGAGCGGCGCGGCCACGCGGTCACGGCCGTGGATTCGGGCTACGCCGCCCTCGACCTCCTGCGGACGCATCCGTTTCACTGCGTGCTCATGGACATGGAGATGCCGGGCATCAACGGCCTCGACACCCTGGCCAGGCTCCGGGACCCGGCGTTCGGCCAGGCGTCGGCCACGCCGGTGGTGGCCCTGACCGCCCACGCGGTCAAGGGCTACCGGGAGCGGATGTTCGCGGCCGGTTTCGACGGCTACGTGTCCAAACCCATCGACATGGGACAGCTCGACGGGGCCCTGCGCCAGGCTCTGGCCCGGGGCGAGGCCCGGCGTTTCGGAGACCGGCCGTGACCGGGCGGCCGGGACCCCGCGCACCCCATGGGAGCGCCACCGGAGGTGAGCCATGCGCCTTTTGATCGTGGAAGACGATTTGGAAGCCGCGGCCTACATGGTCAAGGGCCTCAAGGAGTCCGGGTATGTGGTGGACCACGTGGCCGACGGCCGGGAGGCCCTGTACCGGGTCGCGGCCGAGGCCTACGACGCCGTGGTGGTGGACCGGATGCTGCCCGGGGTCGACGGCCTGACCATCGTGCGCACCATGCGCTCGGCCGGCAACCTCGCGCCCGTGCTGATCCTGTCGGCCCTCGGCGACGTGGACGACCGGGTCAAGGGCCTGAAAGCCGGGGGCGACGACTACCTGGTCAAGCCCTACGCCTTTGCCGAACTCCTGGCCCGGCTCGAGGCCCTGCTGCGCCGGGGCCGGTCCGACGCGCCCGACACCACGCTCAAGATCGCGGACCTGGAGATGGACCTGGTCGGCCGCACGGTCCGGCGCGGCGGCAAGTCCATCGAACTCAAGCCCAAGGAGTTCGCCCTCCTCGAATACCTCATGCGCCACGCCGGCCACGTGGTCACCCGTACCATGCTCCTGGAAAACGTCTGGGACTATTCCTTCGATCCCCAGACCAACGTCATCGACGTCCACATCAGCCGCCTGCGCCAGAAGATCGACAAGGGCCAGGACAAGCCGCTGCTCTCCACCGTGCGCGGCGCCGGATACAGCCTGCGTGATCCCGGTTAAGCTCCTGCGTTCCTCGACGCTGCGCCTGTCGATCCTGCACATGGCGGCCTTCGGCCTGTCCGTGCTGGTCCTTCTCGGCTTCATCTACACGTCCACGGCCGGGTTCATGGAGCGCCAGACCGACGAGACCATTAACGCCGAGATCCAGGGCCTGGCCGAGCAGTACAGCCAGCTGGGCCTGACCGGCCTCATCCGGGTCATCAAGTCCCGGGTGGCCAAGGACAAGGCCGGATCGAGCGTCTACCTGCTGACGGACTGGAAGTTCAACCCCCTGGCCGGCAACCTGCCGGAATGGCCCAAGTTCAAGGACACGGGCTCGGGCTGGTTCGACGCCACCCTGGAGGACACGGAGAACTTCGAGCCCAGGCGCGTGCGCATGCGCTACTTCCTGTTGCCGGGCAACTTCCACCTGGTGGTCGGCCGCGACGTGTCCGAGCGGATCAAGGTCGAGCGGCTGATCATGGACGCCCTGGGCTGGGGCCTCGGCCTCACGGTGGTCCTCGGGGGCCTGGGCGGCCTTCTCACCAGCCGGTGGATGCTCAAGCGCATCGACGTGATCAACAAGACCAGCCGCGAGATCATGCACGGCGAACTGACCCGCCGCATCCCGACCCGGGGCGCGGGAGACGAGTTCGACCGGCTGGCCGAGAACTTAAACGCCATGCTCGACCAGATCTCCCGGCTCATGGACGGGGTCAGGCAGGTTTCCAACAACATCGCCCACGACCTGCGCGGGCCGCTCAACCGCATCCGTTCGGGCCTGGAGATGTCCCTGGCCCGGATCCGGACCCCGGAGGAGTACCGGACCGTGCTCGAGCAGACCATTGCCGAGATCGACGGGCTGCTCATGACCTTCAACGCCCTGCTGACCATCGCCCAGGCCGAGTCCGGCGCGCGCCGCCAGGACTTCACGGACACGGACCTGACCGGCCTGGCCGCGGACGTGGCCGAACTCTACGAGCCCCTGGCCGAGGAAAAGGACCTGGCCTTCCACCTGTCCCTGGCCCCGGGCGTGACCGTGCCCGGCAACCGCCACCTCCTGTCCCAGGCCCTGGCCAATCTCCTGGACAACGCGGTCAAGTACACCCCGCCGGGCGGCTCCATCACCGTGACCCTGGCCGCCCCGGCCACGGGCCCGGAACTGACCGTGGCCGACACCGGCCCGGGCATCCCGGCCGAGCACCGCACCCTGGTGCTCGAACGGTTCACCCGCCTGGAGTCGAGCCGCAACACCCCGGGCAGCGGCCTGGGCCTGTCCCTGGTCGCGGCCGCCGCCGGCCTGCACCAGGCGGAGCTGCGCCTGGAGGACAACGGCCCGGGCCTGCGCGTCACCCTGGCCTTCCCGCCCGCCCGCTCCTGACCCGGGACCGGGTCTTCCGTGGGGCGCAACAACATGAATTTTCGTTCATCTTGCGGCAAGGCTCTCTCCATGATCCTTTTCTATCACGTAGCCAGCGGTTGAGGCGAACGGCCCGACCGCGTTGCAGCAACCAAACGATCCCTCTGTTTCGATGAGCCGCGCGGATGGCCCCTCCCGTCCAAACCGGTTGCAAGGTCGCTCTCCCCCTCCTTGAACGAAGCCCCCGCTCCCCGGCGGGGGCTTTGGTTTGCGGGAGACGGCCCCGGGCCCGGGCCGGGCGGAGACGCTTTCCTAACCAAAGTTCATGGAGCGGCCACCTGGGTTTCATGGTGGCCGTCTATATGGATGGCGACGGCAAACGGCTTTCCCCTCCGGCCGTGCCGTCATGTTCCCGATGACCACCCCATGGTCCGGCGGTCCCCCTCCCGCCCGAACCGTGGTCGCCTCTCCTCCTCGAGCGAAGCCCCCGCTCCCCGGCGGGGGCTTCCGTTTTCCCGGCCTATTCCTAACCAGAGTTCATGCCCCGGCCATGCCTTCTTCATGCTGGCCTCTTATTGTAAAGTTGACGACAACAGGCTCCCCTCTAGCCCTGTCGTCACCCTGAGCCGACCGTGGCGCGCACCACGTCCGGGCGGCCCTAAAACACTCTCTCCTCCCTCCTTGATCAGGCCCCCGCTTCCCCGGCGGGGGCCGCTTTTTTTGGAAGAACCGTCTGTTGCGACGTCCCTATGCCAACGCCCTTCCCTCCGCCTCCCCCTTTACGAAATCCCGGGCAGAACGTAGCGTGCACAGTGAGAAAAGCCTGTCCAGCCAACGCAGCCGGAGGAACCCATGGCGACGCAAACCCAGGTGGAGACATTGCGAGGCGTTTTGGAAACCATGAAACAGAGCGTCCAGGAAGAGCGCCAGACAGTCGAGCGGCAGCGGCTGGAACTGTCCGAGCGGGAGCCGGAGCTTGAGGAACAGGGCCAGAAGGAGGCGTCGCGCATCGTTTTGGAGCAGGAGGAGGGCCGCCTGCGGGACAGGCTGCGCCAGGTGGACGACGCCCTGCTCCGGATCGGGGCCGGAACCTACGGTCGGTGCCAGGCCTGCGGCCAGGACATCGACCCCAGGCGGCTGCAGGTCATGCCGTGGACGCCGCTTTGCCGCGACTGCGCGGACACGGGCCAGCCGGGCTCCGAAGAAGCCGGGGAGATGGCGGACCTGGACGAAGGACCGGTCCGGCCCATCGACGTGTAGAATGCCTTTCCCGCGCCGGGTCGGACCGCCGTCCTCAGGACAGGGGCCGGGTATCCGGTTCCGGCCCGGGCAGGGTGAAATAAAAGACCGACCCCGCCTCCGGGCGGCTTTCCACCCAGATCCGGCCCCGGTGGCCGATCACGATCCGCTGCACAATGGCGAGTCCCAGGCCCGTGCTGCGCTCTCCGGCGGTCCCTTGCCTGGCCACCCGGCCGAAGGGCTGGAAAATCCTGTCCTGCTTGTCCTCGGGAATCCCCTGCCCCTGGTCGCGGACCGAAACCGTCACGGCGTTGCCGCTCATGAAGATCCCCACCGTCACCACGGTTCCGGGCGCGGAGTACTTGACCGCGTTGGACAGCAGGTTGTTGAGGACCTGTTCGATCTTGAGCCGGTCGATGACCAGGCGGGGGATCCGCTCGTGCACGGCCAGGACCAGCCGGATGCCCTTTTTTTCCGCCAGGGGCGCGTTGAGCTTCATGTTGTCCCGGACCAGGGCCAGGAAATCCGTTTCCGCCAATTCCAGGTCGAGCCGGCCGGCTTCGATCTTGGCGATGTCGAGCAGGTCCTCGAGCAGTTCGAGCATGTACTGGCTGGACACTTTGATGCTCTGCAAAAATCCCTGTTGCTCTTCGGTCAGGCCCGCGGCCTCCTCGAGCACGAAATCGCTGTAGGCAATGATGGCGCCGATGGGGTTGCGCAGATCATGGGCGGCCATGCCCAGGAAGTGATTCTTCACCTCGTGGAGCTTGCAAAGCTCGGCGTTGGCCTTCTGCAGCTGGCGGGCCATGTTGCTCAGGTCCGCGTTGGTGTCGAGCAGGCTCTGCTGCAGGACCTGAACCTCCTCTCCGGACGTCTCGCCGAAGACATGAACCAGTTCCCCGTCCGCCACAAAGCTGCAGTACAGGGTCCGGGGCAGGCCGCCGGGGACGTTGAAGGTCACCGAAGCGCGCTCCGCCTCCCCGGCCAGGCGGACCGGATCCACAGCATCGGTGAAGGAGACCGCCAAGTCGGCGAAGGCCCGGCCCACGACGTTCGGCCCCAGGACGGCCAGGGCGAAGGCGTTGGCAAAGGCCACCCGCCCCGAGGCGTCGAGAGTCAGGTGGACGACCGACGCCTGTTGCCGCACGAAACGGCCGGCCACGGCGTCGTGATCTTCAGGCCGCATGGTCGAAGGCCCGGATATGGCGTTCGAGTTCCGGCAGCGACCGGATCAGGGTCACCCCCGGATAGCTTTCGAGCATTGGCGCGCCGCCGTCCCGGAAGGCCTGCCCTCCCACGATCAGCGGCAGGCCGGGGTGGTTGGCCCGAATGGCCTCCACGGCTTCGAGAAGACGCGGCAGATTGTCGCCCAGGCTCAGCGACAGCCCGGCCATATCCGGCTCTTTGGCGTCGAGAAACGCCAGCAGGTCGGGCAGGGGCGAGTCCGCGCCGAGAAAATAGGCGTCCCAGCCGTTGAGTTCCATGATGTCGGCCACCATCTTGCCGCCGATCTGGTGGAATTCGTTGGCCACGCAAGAGATGACCGCCTTTCTCCCGTTGTGCTCGGCCATGAAAAGACGGGGATAGACCAGGGGGAAAAGGCTTTCCGTAATGGCCGTGGCCATGTGTTCCACGGCCACGGAGATCCTGTTCTGGGCCCACAGGTCGCCGATGTCGTACAGGGACCGTTGAAACAGGTCGAGATAGAGGGCCTTGATGTCCACATCCCGGTCCAGCAGTTCCTCGACGACCTTCCGGCAGGCCCGGCGGTTCCCCTGAATCAGATGCTGCAAATAAGGATGGTAGCTTGCCTCGATCATGGTCTCTGTAGGATGGCGCGGCGCTTCAGGCCCCGGCAATGGCCTCCACCGCCTGGAGCAGCGCCTCGCGGTCCACGGGTTTTCGCAGGGCCTCCCGGGCGCCCAGGATCTTGGCGTGTCGCAAGTAGCAGGCCCCTCCGATCATCCTGCCGCCTCCGGATATGGCAATCACGCCCTTTGTCCATCCGGAGCGGACGATCCGCATGGTTGTCTCGATGCCGTCGGCCTCGGGCATGAAGATGTCGGTGACCACCACGTCGGGGTGCAGGGCGTCGCAACGTTTCATGCCGCTCTTGCCGTCCTCGGCCTCCGCGACCTCGTGCCCGGCTTTGGCGAGCCAGCGCTTGAGAATGGCCCGGTCGGTGTCATCGTCCTCGATCAACAGGACCCGCGCCATGAAGGCCTCCTCCGATTGCGTCCGGAACCGTGGCGGCTTTGCTCCGGTGTCGGCGGCCATCGCCGCCTCCCCTGCCATGCTGGCCTTGGCCGGACGCGAGCCGTGCCGCGCGATGGCCGCGGCCCCTGGCTGCGTGCACCGGAGGGGACGCAGCCATGATACGACAGGGAATGGCCGACGCCAAGTCCCTTTTGGGCTTGGTCGGCCCGGGTGGCCCCATGGACCACCCGGGCCGGCCTGCCGCAACGGCGTTCCTGAGAGGGCGTGGCGTTCAGACTGCGGCGAGGGGGCGGATCACTGCGCCGGGCGCGACTCCTTCTTGTAGGCGATGCGGTAGAGCATGCCGGCCCGGTCGTCGCTGACCAGGAGCGCGCCGTCGGGCATGACCAGCACGTCCACGGGCCGGCCCCAGGCCGCGCTGCCCTTGAGCCAGCCCGTGGCGAAGGACGCGTACGTGGCCGTGCCGTCGTCGCGCGTCGTGGCCACGGACACTTGGTAGCCGACCGGCTTGGACCGGTTCCAGGAACCGTGCTCGGCCACGAAGATGCGGCCCTGGTACTCCTCGGGAAACATGCTCCCGGTGTAGAACTTCATGCCCAGGGCGGCGCTGTGGGCCTGGATCAGGGCGGCGTTTGGCGCATAGTAGGCGCAGTCCGCGTTCTTGCCGAACTCCGGGTCTGGCTTGCCGGCGTTGCAAAAGGGAAAGCCGAAGTCGAGCCCGGCCTTTGGCGCGCGGTTCAGGCTGTCGGGCGGGGAGTCGTCGCCGAGCCAGTCCCGGCCGTTTTCCGTGAACCACAGTTCCCTGGTCCGGGGGTGCCAGTCGAAACCGACCGTGTTGCGGATGCCCCGGGCGAAGGTCTCCTGTTCGCCGGTGCGGACGTCGAGGCGCTGGATGGAGCTGTAGGGCAGGTCGCGGACGCAGATGTTGCACGGCGCGCCGACCGGCACGTAGAGCTTCCCGTCCGGGCCGAAGGCGATGTACTTCCAGCCGTGGTGCTTGTCGCTCGGCAGGCTGGCCGGCACGCGCTCGGGTTCGGGCGGATCGGCCAGCCGGTCCTCGATGCCGGGAAACCGCAGGATCTTGTCCACTGCGGCCACGTAGAGGTCGCCGTCGCGGAAGGCCACGCCGTTTGGCTGGTTGAGCCCCGAGGCGATGACGCGCACGGTCGGACGCGTGGTATCCGTCCCGGTCACGGCATAGACCTTGCCCTCCTCGCGGGTGCCGACAAAGACCGTTCCCTTGGCCCCCAGGGCCATGGAACGCGCCCCGGGCGCCGCGGCGTAGGCCTCGATGGAAAACCCCGGCGGCAGCTTGATGGCGGCCAGATCGGCCTTGGCGCAGTGCGCCGGGCCAAACCCGGCCAGCATGAGCCCGAAAAGGACGGCCACGGCCGTAAGCCACGGCCCGGTGTTTCCTTGGTCGGTTCTTGGCATGGCGCGGCTCCTTGAAGGAAGTTTTCCGCCACCATACCAGACCCTGGGCACCGTGCAAGGCCGGCGCGGTCCTCTTATCGCGAGATGGCGCTCTTGTAGGCGGCGAACAGGGCGGCGGCCGCCTCGCCGCCGTACGGCGAGCAGTACTCGGGCAGGCTGAAGGCCCAGACGCCGTCGTGGGGCGCGCGGCCGGCCACGTCGAGCTGCAAAAGGATCCGCTGCAACGGCGCGGGCTCGGCCCGGAACGGCCGGTCGCTCATGGGGGGGCCGTCGGTCTGGGTGAAGGTCTCGACAACGGGCGTGAAGGTCCGTCCGGCGGCCACGGCCGCCCGGGAAACGGCCTGGAGGAAGACGCCGGCTTCGCCCGGCCGCAGCTTGGCCACGCCCACGCCGTCCTGAAAGGCCACCCGGTCGATGCCCGTGGTCGTCAGGAGCCGCTCCCAGAACCGGCAAAGCGTCTCGGGTTCGGCAAATCCGTTGGAAAACCCGGAAACGGCCACGGCCGCGCCGGGCGCGATGGCGCGCAGTCCGGCGGCCAGGTCGGCCAGGAACTCCTCCAAAACCTTGCCCTTGGCCGGATCGAGCCAGGTCCGGTCGTCGATCTCCTGGGGGATGTAAAACCCGGCAAACGCCGGATTTCCCTTGCCCATGGCCGCGATCTCCCGGCCGGCGGCCAGGCTGTCCATGAGGAGCCGGCGGAAATAGACGCGCACCAGCTTGGGGTCGCGGTCGATTTTCGACCAGAAGGCCGAATCGTGGACCAGGCCGAGGACGACCCGCAGGCCCGCCTCCCGGGCCGCCTCCAGCATGGTCGGCAGGGCCAGGTGCGGCGCGGCCTTGAAATGGGCGCTCGGGTAGGTCGGGACGCCGTCCGCCACGGTCCACTGGACCACGACCTCGGCCACGCCCACGGACCGCAGGGCGGCAAAAAGGCCCTGCCAGCGCGGCCTGTCCCAGGCGGCGTGGCCGGCCAGGAGCTGGATGAAGGTGCCGGTGAAGCGCGGCTGGTCCCCGGCCGACGCCGGGACGGGACGCACCAGCGGCGCAAGGCACAGGAGCGCCAGAATGACGCGGCGTGACAGGTTTCCCATGGCCTCCCCGGTCAGAACTTGAGGATGGTGGTCAAAAACAGGGCGTTGATGACGTTCTCCCTGTCCTTCACATCGGTTTTGTTGAACAGCGTGCCGTACTTGTACTGCAGGAGGACTTCCAGGGACGACCGCTCGACCTCGTAGTCGGCCCGGTTGAAAAGGTATTTGAAGGACAGGCCGCCGCCGCCCTCGATGGCCGAGGCCTGGTTCACGTCCGGAGTCCAGCCCCGGAAATCGGCCACCAGGTGCGGGGTGACGAGGAACCGGTCGCCCGCATTGAAGGTCAGGCCATGGCGTCCCTCAACGTAGAACATGCTGCGCCGGTCGTTCTCCATGTAGTAGTCGTATTCGCCGTAGAAGAACGTGTAGTTCCACCACCGCTCCCCGCGCTTGACGTCGTATCCGTCGGTCCAGGAATACATGCCGCGCAGCAGCCAGTTCTCCTCGGCCTCCTGGCCGATCCGGATGAGCCGCTCGAAGCCGATGTTCAGGTTCTGGGTCTTGAAGGGCTTGTAGCGCAGACCCACCGCGCCCTGCCAGGACCGGTCGTCCGTCTGCAGGGTGTCCTTGTTGAAGTTGGCGCTGACCCGGCCGATGACCTGGAAGATCCGGTCGTCGCGAAAGCCGACGACCGGCGGAATCCAGGCGAACTCCACGCCGGCGCCGGAACGGATGGTGTCCGCCGCCTCGCCCCCGGACGGGGGCAGGGCTCCGGCTTCGCCCGCGATGTAGGACATGTAGGCCGTGGTGGTGAAATGCGTCTCCAGCTTGGTCACTTCCTTGCGCAGCCGCTCCACGTCCTTGTCGCGCTTTTCCCGGTCGGCCTGGGTGTCCACGGGGCGCAGCGGCGCGTTGTCAATGGCCCGCTTGAACCGGTCCACGGCCTTTTTGTTGTCGCATTCGTGCATGTAGGCGTAGCCCAGGTCCTCCCACAGGCTCAAATAGTCCGGATCGCGTCCCACCACGGTCTCGAAGACCCCGGCCGCCTCCTTGTACTGTCGGGTCGCCTCCAGGGCGTAGCCCAGGGCGGTCAGGTAGCGGTTGCCGTCGTCCAGGGCCACGGCCTGCCGGTAGGCGGCCACGGCCTCCCGGGGCCGGTTCAGGTCGCGAAGGGCGTTGCCCAGGCGGAAGGCGGCGTCGGCGCTTGGCGCGATGGCCAGGGAGGCTTCCAGATAGTTGACGGCCCCTTCGAAGTCCTGGGCCGCCTCGGCCAGGGAGGCCAGTTCCGACAGGCGCAGGAGCTGCAAATCGGTGGGAAGTTGCGCGGGGTCCACGGCCGAAAGCGTCCGTTCCGCGTCCCCGGGCCGGCCGGCCAGGCGTTCGAGCCGGCCCAGGCGCACGGCCGTGGCCGGATCGTAGCCGCGTTCCAGGGCCGCCTGGAAGGCGGCCACGGCGGCGGCGTACCGGTATTCGGCGGCGTAGAGGAACCCGACGGCCAGGTGGAACTCCCGCTGCCGGTCCGGCGGCAGGGCGGCCACGTCCGGAGCGGCCTCGCCGTAGGCCACCAGGGCCAGACCGGGCTTGCCGAGCTTGTCGTAGGCGCGGCCGATGGCCAGGCGCGTGTCCAGGTCGGGGCGGAGCTCCAGGGAGCGCTGAAACTCGTCCAGGGCCTCCTGGTAGCGGCCGGCCTTGTAGGCGACCTGTCCCAGGGCGGCCAGCACCCGCCATCTGGCGGGGCTCCCGGCCAGGGCCCGGCGCAGGGCGGCCTCGGCCCCGGCCGTGTCCCCGGTTGCGGCCAGGGCGTAGCCCAGGCTTTCGTTGGCCGTGGCCACGTCACTGCGGAGCGCTCCGGGCGTGTCCGCCGCCCGCTTCCAGGCAAGGACGGCTTTTTTCGCGTCGCCCGTGGCGGCGTAGGCCTGGGCCAGGGCCATGGCCGCCTTGGCCTTCCCGACCCCGTCGTCGAGAAGCGCCAGGGCCTGGGTCAGCGGCTCCACGGCCCTGGCCGGCTGGCCGGACAGGACGGCGGCCAGGCCGCGTCCCAGGGCGATGGCGGCCCGCTTGTCCCGGGGCAGTCCCGAGGCCAGGGGCATGGCTTCCGTAAAGGCCTCGTAGGCCTTGGCCGGGTTGCGCTGCCTGGCGTAGACGTTGCCCAGGGCCAGCAGGGCCTCGGCCCGGTCGTTGGCGGACGCGGCCTCGGCGGCGGAGGCCGACAGGGCGGCGACGGCCTTGGCGTCCTCCCGGGCGGCGGCAAAACCCTGCCCGGCCTGCAGCAAAAGCTGCCGCTGTCCGGCCTCGGCCAGCTCCTTGTAAATCTTCGCGGCTTGGGCGTTGCGGCCGAGCCGGGCCAGGAGGTTGGCCAGGCCGAGTTTGGCGGCCGCCCGTTGCTCCGGCGTGGCGGCCTTGGCGGCCAGGCCCTCGTAGATGCCGACCGCCTGTTCCGGCCGGCCGTCCTTGACCAGGGCCTCGGCCAGGGACCGCTCGGCCCCCTCCCCGGCCCCGGCCGCCACGGCCTGGCCAAAGGCGGCCACGGCCGCCGGATACTCTCCCAGCCGCAGGCAGGTTTCCCCAAGCGCGGCCAGCAGCCGGGCCTTGTCCGGGCCCGGGGCCTTGAGGGCCTCCTCCAGGGCCTGCCGGGCGGCAACGAAATCGCCTTTTTCGCCAAGGAGCGTGGCCTTCATGGACAGGGTCCGCAGCCGCTGTTCCGGCGACTGGGGCTGGGCCAGGGCCTTGTTCAGATGGTCCAGGGCGGCGGCGTCGTTGCCGAGCCTGTCGAGCAGGGTGGCCAGTTCCAGGACCTGGTCCGGGCCGGCGTTTTGGGCCACGGCTTCTTCCAGGACCCGGGCCGCCTCGCCGGTCTTGCCGGCCGCCTGTTCGGCCCGGGACAGGCGGACCAGGGCCAGGGGGTCCCGGCGCAGGGCCACGGCTTCCCGGAAAAACGCCGCGGCCTGCTCCGGCCGGCCCGCGTCCATGGCCAGCGCGCCGAGGCGCATGTCGAGCCGAAAGGCCTGGTCGGGTCCGGGATTGTCCTGGCGCAGGGACAGCAGTTCGCTCATGGCGGCGTCGTAGTCCTTGAGGCCGGCCAGGACGTTGGCCAGAAACTCCCGGTTTTCGGCCGTGGGGGCGGCCTTGACCAGCTTGCGGCCCAGGGCGGCGGCTTCCTGATGGTTCCCGGCCTGCTCGGCCAGGACGGCCAGTTGCCGCAGGACGGCCAGATCGTCCGGGGCCAGGTCGCGGGCCGCGGATAGGTAGCGCCGGGCCTTGTCGGCCTCGCCGAGGGCCGCGCTGGCCACGCCCAGGGCCCGGAGGGCGTCGAGCTTCTCCTTGTCGGTCGCGGCCGCGACCAGGGCGCTTTCAAAAGCGGTCCGGGCGCCGGCGTTGTCGCCGCTTTTGGCCAGGACCATGCCCCGGGCCTGCAGCGCGGCGTAGTCGGACCCGGCCTGGGGCAGGCCGTCCAGCAGGGACAGGGCCTGCGGCCACCGGCCGAGCCCGGCCAGGGCGTCCACGGCGGCCAGGACCGCCACGCGGCGGCGCACGGCGTCGTTGTTGGATAAAGCGGCGGCCTTTTGCAACGGCTCCACCGCGGCCGCGAGGTCGCCCGCGCGCAGGAGGCACAGGCCCGAGGTGAGGAGCGCGGCGGGGTCGTCGGGCGCGACCGCCAGGATGCGGCGGGCCTCGGCCAGGGCCGCGTCGTCCCGGCGCATGGCGTAGAGGAGATTCATATAATCGCTTCGGGCCTTCACATCGTCCGGCTTGATCCGAAAATAGGCCTGAAACTCCTGCACCGCGTCTTCCTGACGGCCCTCGCGCACGGCGCGGTAGGCCATGTCCAGATGCGGATAGGCCTTGAATCGGGAAAGCTCCTTGCCGAACCAGTTCTTGCTTTGCGCTCCGGCCGGGGGTTGTTCGCGATTTGCATCGGCCTGGGCGGCATGGCCGGTGCCGGTGGCAAGGCAGCACGAGAGGAGCATCAGTCCTGGGACAAGATATCTTCGCACAAGCGGCATGGAGCTCCCCGCGCGCAACAGGATGGTGGAGAAAAAAATCGAGTCACCGAAGAAAAGCAAGAATCAGACCACAGCCGCCACATCTATCACTTTGACATGCAACAACTTTATGGAAGACAGATTTCCGAAAACCCGTCGCGCGCCGTCTCCGTTTCAAAAGGAAAAACAAGTGTTTCACCTTGTGATAGGCAGTGGGTCCAAGGCCGCGTCCGGAAACGCCGGGGCCAGGCGCGCGGCGATCGGCGCTTCCCGGGACGGACCGGCCTCCCGCAGCCACGGACATGCCCGAAGCGCGACGCGCCGCCATGGCGTCCGGGAACCGCGAAAGCGGTCTGCCCCAGGCCGGGGCGCGAGGCTACACCGTCTTGTCCGGCAGGCCCGCCGACGCCTGGCCGGCCGCTTCGAGCCGCGCCGGATCGTCCGCGGCGAGCTCGCAGGCCAGGGCCACCTCGCGTTCGGCCGCCGCCACCACGTCCGGGGAGACGAAACCCAGGTCCCGCAGCACGTCCCGAAGGGACGGACAGGTGGCTTCCTGGACGTACAGGGCCTCGTCGCGCTGTTCGGAGGTGATGTAGCCTTCCCTGATCAGGAAATCGCCGAACCGACCCCCGGCGTGGTGTCCTGCCATGTAACGGGCCTCGGCCTCCTGGAGCGTGGGGTAGTCGAGGACCTTCTCCCGGACCAGCACGTCGCCCAGCCGGGCGTAGCACCGGCGCCGCTTGCGGGTGGCCTCCTCGAACTGCGCCTCGGTCAGGAGGCCCCGCTCCACCAGGAATTGGCCCAGGGACTTCCCCGCTGTCGCAACCGGCGTTTGCAGCCTGTCGAACCCGCGCCGGATGGCAAAGGCCAGGTCGCTCTGGGTGGCAAGGTAGAGTTCGATGGACCGTCCGGCGGCCTGTTCCATGGCCAAAAGGGCCTGGGGCGAGGGCGGGCTCTCCACGGCCACGGCCAGGGAGCCGTTCGGCAGGATCTCCAGGGGAAAGGCCTGGTTGGCCACGGCGATATCGCGCGGCATGGCCCCGATGGCGGCCAGGGACACCCGGTAGGGATCGATCTCCCGGGTCTCCAGCCGGAACTGCACGCCCAGGGCCTGGGTCAGCCTGTCCTGGGAGATGAGCCCCAGGTCCAGCAGCACCTGGCCAAGCGGCATGCGCGTCCGCTTCTGCTCCTCCAGGGCGGCGTCGAGCTGGGCGATGGAAATGAAACGCCTGTCCAGCAGAAGGTCGCCCAGGCGGCGACGGTAGGCCACCAGTTCCTCCTCGGACGGATAAACGTGTTCGGTCTTGTCCCAGGCAATGACTTTCCCGGTCACCAGATACCGGAAATAGAGCTTGAAGGCCCGCAGGGTGGCCACGAAATTGATGGTGTTGCCCCAGACCAGACGGGGGGCCGAGAGCAGGGCCTGGCCGAAGCCGTAGATGCGCCCGACATAGGCCATGCGCATGGCCATGCGCCAGAAAAAGAAAAAGAGGTTGGCCTGCAGCAGATACCAGGGCCAGGTCCCGGCCTCCACCACCGGCGGATAGTGATAGGCCTCGGGGAACATGGTCTGGTACAGCCACAGCCCGCCGACCACCGGCACGATGCAGTTGCCGAGCATGCTGACCTGGTTGGTCAGGAGGGCCTTTCTGTCCCGGTAGAGCATGTAGCGCATCCAGAGCCCGCCCCGCCAGCCGAGGGTGGCCCAGCCCTGGAGGGCGATGCCCATGATCCAGCGCGCCTTCTGGCGGACCGCCGCCCCGAAGGTGCGCGGAAAAAATTCCCGGATGACGATGTACTCCCGCTGCGTCGCGGCGCGGGACTTGCCGGTGAAAAAGCCCTTGCGGCTGACCCGGCGGTGCAGGACCTGGCGCACGAAGACCTGGCGCAGGCCGAACTTGCGCATGCGCAGGCCGAAATCGTAGTCCTCGGTCAGGGAGTCGATGTTGAAGAGCTGGTTGTGGTTGTCCTCGGCGAGCAGTTCCAGGGCCCGGCGACTGTAGCCGCTGCCCACGCCGGCCGAGGGGACGCTCTTGCTGAGGATTTCCCGGACCAGCATGTCCCGGGCGTGGTTTTCGGCGAATTCGTCGGCATAGTGGCCGGCCGTGAAGCTCCACCATGTGGGAATGATGGGGAAGACCGGCAGCTGGACCATGTCCTTGCGGGGAATGAGGTAGTTGAACAGCCGGAGATAGAGCGGATGGACCAGGTCCTCGGAGTCGTTCATCACGAAGATCTCGAAGGTGATGCCGTGCTCCTTTTCGAAATGCCGGATGCCGGCATAGACCCAGTTCAGGCAGTCGGCCTTGTTGGTGGGGCCATCCTTGGGGCAGACGATGCGGTTGACGTTGCCGTAGACCTCCCGGGCCAGGTCCACTTCCCGCTGGGTCTTGGGGTCGTTGGGATAGGTGCCGACAAAGATCTGGTAGTTGGAGTAGTTGATGGTGCGGATGGTATTGTCGAGCATGCGCCGGATGACGGCCGACTCGTCCCAGCAGGGGATCATGATGGCCACGGGCTTTTCCGGGACCTCCATCATCTGCTCCTCGGTCAGGGGCGGATACTTCCGGCGGATGACCAGCCGACGATAGGCCTGGCGCAGCAGGTACACGAGGTCCACGAACAGTTCGTCAACGCCGCTGATCAGGAAGACGACGCCGAGGCCGATGAGAAGGATCTGCAGTCCGAGCAGCAGATAGGGCATGGAGAGGTCGAAAAGCGTCATCAGGCTGCCGTTTCCTGGTGTTGGAATTGTTGCGCCTCGGGCAGGAGGGGCCAGAGCCCGGCGGCAAAGCGTCGGGTGGCTTCGACGATCCGGCCGGCCGCCTCGCCGTCCCCATAGGGATTGCCGGCCCGGCGCATGGCCTGCCGGGCCGTCTCGTCGGTCAGCAGCCTGGCCGCCTCCCGCACGATGGCGTTCCGGTCGGTGCCGACCAGCCTGGACAGGCCCAGGCGCGAGGCCTCGGGCCGTTCGGTGACCGTGCGCAGCACCAGCACCGGCGTCCGGAAGGTCGGGGCCTCCTCCTGCACGCCGCCGGAATCCGTCAGGATCAGGGTGGCGTCGCGCATCAGGTGCACGAAGGAACGGTAGTCCAGGGGGGGGACGAGGTGCACGTTGCTGCACTGGCCAAGGGCCGGGAAGACCGTGTCGCGGACCCGAGGATTGCGGTGGACCGGATAGACGAAGGCCACGTCCGGGAACATCCGGGCCAGGTCGGCCACTGCGGCGCAGATGTCCGTCAGGGCCTGGCCCCAGCTCTCCCGGCGGTGGGAGGTGACAAGCACCGCCCGCGAGGCCTCCGGGGCCAGTTCCTCCAGCAGGGGGCAGCGTCCCGGCCCCAGGGACGCGGACAGGCCGAGCAGGGCGTCCACCACGGTGTTGCCCGTGACCACGATCCGGGCCGGGTCGTGCCCCTCGCGCAGGAGGTTGTCCCGGGCCTCGGCCGTGGGCGCGAAGTGGAGGCCGGCCAGGACGCTGGTCAGCCGCCGGTTGGCCTCTTCGGGAAAGGGGTTGGCCATGTCGAAGCTGCGCAGCCCCGCCTCGACGTGGCCCACCTTGATGCCGGAGTAGAAGGCGGCCAGCGACGCGGCAAAGACCGTGGTGGTGTCGCCCTGGACCAGCAGCATGTCCGGCCGCAGCTTGGCCAGGCAGTCGGTCAGGCCGGCCAAGGCCGCCTGGGTCAGGCCGGACAGGGTCTGGTCCGGGGTCATGAGGCCCAGGTCCACGTCCGGGACGATGGAGAACAGGGACAGGGCCTGCGCGAGCATCTCCCGGTGCTGTCCGGTGGAGACGACCTGCAGGCGGAACTGTTCGGGAAAGGAGGCCAGGGCCGTGATGACCGGGGCCATTTTGACGGCTTCCGGCCGCGTGCCGACAATGACGGCAATACGGGTCGCTTCGGGCATGCCCGCTCCTTGGTTACGGGAACGACGGCCCAGGAGCCTCTGACGGCTGACGCGACCCCTGGAAGACAAAGATGGAATGCAAACGAGCGTAACAGATTCCCGCAGCCCTGCCTAGTGGCCCCGCAGCGCCGACGCGGCAACAATATTCTCCCCTGGCGAAGCACTGTTGCAACAACGCTTTCCAAACGGAAACGAATTTCTCCCGGCCTTGCGGCCCCCGCCTGGCAAGGAAGCGAAGATGCTCCCTGCGCGTCTCCCTGAAGGACGACAAGCAGGAACAACGGTCGGAAAACGCTATCACTGCAACATCCAGGGAGTGTCACCGTTCCAGGCGCGCGTTACAGAAAAGCAATACAAGATCAGGTCCGCATACCGTTGCAACACGTATGCAATGGCCAGACCGTAAAAAGCCCGCCCCTTCGGCTCCAGGCCCTTGCAGCAACACACCACGGACCAGGCCTGCGCCATCCACGGTCAGGCGGCCCGCACGGGATCGCCGGGACGGACGTCGCCCCCGGCCAGGACCTTGGCGAAGACGCCTTCCTTGGGCATGACGCAGTCGCCCACGGCCCGTCTGATGGCGCAGCCGTGGCCGTGGCACTCCTTGCCGATCTGGGTCACCTCGAGGAGCACGGCCTCGCCCACCCGAATGCGGCTGCCAGGGACCAGCCCCAGGGCGCTTAAGCCCTCCACGGTCAGGTTTTCGGCGAAATCGCCGGGCGCGATGGTGGCCAGCTTTTGGCGCATGCGCGCGACCCCGTCCAGGTCGAGCAGGCTCACCTGCCGCCCGGACCCGGCATGGGCGTCGCCCTCGATGCCGTGCTCCTCGCGCAGGGTCACGGCCTCCACCGGACGTTTCCGTTCGCCCTTGCGCTCGCTGACGCAGACCGAATGCACGCAGGCCATGGGATACCTCCTGTGCGGCCGTCCTGGGGCAGGACCGGCGCCGCGCTCCGGGCCGCTACGGCGGCCCATTTACCGATAAAACCGATCGTTGAAATGATGATTACGAACCGCGACATCCGGTGTCAAGGCGGCCCCGGCCAGAACCGTGGCCACGGCCGGGCCGCCAGGGGCCGGACGGCCGTCAGAGAAGGCGGTCCGGGCCGATTCCGGACGCCTTGGCCCGTGGACAACGCGTTTGCAGCGGCCCCTGTCCGGACCGGGCGTTACCGCCCCCGTTCCCGCAGGGCCACGGCCCGGAACTCCCGCAGGATCGGCTCAGGAATGTTGCCGGCCGTCGTGCTCCTGCCCACGCCGCCAAAGAGCCTCTTGCAGCTTGCCGCGCCGCCAAGGAGCGTCGGCAGCGTCCTGGCCACGGCATACCGGCGCCTCCTGGCCGTGGCGTCGATGCGGATGGCCAGGGCCTCGTGCGGCAGAAAGAGGGTATAGCACTCGTTTTTCTTGAAAAACATGCCGCCGGCCAGGAGGTCTTCCTCGGCCGCGGGCAAACCGGCCGGCGCGTCTTCGAAACGCCGGGCCCGCTCCGTCCGGTCGCCCGGCGCGGGGCCCGGGGGAGGCGGCGCTTCCCCGGCGGCGGCCGCCAGGTCGGCCGGCGCATCGGCCGTCGGGGGCGCGGCCAGGGCTTCGGGCTCCCGGCCGGGGGGCGCTTCCTCCCGCCGCCAGCCGTCCTGGCCGAGGAAGACGTCCTGGACGATGGCCGCGACCCGTTCGCGGATCCCCTCTTCCCGGCCGGCATCCGCCTCGGGCAGGCCGGAAACGGCGGTTTCGGGCCAGAAGCCCGGCACGCAGGCCACGGTCGCCTCGGGAAACGCCGCCTGGACCTCGCGGGCGACGGCGGCGCAAAACGCCTTGATCCGGCGTCGGTCCGGGCCCAGGGATTCGGGCATGATCGTGACGGAAATTTTCAGGCGCGCGGCCATGGCAAAGCCCTCTCCCTTCCCGCCCGCAACCGGACGCCATGCTGGCGGCGCGGGCGGACAGCGGCCGGGGGAGACGCGGCGGCCGCCGGGCGACGTCCGCCAGGGACGGCCGGCAAGGCTGTCGCGCCTGCCGCCGCCCTGCCGCGTCATGGATACCGCCAAAACCCGACTGGCGTCCATATCCGCCCGCAACCTTGGCGCCGCGCCTTCCGCCGGGTAGGTCCAAGCACCGTAACCATTCCTGCCCAGAGGTTTTTTTGCGAAACGACTTTTCGGATCTTGTGGCGCTGGTTGCCGGCGAGAGCCGCGGCCGGTAAGCGCCCCCAAGGCCCGCGCCCCCCTTCCCCCAAGCCGCTGCGCTCCCGCGCCGGCTTTCCGGTCCGGATGCGTGTGGAAAACTTTCCCTTCCCGCCGCAAGGATTCGGGGTCCGCCCTTGTGGAAAAGGCCGTCTTGGTTTAGACGCGAGGGCTCCCGCTTTTTTCTTTGCAGGCCGCAGGGCCGCCGGAGTTGTCGTATGGGATTTGACCCTGACGGTCGCATGGTCGAGGACATACTGGACGAAGTCAAACGGACGCATCAAGGCAGGGAGGTCGTCAACGTCGAGGAGGAGAAGGTCAAGGTCGTCATCTTCCTTCTCGGCGAAAACACCTACGCCTTCCACGGCCGCGACATCAAGGAAATCATTTCCGGCTGCCTCGTCCATCCGATCCCCTCCCTCCCCGAGTATCTGCCGGGCCTGATCAACGTGCGCGGCGACATCGAGTCCGCCGTGGACCTGGCCCTGCTTCTGGGCGGCCCGCGGCAGGACAAGGCCACGGCCCTTGTCGCCATGGCCGAAAAGGACGGCTTCCGCGCCGGCATCGTCATCGACGCGGTGGAGGACGTGGCCGACGTCCCCGCCGCCTCCATCCAACCGCCCCTGGCCACGCTCCACGGCCCGGCCCGCGACCTCGCCTGCGGCGAATTTGCCTGGCGCGGCCGGACCGCCACGCTCCTGGACATGGACAAGCTGGCGGCCAAGGTCACCCTGTGACCGCCCCGGACAGGGGCGGAAGCCGCTTCCCGCTGCGGCTCCTGCTGTTCCGGGCCGGCGACCGCGCCTTCGGAGCGCCGGCGGCCCAGGTGGCCGTAGCCTCCCGTCCCGGCCACACTCCCGAGCGGGAGGCCGGACTGGAGCCCGGACTGGAAACGGACGCGCCCCTCTGGTTTTACCGATTGGCCGGGTGTCCCGCCGGCCCGGCCCCGGCCTCGCCGGTGGCGATCCGGCTCCGGCGCTCGGACGGCCCGGGCCGCCTGCTGCTCCTCGACGCCATGGAAGACCTGGTGGAGGTCGCGGCGGACGCAATTCGCCCCCTGCCGCCCCTGGTGGCGCAGCGGCTTTTCGGCAAGGGCATGTGGGCCGTGTTGCCCCGCGCCGGACGGCTGTATGTCCTCGTGGATCTGGAACGCCTGGCCGGGTGACGCGCCCTTGCCACCCGTGCGGACGAATTCGCTCTTTCAAGGAGTCACTATGAAAGTCACGTTGCGCCGGAAGGTCCTCGGCCTCATCGCCGGAGCCGTGCTCGTCCCGGCGGTCCTGCTCATGGCCGTTTCGGCGCTCAACATCCTGCGACATGCCGAGGAACGGGCCGCGACCTACCGGGAGACCCTGCTGGCCGAACGCAAGGCCCAGGTCAAAAGCTACGTGGACATGGCCGTGGCCCTCATCAAGGACCTCCCCGAGGACCAGGCGGCCAAGGTCATCCTGGAGATGCGCTACGGCGAAAAGGGGTTTTTGTTCCTCAACGACTACAACATCTACATCCTGGCCCACCCGAGGGCCGACCTGATCCACACGGACGCCACCAACTACCACGACAACGAGGGCTATTACATCTTCCGCGAACTGACCAAGATGGTCCGCGAGCAGGGCGAGGGCTACACCCAGTACATGTCCAAGCTGGAGGGCGTGGAGCAGCGCCTGCCGAAGATCACCTACAGCAAAAGCATTCCGTCCCGGCAATGGGTGGTGTCCGCCGGCCTCTACATCGACGACGTCAACTCGGCCGTGGCCAAGGAACAGGAGCGGATCAGAAAGGACGTCCTCGCCACCATCGTCCTGCAGGGCGGCATCCTTCTGGCCGTCATGTGCCTGCTGCTCCTGGCCGCGGCCTGGTTCGTCAACCGCTACATCACCGGCCCCCTGGAGGCCATCTCCCGCATCCTCAAGGGGTCGGACAACGATCTGACCATGGTCGTGCCGGTGACCACCGCCGACGAGGTGGGCGACCTGGCCCGGTGGCTCAACCGGCTCATGGCCAACCTCAACCGGAGCATGCGGCTGGTGGCCCAGGTGACGGGCGAGCTCCACGCCCACGCCGGAACCATCTCCGGGGCCATCAACCACCAGACCAGCTTCACGGCCGAACTGTCGAGCTCGGTGGCGGAAATGACCTCCACCATGGAGGAACTGTCCGCCTCGGCCGGCCAGATCGCCCAGCACAGCCAGGGCGTGGTGGAGCGGGCCGACCGGACGCTGCTCGACACCCAGCACGGCGCGAGCGAAGTCGAGAACCTGACGGCCAGGATCAACGAGATCAACCGGGAGATGCAGGCCAACCTGTCCGAGATCGTGGAGCTTGGGCGCAAGTCCAAGGACATCAACAAAATCATGGAGATCATCGGCAACATCGCCAACCAGACCAAGCTCATCGCCTTCAACGCCGCCCTGGAGGCGGCCAGCGCCGGCGAGGCCGGCAAGCGGTTCGGCGTGGTGGCCGTGGAGATCCGCCGCCTGGCCGACAGCGTGGTGGAGTCCACCACCGAGATCGAGGGCAAGGTCACGGAGATCCTGGACGCGGTCAACCGGCTGGTCATGTCGTCGGAAAAGACCTCGGCCATGATGCAGTCCGGCCAGGACACCGCCTCCCAGACCGTGGCCATGCTCATGAGCATGGTCGAGGGCGTGGAGGAAGCCACGGACGCGGCCCGGCAGATATCCCTGTCCACCCAGCAGCAGCAGATCGCCAGCAGCCAGGTCCTGCTCGCCATCCGGGAGATCGACCAGGGGACGCGCCAGTCCACGGAATCGGCCCGCGAATCCAACGTGGTGGCCGACGAACTGGCCGACCTGGCCGACCGGCTCAAGGCCCTGGTGTCCGGCTTCAGGACCGGGGACGCGGACGCCGCCGCGCCGACGCCCGCGCCCGAGCAGGACGGGGAGTGACCGTGGCCCCCGGCGGCAGCCCCATCCGCGTCCTGGTGGTGGACGACAGCCCGCTGGTGCGCGACGTGGTGTCGGCCATCCTGGCCGAGGATCCCGAGATCGCCGTCGCCGGCCAGGCGGCCAACGGGCTCGAGGCCGTGGCCAAGACGGCCTCCCTGGACCCCGACATCGTCATCATGGACATCGAGATGCCCGTGATGAACGGGCTCGACGCCATCGAAACCATCATGGCCCGCGCGCCGCGCCCCATCCTGGTCCTGACCTCCCACACCGGCGTCCGGGTGGCCTTTGCCGCCGTGTCCCGGGGGGCCCTGGACGTCATGGAAAAGCCGGACCTGGACATGGAGCACGGGGTCAAGTTGCTCCGCAAGGTCAAGCTCCTGGCCCGGGTGGACATCGCCGCCCACCAGAAGGCCGTCGGCGCCGCCCCGCCCCCTCCCCCGCCGCAACGGGAACCGCCGCAACGTTCTTCCGTCGCGCCCGCTGCCGCCGGAACCCCGGCCCCGGCCGGCCCGGCGCCAGCGGCGGCAACGGGCGGCCCGGACCTGCGGATCGTGGCCATCGCCGCCTCCACCGGCGGCCCCAAGGCCCTGGAGCAGATCCTGTCGCGCCTGCCGGCCGGATTTCCCCTGCCCGTGGTGGTCAGCCAGCACATCGCCGACGGCTTCACCCCGGGCATGGCCGAATGGCTCAACGGCCTGTCCCCCCTCGCCGTGGCCCCGGCCCGGCACGGCGACCGCCTGCGGCCCGGGCACGTCTATTTCAACCCCAGCGAGCAGTCCATGGAGGTCACCTCCCTGGGCACGGCGCTCCTGCGGCCCGGCGATCCCAAGTCCTTCTACCACCCCTGCTGCAACGACATGCTCCGGTCCGTGGCCGCCGCCTATCGCCGCCAGGCCCTGGCCGTCATCCTGACCGGCATGGGCGACGACGGCGTGGACGGGATGCGGGCCGTCAAGGCGGCGGGCGGGACCACCCTGGCCCAGGACGAGAAGACCTCCATCGTCTACGGCATGAACGGCCTGGCCGTGAAACAGGGCTGCATCGACCAGGTGCTGCCCCTGGCCGACATCCCCGGCCGCCTCGTGCGCCTGGCCGGAACCAGGTCCTGACGGGCCTGCGTCAACCAGACTTTTTTTCGTCGTACCCCCATGAATGGACCGCACGCATCGGAAAAGTCCCTGCTGGCCGGGCCGGCCCGACCCGGGCCGGCGGCCGTCGCCCCGTTCAAGCCGCTCCTGCAGGCCGCCTGCGGCTTCGCCTTCGAGCACGAGCGCGAATCCGCCCTGGCCGAAGCCCTGGCCAGGCGCATGGCCGCCACGCAAACGGCCTCCCTGGACGCCTACCGGACGCTGCTGACGGGCAGCGCCGACGAGATGGGCCGCCTGGTGGAGCTGTTGACGGTCAACGAGACCTATTTCCTGCGCGAGCCCGCCGCCCTGGACCTGGTCACCGGCAAGATCGTGCCGGAGATTCTGGCGGCCCGGCCGGGCGGGGTGGCCAGGCTCCTGAGCGCCGGCTGCTCCACCGGCGAGGAACCCTATTCCCTGGCCCTTTTGCTGCGGGAGCGGTTGGGGCCGGATTGGCAGAGGCTGTGCCAGGTGGCCGGGGTGGACATCGACACGGCCGCCCTTGCCGCGGCCCGGCGGGCCGTGTACGGCAAAAGCTCGTTTCGGGGCATGGACCAGGCCCTGCGCGACCGCTATTTCACCCCCTGCCCCGAAGGCGGCTGGCGGCTGGCCGCGCCGGTGCGCGACGCCGTGCGCCTGGCGCCGGCCAATCTCCTGACCGGCGGCCTGGCGACGCTTCTGCGCGACCAGGACGTCATCCTCTACCGCAACGTCTCCATCTATTTCCCGCCGGCCGTCCAGCGGGAAGTCTTCCGCCGGCTGGCCGACTGCCTGCGCGACGGCGGCCATCTCCTGGTCGGGGCCACCGAGACCCTGCACCACGACCTGGGCCTGTTGACCCTGGTGGAGCGCGACGGCCTCTACCTCTACCGCAAGGGCGACGGCGGCCGGAGCCGAACCCCGAGCCGGGCCGCCAAGCCGGCCGCCTCCCCCTTGCCGGCGGTCGGCCGGACAGGCCCGGGAACGCGTCCCGGAACGCGCCAGCCGGCCGCGCCAGC
>CAZIJE010000026.1:0-35377 GCA_964539435.1 uncultured Desulfovibrio sp.
CCTGCCGCCAGGACGCGTCGGTCAGGCGCAGGGTTCCGCCCTGGCCGGACAGGGAAAGGGTCTTGGCCGCGACGCCGCCGTCCGGGTCCATTGAGGCGTCAAGGGCCAGGGCCAGGTCGTGGCCGAGAAGCGTGGTCCCTTCCGGGCCGGCCAGGCCGGTCAGGCTCCCGGACAGGGCCAGGGTCGCGCCGGGAAAGGGGCCGTCCAGGTCGCCGGCCAACCGGACCTTGGCCGTCAGGTCCGAACTGTGCAGCGTCAGGGGTCCGGCGCGGAACCGGTCGGCCAGGACGCGCAGGTCGGCTGTTGGCCGGGACAGGGGGCCGGCGGCGTCTAGGCGCAGGTCGAGGCCGCCGTCCAGGGCCGGGTCCAGGCGCGAGGCGTCGGGCAGGGACAGGCGGGCGTTGGCGGTCAGGGCGTTTTCCGCGTGCTCCAGGCCGGCCGTGGCCGCGAGCGCGCCCACGGCGGCCGTGACGTCGGCCCGGTCCAGAAAGAGGTCCTCGGACACGAGCCCGTATCGGCCGGCTAGGCGGCAGGCCGGGGAAGGACCCACGAGCCGGGCCGCGGCCTCGGGCAGGAGGCCGTCCGGCAGGGTGGCGTCCGCGTCCAGGGAAAAGGCGGCCATGGCGTCTTTTTCCAGGGGCACGGCCAGGCCGATGTCGGCCGTGAGCAACGGCTTTTCGGAAAGTGTGGCGGTCAGCCGGCCTTTCCAGGCGGTCAGGGGGCCGTCGCCGGTCAGGTCCACGGCCAGGGCCCCGCCGTCCGGGCCGGCCAGGGCGGCGGACAGGAGCCCGCCCGGGGCGTCGGTCAGCGACGCCTTGGCCGCCAGCCGCCAGGCGGCGTAGTTGAGCGAGCCGCCGAGCCGCAGGGCCAGGGGCTTGTCCCCGTCCAGGCGGGCGGCGTCCAGGGCCAGGGCCACGGCCCCGCGCCCGGACTCGGCCAGGCGGCCGGCAATGGAGAGGACGGCGGCCTGGCCGGCCACGTCCTCGTCCAGGATCAGCCGGCCGACGGCGAGCCTGTCCACCAGGACCGACGGCAGGCGCGGAAAGCGCGGCGGCCACTGCATGGGCGTCGGCGGCGTCGTCCGGGGAGGCAGGTCCGGCGCCCGGCGCACCCGCACGATTCCGGCCCCGATCTCGTGGACCACCACCCGGCCCCGCAAAAGGGCCAGGGGCGACCAGGACAGGCGGGCGTCGGCCACGATCAGCCACGGCCCTTTGGCGTCGGACAGGGCGAACCGGCCCACGGACAGGGAGGCCGGCAGGACGCCGGACACGTTTTCGATGCGGGCCTGCAGGCCTCCGGTCGATAACAGGCGCTCGGCCAGGGACGCGGCCAGGCCGAGGCCCAGGGGGGTGAGCAAGAGCCCCCAGATCAGGAGGACGAGGCCAAGGAGGCCGCCGCAGGCCCAGGCCAGCCGGCGGAGCCAGCGGCGTTTCGCCGGGGGACGGGCCTGGGTGGGGGCTTCCCTAGAAGGATTGTCCGATGCTGAAGTAGAATTGGGCAATGTCGTCGATATCCTTGCGCCGGGCCAGGGGCGTGGCCACGTCCAGCCGGATCGGTCCGACGGGCGTGTAGACGCGAAGCCCCAGGCCCGCGCCGAACAGCAGGGGCTGGTTGTAGGGGGGCAGGGAGCCTTCGAAGGCCGAACCGCCGTCCACGAACGGCACCACGCCGATCAGTTCGGTGATCCGGATCCGCAGCTCGGCCGAAAAGGTCAGGAGCGAACCGCCGCCCATGGGCGTCTTGCTGCGCAGCGGCCCCACGGTCTGGTAGGGATAACCCCGGATGGAGCCGGACCCGCCGGCGTACCAGCGCAGGTCCGGGGACACCTCGTCGCGGTCGGCCCCGATGTTGGCCCCGCCCACGATCCGGGTGGCCAGGACCGTGCCCGGCACGTCCATGAGCTTGAAATAGTTGGCCAGGGAGAATTCCGGCCGCAGGAAGTTGGGGCCGTTGGCCAGGGTCCCCCAGTAGGGGGCCAGGGACAGGCTGCCGAGGATGCCGCGCTGGGCGTCCAGGACGTCGTTCCGGGTGTCGTAGGTGGCCTCCACCGGCAGGAAGACGAAGCCGTAGCGCTTGTCGTCCTCCCAGGGACGGGCCTTGTCCTCCTCGATGCGCGAGGCCCGGTAGCCAAGCCCCACGGCCCCGGAAAAGGCGTCCGTGAACTGGCGGCGCACCGAGGCCGTGGCCTGGGCGCTTTGGCCCTTGTAGGCCTTCTTGTCCTCGTCCGACACCTTGGCCTTGGACTTGAACAGGTCTTTGGGCGTGATAAAATCCGGTTTCTCGAACACAACCTCGCCGGTCTGTTCGATGGCCGAGGCGCTGGCGGCGATGGAGAATTTCTCGCCCCCGCCGAACAGGTTGCGGTGTTCCCAGCCGAGGTTGGCCCCGGGGCCCTCGTCGGTCTTGTAGTCCAGGCCGCCCTTGACGGTCCGGTGCTTGCGCTCGGCCACCGTGACCCGAAGCGGCACGCGGCCGGCGGCGTCGGGCTCGTTGACCGGTTCGGCCTGGACCACGTTGAAGAGGTCCAGGCCGGCCAGGTCCTTGCGGTAGCGGGCCACCAGGCTGGCGTCGTAGGGTTGCCCGGCCTTCCAGGGAACGAGGTGGCGCAGGTAGCTTTCCTTGACCGTGGCCAGGCCGGAAAACCGGATCTCGCCAAAGGCCGCCTTGGGGCCGGTGTCCACGGTCCAGGCCACGGACACGCCGTGGGTGGCGAAATCGGCCAGGACCTTGCGCTCGGCAATGGTGGCGAAGGGGTAGGCGTTGTTGTGGAGCCGGGTGAGGATGCGGGCCTCGGCCGCGACCACGGCCCTGGCGGCAAACGGCGAGGGTGGGGCCAGGCCGATGTCCGGGGGGCTTGGCAGGGCGGCGGCCGCGCCGGGCGCGTCCCCGGCCGGGACCAGGGTGACCTCGCGGACCTCGAACCGGGGGCCGGGGGTGATCCGGTAGGTCAGCACGGCCGGCGAAACGGTCTGGTCCACGGTGACGCTGACGGCGGCGGCGAAGCGGCCCTCGGACTGGAAGACCTTGAGAAAGGCCGCCTTGTCGTCCTCGGCCCGGCGCTCCAGGAGCAGGACCGAATCCGGCGGGGTCTGGCGCAGGGTCTCGGCCTTGGATATCTCGCGCAACAGGTTCAGGGTGTCGGGCTCGATCTCCCCTTCGAAACGCACCACATAGGCGATGCCAGCCGGCGACGGCGCGGCGGGCCCTGGCGCGGCCGCCGCCGCGTCCGGCGACCCCGGAGCCGGCGCGACCCGGGTGGCGGCCCGAGCGGGTCCCGCGCCCAGGAGCAGGCAGGCGAGGAGGGTCCACAAAAGGGGGAGGGGCATGCGGTACATGGGGGGTCCGAAAGGTTCCGCTCTGTTAGAAGGTCGCCGCAACCGGGCAACGGTAACACGGGTTTATCCGGCCAAGCAACCGTACCGGCGTTTCAGGCGGGACGGAAGAGCCTTTTTTCAACCTCCACCACCAGGAAACCGGCCACGGCCGCGGCCGCGATCCGTCCCCAGGCCATGGCGTCGATGGCGGCCGTGCCGAACAGGCCCTGCAGCCAGGGGACGTAGGTCAGGACGAGTTGGAGGCCGAGGGCCAGGGCCATGCCGCCGAGGATGAACGGATTGCCGCCCAGACGGCCGGAAAAGGCCGGCCGGGTCAGGGACCGGCAGTTGAGGAGGTAGAGGGCCTCCATGGCCGTGAACACGTTGACGGCCACGGTGCGGGCCTGGGCCTCGCTCGCGCCGTTTCCAAGCTCCCATTCGTAGAGCCCGAAGGAGGCCACGAGCAGGAGCGCGCCAACGACCAGGACCCGCCGGGTCAGGGCGGCGTTGAGGATCGGCTGGCCCGGGGCCCGGGGGGGGCGCGACATCACGTCCGGCTCGCGCGGTTCGAAGGCCAGCATCAGGCCCAGGGTGCCGGCCGTGGTCATGTTGATCCACAGGATCTGGACCGGCGAGATGGGGAGCTCCGTGCCGAGGAGCACGGCCGTGAGGATGACCAGGCCTTCGCCCACATTGGTCGGCAGGGTCCAGACAATGAACTTGGTCAGGTTGTCGAAGACCCCGCGCCCTTCCTCCACGGCGGCCTCGATGGTGGCGAAGTTGTCGTCCACCAGCACCATGTCGGCGGCCTCCTTGGCCGCCTCGGTGCCGCCCTTGCCCATGGCCACGCCGATGTCGGCCTGCCTGAGGGCCGGGGCGTCGTTGATGCCGTCGCCGGTCATGGCCGTGACGTGGCCCAGGGACTGGAGGGCGCGCACCAGCCGCAGCTTCTGCTCGGGCGAGACCCGGGCGAAGACCTGGGTGTCCCGGGCCAGTCCGGGCAGGTCCGCGTCCGTGGCGGCGTCGATGTCGCGGCCGGTCATGGCGGCCACGGGCCCGCCGTGGCCGAGGCCGAGCTTTTCGGCGATGGCCGTGGCCGTGGCCGCGTGGTCGCCGGTGATCATCTTGACCATGACGCCGGCCCGGCCGCAGGCGGCCACGGCGGCCACGGCCTCGGGCCGGGGCGGGTCGATCATGCCGACAAGGCCCAGGAACACGAATCCCGACTCCAGGTGGCCAGGCTCGAAGGCGATGCTCCCGGCCGGCAGGTTCCGGCCGGCCAGGGCCAGGACCCGCAGTCCCCGCCGGCCCATGGCCTCGGCCGTTTCGCGGATCATGGCCGCGTCCAGGGGACCCTCGCACGCCCCTGCGCTCCGGGCCAGGTCCGCTTCCATGGTACCCTTGTGATAGGCCCGGCTCGTCGAGTCCGGCCCGGCGTCGTGGAGGGTGGCCATGAACATGCGGGACGAATCAAAGGGCTCCTCGGCCAGCCGGGGCAGGCGCGCGGCCTCCCGGTCCCGGTCGAGCCCGGCCCGCCGGCCGGCCGCCAGCAGGGCGGCCTCGGTGGGGTCGCCGGTGAAGCTGTCCTCGCCGGTCAGGACGGCGTCGTTGCAAAGGCCCCCGGCCCGCAGGGCCTCGAGCAGGGCGTCCCGTGGGCCGGGAACATCGGGAGCGCCGGCCGCAAGGACGGGCTCGGGCGCGTCGGGAACGAACGCGCCGTCCACGAGCCGCCAGGCCGCGCCGCCCACGAGCATCTCCGTCACGGTCATGCGGTTGACGGTCAGGGTGCCGGTCTTGTCCGTGCAGATGACCGTGGTCGAGCCCAGGGTCTCCACGGCCGGCAGACGGCGGATGATGGCCCGGCGGGCGGCCATGCGGGAGACGCCCATGGCCAGGATGACCGTGACCGCGGCCGGCAGGCCCTCGGGGATGGCTCCCACGGCCAGGGCCACGGCGGCCATGAACATGGCGGCCGGCGGTTCGCCCCGAAGGTAGCCCACGGCGAAGGTCAGGCCGGCCAGGACCAGGATGCCGGCCAGGACGACCCGGGAGAACCGGGCGATGGTCCGGGTCAGGGGCGTGGCCAGGTCCTCGGCCGCGGCGGTCATGGCCGCGATGCGGCCGATCTCGGCGTTGTCGCCGGTGGCGGTCACCACGCCCCGGCCCTGGCCGTGGACCACCACCGTGGCCGCGAAGGCCAGGCAGGTCCGTTCGGCCAGGGGGGCGTCCTCAACGGTCGGTTCCGGGGTCTTGTCCACGGGCGCGGATTCCCCGGTCAGGGGCGACTCGTCGCAGCGCAGGGACTGGGCCGACAGCAGGCGCAGGTCGGCCGGCGCCTTGTCCCCGGCCTGGAGCCGGACCACGTCTCCGGGCACAAGGGTTTCGGCCGGGAGCACGGTCCATTTTCCGTCGCGAAGGACCGTGGCCTCGGTGACCATGGAGGTGGCCAGGGCGGCCAGGGCCGAGACGGCCTTGGCCTCCTGGACGTAGCCGAGCACGGCGTTGACCAGCACCACGCCGCAGATGACCGAGGCGTCCACGGGCGCGCCGATCAGGGCCGTGGCCGCGCCGGCGGCGAGGAGGATGTAGACCAGGGGCTGGTGGAACTGGCGCAGGAACCGGATGAAGGCTCCGGGACCTTTTCGCGTGGTCAGGACATTGGGGCCGTATTCCTTTCGTCGGCGGGCGGCTTCCCCGCTGGTCAGGCCCCTGGCCGCGTCGCCGCCGAGGCGTTCGAGGGCGGCTTCGGCGGACAGGGCGTGCCAGGAAAGGCGCGGGGGCGTGGCATGGGGCATGGGCATGCTCCTGGTGTGGGTGCACGGCGGAGGTTGGGGGATGAAAGTCCTGCCCGATCCTAGGCACGAAAGCGGCCGGAGTTCAAGGGTTGCCGCGTCGCGGCGGCGGGCTTGACCCCCCGGGAACCCATGCCCTACAAACGGGGGACCGGAAAATCGACGCTGGCTGCGGGTCTTGGGGCCCGGCAGGCAAAGGCTGGTGGGACTTGGAGAAGCAAAAGCGCATCCTTGCGATCGACGACGAGCGCATCAACCTGCGGGTCATCGGCGGGCTCCTGCGCAACCTCGGCCACGAACCCGTGCTGACCGAGTCGTTCGCCGAGGCGCGGGAGCTTTTGGACGACAGCATCGACCTCGTGCTCCTGGACGTCATGATGCCGGAGACCGACGGCTTCACCGTGGCCCGCCGCATCCGCGAGATGCCGGGCGTGTCCGACGTGCCCATCATCATGGTCACGGCCCTGACCAGCAAGCAGGATCGGCTCAAGGCCGTGGAGGCCGGGGCCAACGATTTCATTTCCAAGCCCATCGACCTGACCGAACTGCGGGTCCGAATGGGCTCGCTGCTCAAGATGAAGGAGTCCCAGGACGAGGTGAAGCGCTACCAGGCCGAGCTCGAGGAGATGGTGGCCGTGCGGACCTCGGCCCTCAAGATGGCCCTGGAAAACGTCAAGGAGTCCCAGCGGACCATCCTGTCGGCCCACCTGGAGACCATCCACCGCCTGGCCTCGGCGGCCGAGTTCAAGGACGAGGAGACGGCCGACCACATCCAGCGCATGAGCCGCTACTGCGCCATGCTGGCCTACCGGCTCGGCCTGCCCGACGCCGAGGTGGACCTGATCCTCCAGGCCAGTCCCATGCACGACATCGGCAAGATCGGCATCCCGGACAGCATCCTCCTGAAACCGGCCAAGCTGACGGCCGAGGAATGGAAGGTGATGCAAAAGCACACCATCTTCGGGGCCCGCATCCTCGGGGAGTCGAACTTCGAACTGTTGCGCGTCGGCGAGATCATCGCCCTGTCCCATCACGAGAAGTGGGACGGCTCGGGCTATCCCAAGGGCCTCTCCGGCGAGGACATCCCGCTTTACGGCCGGATCTGCGCCGTGGCCGACGTGTTCGACGCCCTGACCAGCCGGCGGCCCTACAAGGAGCCGTTTTCCAACGAAAAGTCCCTGGAGATCATGCGGGCCGGCCGGGGAAGCCATTTCGATCCGCGCATCCTGGACGTCTTTTTAAACGACTTCGAGCGGGTCGAGGAAATCCAGAAGGAATTCCTTGGCTAGCCCCGCGCCGCCGCCCGATCCGGCCGCCGTCCCCGGTCTGCCGTCCGTGCTCGTCGTGGACGACGTGCCGGCCAACATCCGCCTGCTGGCCGATTTCCTGCAAAGCGGCCACGACATCCACGTGGCCACCCGGGGAGAGGATGCCCTGCATCTGGCCGCGCGCCTGCACCCGGACATCATCCTGCTCGACGTGGTCATGCCCGGCATGGACGGCCACGAGGTCTGCCGCCGGCTCAAGGCCGATCCGGCCACCCGGGACATTCCGGTGATCTTCGTCACCTCGCGGTTCGCGCCCGAGGACGAGGCCCTGGGCCTGTCGCTGGGGGCCGTGGACTACATCGTCAAGCCGGCCAGCCGGGCCGTGGTGCGGGCGCGGGTCAAAAACCACCTGGACCTGCGGACGGCCAGGGAGGCCCTGGCCCGGCAGAACGAGGCCCTGACGGAGGCGGCCAGGCTGCGCGAGGACATGGACCATATCATGCGCCACGACCTCAAGGCGCCGCTGACCGGCATCATCGGCCTGCCGCAGCTGATCCTGGACGAGGGGGGCCTCAATGAAACCCAGGCCATGTTTTTGCGGTTGATCGAGGAGAACGGGCTCAGGATGCTGTCCATGATCAACCTGTCCCTGGACCTGTGCAAGATGGAGCGCGGCACCTATGTCCTGTGTCCCGAGCCCGTGGACCTGGCGCCCATGGTCCGGCGGCTTTTTGCCGAAGTCGCGCCCCTGGCCAGGGAAAAGAAGGTCATCCTGGCCCTGTCCGTGGACGGGAGCCTGGACGACGGAACGAAACAGTGCGTGGTTTCGGGCGAACGGCTGCTTTTGTACACCATGGTGGCCAACACCGTGAAAAACGCCCTGGAGGCCTCGCCGGCCGGGGCGACGGTGGCGGTGGACCTGCGGCCGGGCGATCCGGCCGCCCTGGCCGTGACCAACCGGGGCGCGGTGCCGCCCGAGGTCCGCGACCGGTTCTTCGAGAAGTTCGCCACCTCGGGCAAGCCCGGCGGCACGGGCCTCGGGGCCTATTCCGCCCTGCTTATCGCCGAGACCCACGGCGGGTGCGCCCGCATGGAGACTTCCGACGCCACCGGCATGACCACGGTCACCCTGGTCCTGCCCGGGGAACCGGAGACAGGTCGCGCGGCCGCGGCGTCCGGCTAGACCGCCAGGTCCAGGACCGAGCCCTTGGCCAGGCCGGAGACCGCGTCGGCCTTGTCCGCCTTGCCGGTCAGGCCCGGCAGGCCGGGCAGGTGGAAGGTGTCGGCCGTGGCGTAAGTGTCCTTGAGATACTGGTCGGCTGCTGCCAGGGCCGTGCCCAGCCCCTGGCGGGTCAGGCCGTTTTCTTCCAGGCCGCCGGCCAGGATGTCGGCAATGGTCTTGGCCGCGTCCTCGCCGAAATGGTTGGCCACGGTCTGCACGGCGGCGTTGACGATCCCGGTCAGCTTTGACGTCGCGCCGCCCGAGCCGTCGGCGGCGTAGAACATCTCTTCGTGGCCGTTCTGGAAGTAGTCGTTGACCGCGTCGTTGAGCGCGCCGTTGAAATTGGCCATGGCCGCGTCGCCCGCGGGGATGCCGAAGTTGCGGTCAATGAATTTGAGCGCCGACACCAGCGCGTCGCCCAGGGCGTCCTCGCCGCCCGAACCGTCCCCCACCCCCTTGACGATGAGGCCCATGACGGCCGTGGCCGCGGCGTCGCCGTGGGCCTGGCGCACGGTGTCGATGGTGTCGGCCAGGGCCGACTGCAGGTCCCCGGCCGCGCCGCTGGCCGCGAGCGTTCCGGCGTTGCTCGCGGTCTGGGCCGACTGCAGGCGCCGCACGATTTCAGCGGCAAAGGTGTCGGCAGTGTCCGGGAGGCCGGACAGGGAGGCGGCGCCGGCCGTGCCCGCAGGCTTGTCGGGTTGGGCGGACGCGCCCAGGGTGAGCCCCCTGGCGTCGGCCTGGGTGGCGGTCGGAAGCAGGGTCGAAAGTCCGGTTGCAAGGGCGGTTACCTGCATGATTGGCCTCGCGGGCATGGGTTCATGTCCTTCCTATCGGCGGGCAGTGGTCGGGCTTTAGGGGCGCTCCCGCGTTGCCTCGGCTTTTCCCTTCTGCTACTCCCGGTTACCGCGATTTCACACCAAGGATTTTCATGCACCATCCCGCCCGGCCCGTTCTCCTGCACGTCGACCTGCGCCACGGCGCGGTCCGGCGGGAGCCCCTGGCTCCGGCCCTGTCCAGCCGTGTGCTGGGCGGCCGGGGGCTGGCCGGCGAACTGCTTGCGGCGGCGTCGCGGCTGGCCTGGGACGATCCCCAGGCGGCCGTCTGCTTCGCCCCGGGTCGGCTGGCCGGCTGCGGCCTGCCCGGCGCGGGGCATCTGTGGGCGGCCTTTCTCTCGCCCCGGACCGGCGGCGCGGCCACGGCCTCCCTGGGCGGCGGCCTGGGCAACGCCCTGGCCCGGGCCGGACTGGCCGGGCTGGTGGTCACGGGCCGGGCCGAACGGCCCGTGGGCCTGGCCGTCCGCGACGGCCAGGCCGCGCTGACAGACGCCAGCGCCTTGGCCGGCCGGCCCGTGTCGGCCGTCTTCGACGCCCTGTCCTCCTTTGACGCGGCCGCGACCGTCGGCCCGGCCGCCCTGGCCGGCTCGCCGCTGGCCACCCTGACCGCCGACCGGTGGCACGACGCCGGCGGCGTGGGGCTCGGTCTGGCCCTGGCCGCGAAAAACCTGGTCTATCTCGCCGCCGACGGCACGGCGGACGTGCCGGTGGCCGATCCCGTCGCCCTGGCCGAGGCCAGGGCGGCCATGGAGCGCCTCATCGCCGCCTCTCCGGCCCTGGCCGGGGCCTGCGGTTTCACCCAATGCGGCACGGCCGCGCTGCTCGATCTGCTGGCCGGCCGGCGCATGCTGCCGACCGACAACTTCCGGCGCACCTTTTTCGAAGCGTCCTCCGGGGTCAACGCCCCGCGCCTCGCGGCCGCCTTTGGGGCGCGGGCGGCCGCCTGTCCCGGCTGCCCGGTCGGCTGCCGCCGGATCGCGGCCGACGGCCGGCTCCTGCCCGACCTCGACGACCTGGTCCATTTCACGGCCCTGCTCGGCCTCACCGACCCGGACCTGGCCGTCACCGCCCGCAACTTCTGCCTCGACCAGGGCCTGGCCGCCGCGGGCGCGGCCGCGACCCTGGCCTGCCACCCCGAGATCACCGGCCTGGCATTGACGCCCGTACCCGTGATCTCTTTTTTGGCCGCCAGGGCCTCCTGGGCCGGCCCCGGCCGCTACCTCGGCCGTGGCGCGGCCGCGCTTGCCGCCGCCGAGGGCCGGCCCGAGGCGGCCATGCAGGTCAAGAGCCTGGAGCTGCCCGGTTTCGATCCCCGGGGGGCCTACGGCCTGGCCCTGTCCCTGGCCGTGGGGCCGTCCGGCCCGGACCCGTGGCAGGCCGGCTGCGTGGCCCACGAACTGCTCCGAAAGCCCGTGGCCACGGACCGGTTCACCTTCGAGGGCAAGGCCCGGGCCGTGGTCCTCGGCGAAAACGCCGCCGCGTCCGCCGCCTGTTGCGGCGGCTGTCCCCTCCTGTCCCTGGCCGTCGGCCCGGAGGAGTGGGGCCTGGCCCTGACGGCCGTGACCGGTGCGCCGGTGGCGGCCGGGGACCTTCTTGCCCTGGGCGGCCGCGTGGTCCTTGGCGAGCGGCTGCGAAACACGCAGCGCGGTCTGGGCGCGGCCGACGACGACCTGCCGCGTCGCTTTTTCACCGAGCCCGGCACCGGCGGCGACGGCATTGCCGTGCCGCCCCTGTCCCGGGAGGCGTTTCTGGCCGCCCGGGCCGCCTACTACCGGCTGCGCGGCTGCGATGCCGACGGCCGGCCCACGCCCGAGACCGTCGCCGCCCTGGAGGCACCGTGAACGGCCTGGCCGACCGGTTCGCCGTCCGCCTGGAGCGGGCGGGGCTCACCCCGCCGGGCGGGGCCCGCATCGCCTGCCTGGACGAGGACCTGACCTTTTCCCGGCCGGACGACCCGGTAAACGGATTCCTGGCCGAGACCATCGGCCGCCTGGGCGTGGCCTGTCTCATGTGCGTGGCCCCGGCCGAACCCTACAAGACGCTCCTGGAGTTCCTGGCTGGCCGCGAGGTCCCGGCCATCCGGCCCAGGGACTGCGAGACCCGGACCTTTTTCCACGACATCCCGGTGGTGGCCGGCCCGAGCCCGGACCTGGCGGCCGCAGCCCTGTCCCGGCGCAAAGGGGCCTACCTGCCCGGCCACGGCATCCTGGCCCATGGCGCGCTCTCGCCCGAGCAGGCCTTCATCACGGTCTCCTCGGTCGCCTTTGCCGGATTCGTGAAGTTTTTTTCCGACTTCCTGGCCGCCGCCCGGGCCGGCGCGGCCGACGCCGCCTGGCGGCAGGTCTTCGACACGGCCGTGTCCTTCCTGCCGTCGCCTCCCGCCTCCCTGCCCGCCCTGGCCCGGGGGCCGTTTTCGGACCGCGCAACCCTGCTCGCGGCCATGGCCGAGGCCGGCCGGGCCACGGTGGAACTGGGGCTGGTGGATTCGGTCTTCGGCAACATTTCCTACAACCTGGACGGCGTGCTGGCCATCAGCCAGACCGGCGCGGCCCTGGACGAACTGGACGGGGCCATCGACCTGTGTCCGTTGGACGGCTCGTCCTGCGCCGGCCTGACCGCGTCGAGCGAACTGTCGGCCCACGCCGCCCTGGCCGGACTGGACGGCCGCCGGGCCATCCTGCACGGCCACCCCAAGTTCGCGGTCATCGTGTCCATGGACTGCGCCCGGGCGGCCTGTCCCCACCGCGACGCCTGCCACGTGGCCTGCGACGCCGCCCGCTCCGTGGACGACATCCCCATCGTGCCGGGCGAGGTCGGGGCCGGACCGCGCGGCCTGGTCCACACCATGCCCCCGGCCCTGGCCGGACGGCGGGGGGCCATTGTCCTCGGCCACGGCGTCTTCACCATGGGAGCCGACGACTTCAACGAGGCCCTGGCCTCGCTCTCGGAAATCGAAACCTTGTGCCGGGCCCGCTATTTCCAAGCCGTCGGCGCATTCACTTCTTGAAATGGAGCTTCCCATGCAGCCCTCTGACACCAGCCGGACCATGAAACTCAGCGTCATCATCCCGGTCTACAACGAGATCAAGACCCTGGAGGCGGTGCTGGCCAAGGTGCTGGCCCGGCCCGAGACCTGGGAAGTCGTGCTGGTGGACGACGCCTCGGGCGACGGCAGCCGGGAATACCTGCGCACCCTCGAGGGAACCGACCGGGTGCGGGTGCTCTTCCACGAGCGCAACCAGGGCAAGGGCGCGGCCCTGCGCACCGGGTTCGCCGCCGCCGCCGGCGACATCGTCCTGATCCAGGACGCGGATCTGGAATACGACCCGGACGACTACCCGGTCCTGCTCGCCCCGATCCTGGCCGGCAAGGCCGACGTGGTCTTCGGCTCGCGGTTTCTCGGCGGTCCCCACCGGGTCCTCTATTTCTGGCACTCCGTGGCCAACAAGCTGCTGACCCTTTTTTCCAACATGCTCAACGACATCAATCTGTCGGACATGGAAGTCTGCTACAAGGTCTTCCGCCGGGAGCTCCTGCAGCGGATCAGCATCGAAAGCGACCGGTTCGGCGTGGAGCCGGAACTGACGGCCAAGGTGGCCCGGCTGCGGGCCCGGATCTACGAGGTGCCGGTCTCCTACTACGGCCGCACCTACGAGGAAGGCAAAAAGATCGGCTGGCGCGACGGCCTGGCCGCGTTCTGGTGGATCGTGAAGTTCGGGATCGTGAAGCGGGGATAATCGGGGAAGACGGGAAGGATGCCTCCGGCGGCCGGGAGGGGATGATCCCCTCCCGGACCCTCCCCGCCTGGGGAAAGGGTTAAGGGGCGGCGGTGGTTTTTTCCAGGGCGAGGAGGGCCTGTTTGCGGTCCAGGCCGCCGGCGTAGCCGGTCAGCCGGCCGTCGGCCCCGACGACCCGGTGACAGGGGATGAGGATGGAAATCGGGTTGCGTCCCACGGCCGCGCCCACGGCCCGGGCGCTTCGCGGCCGGCCGATCCGGGCGGCCAGTTCCCCGTAGGTGACCGTCTCGCCGCAGGGCAGGGCGCGCAGGGCCTGCCACACGTCGCGCTGCAACGGCGTCCCTTGCGGCGCCAGGGGCAGGTCGAAGGCCCTGCGCCGTCCTTGCAGGTATTCCTCCAGTTGCCCGGCCGTCCGGTCGAGCAGATCGCCCGGCCGACATGGTCCGCAGGCCGGAACGTCCTTGGGAAAGTGCTTCTGTCCCAGGAAATAGACGCCGGTCAGGGCGTCGTTCTCGGTTACGAGCAGCATCGCGCCGAGCCTGCCGTTGTATTGCAAAGCGGTTTTCATGCCGCGTCTCCTTGAAGTCTTCGCCACAGGTGCATGACCGCGTAGGCCCGCCACGGCCGCCAACCGGCCGCCAGTTCCAGGGCCTGCTTGGGGTCCGTTGTGCCCAGGGCCTTTTTCACGCCGAAATCCGTGGGCAAAAAGGCGTCCGGCCAGGCCAGGGCCCGCAGCGCGATGTACTGGGCCGTCCACTCCCCGATGCCCGGCAGGGCGCGGAGAAACGCCACTGTCGCGGCCACGTCCGCCGCCGGGGACAGGGTCAGGGTACCTTCTACCAGGGCCTGGGCCACGGCCAGGATGGCCCTGGCCCGGCTGGCCAGGATGCCCTGGCCGGCCACGGCCTCGACCGGCAGTCCGGCGAGGCGCTCGGGCCGGGGAAAAACCGTGGCCAGGCCGGGAAAGGGCGTGGCCACGGGCTCGCCGAAAGCGGCCGCGAACCGTCCGGCCAGGGTCCGCGCCCCGGCCACGGTCACTTGCTGGCCCAGGATGGCCCGCACCGCCGCCTCGAACCCGTCCGCCGCCCCGGGCAGGCGCACGCCTTCGTGTCCTGCGGCCAGTTCGCCCAGGCCGGCGGCCACGGCCGTGGGGTCGCAGGCCAGGTCGAACAGGTGCGAGACCCGGCCAAGCGCCATGGGCAGGACCGGCAGCAGGCCGGCCGACACCGTCACCCGGACCGCGTTTTTCGTTGGCGCGCGGGCCACGGCCAGCCACCCGGCATGGACCAGGCCGTTTCGCACAAGCGACAGGGTCCGCCGGTAGACGCCGTCGGCCACGAGTTCCACGCCGCCGATGGCCCGCCTGCCCAGGAAGGACAGGAGCCCGTCCCAATCGTAGGGAGGCCTGTAGCCGAGGGTCAGGGTCGGGGCGTCGTCCGTCTGGGCCGTGCCGGCCGCATGGGTGCGAAAGGCCGAGGGCGTCAGCCGGTAACGGCTGCGGAAAAGGGCGTTGAACCGCCGCAGGCTGCCGAAACCGCTGGCATAAGCCACTTCCGTCACCGGCATGGCCGTCTCGGACAGCAGGCTTTTGGCCAACAGGAGCTTCTGGGTCTGGGCGAAGGCCACGGGCGAAACGCCGAACCGGGCCTTGAACACGCGGCGCAGGTGCCGGGACGTGACCCCGAGCCTGGCGCACAGGCCCTCCAGGCCGCCGTCCTCCAGCGCGCCCTCGCCGATCAGCCGCACCGCCGCGGTGGCCAGCCGGTGGTTCGCGTCCGCCGTGGACAGACCCGGCGCGGCCTCGGGCCGGCAGAGCAGGCACGGCCGGAATCCGGCCCCTTCGGCCGCCGCCGCGCTCGGAAAAAACCGGCAGTTCTCCGGCCGGGGCAGCCGGGCCGTGCAGACCGGCCGGCAGTAGATGCCCGTGGAGGTGACGCCCACGAAAAAGCGGCCGTCGAAGCGGGCGTCCCTGGCCGCGAAGGCCCGGTAGCAACTGTCCTGGTCGAGCAAGAGCGTCATGGGAAGGGGATAGCGACTCGCGGCCGCCGTGGCTGGCCGTTTTCGGACATGGCGACGGACCGATGCCGGATCCTCATTGCGGATCGTTGCAGGGTCGCAGGGCCAGATAGGCCCAGCGTGCCCCGGCCACGACAAAAGGCACGCACACGGCGCACAGGACCACGGCCGGAAAATTGGCCGCGAAAAACGGGATGCTGCCCAGGTAATAGCCGCCGGCCACGTACAGCGCCGTCCACGGGACCTTGCCGAGCAAGTTGTAGAACGTGAACGCCTGCACCGGCATGGCCGCGACGCCCCCGGCCAGGGGCGCGAGCGACCTGAGAACCGGCACGAACCGCGAAGCCACGATGGTCAGGCCGCCGTGCTTCTCGTAATACCGGTGGACCCGCTCCAGATTGTCGCGCCGCACGAACGGCAGGCTGCGCCGGCACCCCAGCCACCGCCGCAGCCACCGGCCCACGGCGTAGTTGAGCTGGTCGCCGCAAAAGGCGGCCACCAGCCCGCCCACGAAAATCGGCCAGACCGACAGCGTCCCCCGGGCCGCCAGGGCCGCCGCCGCGAACAGCACCGTGTCGCTCGGCAGAAAACCCGTCACCACGAAGCCGGTTTCCGCGAAGATCACAAACCAGATGACCGCGTACACCAGCCACCCGTCCGCCGCCGCCAGGGCCGCCAGGCGCGTGTCCAGGTGCAGCATGATGTCCGCGACGTTCGTGAGCCAGTCCATGCTCGCCGTGTACATGGGGCGGTCGCCGAGGTCCAGGGGAGGGGAGGGAGGGCAGGATACCGTGTATGCTTTTCCTCCACCTACACCCCGTTATCCTCGTGGGCTGCGACGCGATTCCGGCCGGCGCGCTTGGCGGCGTAGAGGGCGCGATCGGCGCGGGAGAGGGCGGCGTCTATGGTCTGTTCGCCGGGCCGCACGGTCGAGACGCCGGCGCTCAGGGTGATGGTGTGGTCGAGGCCGGCAAGCTGTCGTGAGGCGGTGGCCTGACGCAGGCGATCGGCCAGGGCCAGGGCGCCGACCTGATCGGTCTCGGGCAGGAGCAGGGCGAACTCCTCGCCGCCGAGCCGGGCGGCCAGGTCCTGGCCGCGCAGCAGGTCGCGGCACAGGCCGGCCAGGGCCTGGAGGAAGGCGTCGCCGGCGTCGTGGCCGTGGGTGTCGTTGACGGTCTTGAAGTGGTCGAGATCGAGCATGACCACGGCAAGGGGGCGGCCGTCGCGCCGGGTCCGCCGGATGGCCTCGGTGGCCACGGCGAAGAAGCGGCCGCGGTTGGCCAGACCGGTCAGGGGGTCGGTGCTGGCCAGGCGCTGGAGGTGGGCTTCCATCTCCTTGCGGCCGGTGATGTCCACGACGATGGTCAACACGGCGCCGATGTTGTCGAAGACAATGGGCGTGGCTGCCAGGAGCACGTCCCGGGCGGTCCCGTCCGGCCGGCGCAGGCGGGTCTCGAAGTCCGACACCCGGCCCTGGGACCGTAGCTGGCCGGTCAGCCGGACCAGGTCCTTGCGGTCGAAGAAGCTCTGGATCGCCTGGCTCCCCTGGGAGGCGGCCGGGCCGAAGAAGGTCCGGGCCGCGTCGTTGGCGTCGAGCAACACGCCGTTTTTCCTGTCCACGATGACCAGCGGGGCGGGCACGGCCCGGAGCAAGGTCTGGAGGGTCTGCTGCTGCCGGGCCAGTTCGGTGTTGGCGGCGCGGGCGACGCGGGCGGCGTCCCAGGCCAGACGTTGCAGGCGGTTGGCCTGAGTGCGCACCAAGGCGAGAATGGCGTTGAGGGTGGCCATGCCGAGCACCAGTCCGAGGCCGGTGGCCGGGCTTGGGCCGGTAGCGAGATAGGCGGTCAGCGTGGCCGCGCTGCAGGCGAGGCCGGCGGCCAGGGTCCAGGAAATGGACAGGGGCAGGACCAGGTAGAAGATCTAGGGCAGCACAAAGGTGATCAAAAGGGCCACGTCGGTGTGGGGGGTGACCAGGACGGCGCTGGCCGCGATGACCGGGACGGACCAGACGGCGCACAGCCGTTCGAGCTGTCGGAAGGAGCGGACCCTGCCGCACAGGGCCAGGCCGGCCAGGCTGACGGCCACGATGACGGTCCGGGCGGTAAGGGCGACGGGAAAGTGGGGTTGGCCGAAAAACCGCCAGTCGCTGGCGTAAAAAAGGACGTTGACGCAGGCGGCGGCCAGGAAGACCAGCCGGATATGCCGCATGGTTTCGGGAAGCCGCTCGTTCCGGTAGGCGGCTTCGGTTGCCTGGTCGCGGAACTCGCCGCCCGGGGTGAGAGGATTCGGCGCGGGTGTTGGCGTCACGGCTTGCAAGGGCGCATCCTGCCCGCGAAGGGCCCTGCTCCCGCCGGATGCGAACAGCTGCAATCGCTCGGAGCAAGGGGCCGCGGGCGAACCTCTATACGGCGGTTCGCCCCGTGCCGGCAAGGGGAGCGCGCGCCTTACTTGCCCTTGCTGGCCTTGATGGCCTGTTCGAGCTCTTCGAAGGTCGGCCGCTTATGGATGGGGATGGCCCGGCGGCCGGCTTCCAGGGCCACGGGCGGGGGGTTGCCGCCCACAAAGGCCGTGAGCGACGCCTTGGCCGTCAGCAGGATGGCCTCGGTTTCCTTGGCCCGGTGCTCGATGTTGGTGGCGATGGGCGCAACAAAGCCGTAGGCCCCGAGCACGCCGAGAAACGTGCCGACCAGGGCCGCGCCGATGCTGTGGCCGAGGACCTCGGCCGGCTCGTTGATCTTGCCCATGGTGATGACGACGCCGAGGACGCAGGCCACGATGCCGAGGCCCGGCAGGGCGTCGGCGGTCTTGGAGATGCTGTGGGCCGGGACCAGAGCCTCGTGGACCGTGGCCTCGATGTCCGCGTCCATGATGGTCTCGAACTCGTGGGCCTCGATGTTGACCGTGGAGAAGATCCGCATGGTGTCGCAGATAAACGTCAGCACTTCGTGGTTTTTCTTGTTTTTTGCGAAGTTGCTGAAGATCGGGCTCTCGGCCGGCCGCTCCACGTCCTTTTCGATGGCCACCAGGCCCTCGCGCCGGATCTTCATGTACAGGCCGGACAGGGTTGTCAGCAGTTCCAGGTAGTAGGCCTTGCTGGTGGTCATGCCGCCGAAGATGGACAGGGCGCCCTTGAAGGTGGCCCCGAGCACGTCCTTGGGGGAGCTTATGACCAGGGCGCCGAGGGCGCCGCCGGCGATCATGAGCAGTTCCGGGGGCGCGGCCGACAGGATCAGGTCGAAGTTGCCCTTTTCCAGGATAAAGCCGGCCAGGATGCAGCCGAGGACGATGATGACGCCGAGTATCGCGAACATAGGTCTGCCGTGGTATCGCCCGGAACCTAGAACTGGCCTTCGGTCGATTTGTCGTAGAGGTTGTTGATCTGCTGCTCCAGGACCTCGCCCACGTCCGGCGTCCGCGCCGGCGGCACGGGTTTGGCGGTCCCGTCGCCGTTGCCGCCGCTCTTGCCGCCGCCGGCCGGGGATTCGCCGGCCTTGGGCTCCCGGGAGAGCAGGAGGCTGATGCGCCGGTTTTTCGGGTCCAGGGGCTTGCCGGCCACGTAGGGCCGGGTGTCGGCGTAGCCCGAAACCTCGGCCACCTGGTCCGGGGGCAGGCCCTGCTGGACCATGAGCCGCCGGGCGGACAGGGCCCGGCCGGCGGACAGGTCCCAGTTGGAATAGGTTCCGGAATACCGGTAGGCGTCGGTGTGGCCTTCGATGGCCACCTTGACCCGGTCTTTCTTGATCACGTCGGTCACGGCGGCCAGGATGCGCTGGGCGTCGGGCAGGAGCGCCACGCCGCCGAGGTCAAAAAGCGGCCGCTCGGACTTGTCCATGATCTCGATGCGGACCTTGTCCTTCTCCTGGGTGACGGACACCTGGCCGGCCAGTTCCGGCACGGCCGCCTCCAGGGCCTGCTCCACCTGCTGTTCCAGGGCCTTGGCCCCGGCCTCGGCTTCGGCCTGGGCCTTGGCCGCGGCCCTGGCGGCCGCCTTTTCCTCGGCCTGGGCCTTGGCATCCAAGTGCTTGCCGCCGTCGAGGTCGCCGGTGTCCTGGCCCTTGCCGCCGGTGGGGGCCTTGCCGCCCCGGTCGATGGCCACGTCGGGCCGTTCGTCCTGGCTGCCGACCACGGCCCCGGGCGGGCCGAGGCCGCCGGTGGTCAGGGACTGGGCCGAGGGGCCGGGGTTTTGAAAGATGCTGAAGTCGTTGAAATAGGCGGCCAGTTCTTCCTTTTTTTCCTGGGGCACCATGTTCAGGAGCCACATGAGAAGGAAAAAGGCCATCATGGCCGTGACCAGGTCGGCGTAGGCGACCTTCCACGAGCCGCCATGCGCGCCGCCGGCGACCTTTTTGACGCGCTTGATGATGATGTTGGCTTTGTGGCCCTGTTCCGCCATAGCAACTCCGTTCGACACCTATCGGCCGAAAGGGGAATACGTTTAGGGAGCGAACGGATTTCCGGACGTTACGCAGGGACGCGGCAAAGGGCAACCGCCCCGGGACCGGGCAGGGGGAAAGACGCGCAAAAAGGGGCGAAGGGGTTTCCCCCCCGCCCCGTGCGAGAAAAACGTGTCAGACGACGCTATTGGGTCGTGTCCGAGCCGGCCTGGGCCGGGACGACCAGGATGCGGGTCTTGACTTTCTTGTTGCGCAGATACTTTTCGAACTTCACCACGCCGTCCACCAGGGCGAACAGCGTGTAGTCGCGGCCCATGCCCACGCCCTCGCCGGGGTGGAACTTGGTGCCGAGCTGGCGCACGAGGATGTTGCCGGCAACGACCTGCTGGCCGCCGAAGCGCTTGACGCCGCGCCGTTGCCCGGCGCTGTCGCGGCCGTTTCTGGAGCTGCCGCCTGCTTTTTTATGTGCCATGTCGGGACTCCTTGAAAATGGAACTAGGCCTGGATGGACTTCACCCGAAGCTGGGTGTAGCTCTGGCGATGGCCTTGCTTTTTGTGCGAATCCTGCCGCCGGCGCTTGTGGAAGACCACGATCTTCTTGCCCTTGACGTGCCCGGCCACTTCGCAGGTGACGGCCGCGCCGGAGACGTAGGGCGCGCCCACCTTGACCTCGGGGCCGCCGACCAGCAGCACCTTATCCAGAACGTATTCCGCGCCGGCTTCGGCCGAAAGAAGGTCCACGGTGATGGTGGCCCCTTCCTGGACCTTGTATTGCTTGCCGCCAGCCAAAACGATTGCGTACATGGGTGTTGACCTCCGATAGGGAAGAGGTGCCGTTTACACCGGCGAAGGGGTCTGGTCAAGCCCTTTTTCATCCGGCTCCGTCAGGGCCGCCCGCCTGGCCAGCCTGGCCCGCAGCACGTCGAGCAGGGTGATGTCCACCCGCAGGTTGCCCCGGCCCCGGCCGATTTCCACGTCCGGCTTGGCCGCGCCGTGAAAGTCCGAGCCGCCGGAAACGGCCAGGCCGAAGCGCCGGGCCAGGGCCAGGTACTCCAGGGTCTGGGCCTGGGAGTGTTCGGTGTAGAGGGCCTCGATGGCGTCGAGGCCCAGGTCGCGGTAGCGGCCAACGGCCTCGGCCAGGGCCGGCCCGGCCAGGCCCAGCATGTAGGGGTGGGCCAGGACCGTCAGCGCCCCTTCGGCGTGGAGCAGGGAGACGGCCTCGGCGAAGGACAGCTTGTCTTTGGGCACGTAGGCCCGGCCGTGGACCCCGAGATAGCGGGTGAAGGCCTCCTTGAAGCTCGTCACCGCGCCCATGGCCACCAGGGCCTGGGCGATGTGGGGCCGGCCCACCGCGCCTGCGGCCCGGGCGGTCACGGCCTCGTAGTCGAGGGGGATGCCGAGTTCGCGCAGCCTGTCCAGGATCAGCCGGTTGCGGTTGTGGCGGCGGTCGCGCAGGTAGGCCAGGGCGTCGGCCAGCCGGCCGGGCCGGTCGGGCAAAAACAGGCCGAGCAGGTGGACGCTTTTCTCTCCGTCGCCGACGGACAGCTCCACCCCGGCCACGACCTCCACGCCGTGACGCCGCCCGGCCTCCAGGGCCTCGGGCAGGCCGGACAGGGTGTCGTGGTCGGTGAGCGCCACGGCGGCCAGGCCCTTTTTCGCGGCCAGGGCCACCAGGTCAGCAGGAGAGAACGAGCCGTCCGAGGCCGTGGAATGGGTGTGCAGGTCAATAAGCGCCATGCCCCGGTATAGCCCCGGCCGGACAACTTGTGAACCTCCATTGCGCCCGGACCGCGTTTTGGCTATTACGGGCGCATACTCTCGCAAAGGAGACTGTCCGTGACCATCCATCCCGATCTGCTCACCATCCTGGCCTGCCCCAAGTGCAAGGGCGAACTGACCCAGCTCGGCGAGGGCGAAGGCTTGGCCTGCCCGCCCTGCGGCGTGGTCTACCCCGTGCGCGACGACATCCCCATCATGCTGCTCGAAGAGGCCGTGCCCCGGGCGGATTGGGACGCGGGCAAGCGGTCGGTCAAGGACTAGGTTTCCCTTCACCGTTGGCACAGTCCGGGCACGCCCCGGCATCGAGGAGCCGCGCATGGCCAAGCTGCATTGGACCCCGTGGATGGCGCTCGCCGAGCTGCGTTCGGAATCGGAGCGCATGACCCCCGAGGCGGCCGCGCCCCGGGAGACCGGCTACGCCTGGCAGCCGACGGCCGACGTGCTGGAGACGCCGTACGACTTTCGGGTCACGCTGGAGCTGCCCGGGGTGGCCCGCGAGGACGTGACCGTGGAGGCCAAGGGCCGCTACCTGGTCATCGAGGGCCTGCGGGTCTTCGCCCGGGAGGCCGAAGACGGCCTCTACCAGGTGCTGGAGCGGTCCTACGGGCCCTTTGCCCGGCGTTTCGCCCTGCCCAAGGGCGTGGCCCGGTCCGAGATCCGGGCCGTGATGAAAGACGGCCTGCTCGTGGTGGTCGTGCCCAAGGTCGGCCCGGAGCGCCTGCACCGCCGCATTCCCATCAGCTGATCCCGCCCTCCGGCGGCTCCCGGCCCTTTCGCGCGCCAGCAGGCAGGAGGCTTTTCATGCGACGTTTCGTCCCGTGGGTGCTTTGCCGCACCCTTTTCCTGTGTTTTTTCCCGACCGTCCTGTTGCCCTGGCCCACCGGCCCGGCCGGCTTGGCCGGCGGGACCGCCTGGGCGGCCCCCATCGGCCGCGAGGTCCGGACCACGCCCGTGGTCGCGGCCGTGCGGACCGTGGCCCCGGCCGTGGTCAACATCACCTCGGCCCGCAAGGCGTCGGGCCGCGGCGGCATGGGGCCGCTTTTTGACGACGAGCTCTTCCGCCACTTCTTCGGCCCGGGCATGCCCGAGCCCCAGCGCCAGAGCGAGGAGAGCCTGGGGTCCGGGGTGATCATCGACGGGGCCAAGGGACTGGTCCTGACCAACGCCCACGTCATTGCCGGCGGGGCGTCCATCAAGGCCAGGCTCCTGGACGGCCGGGTCCTGGTGGCGACCCTGGTCGGCTCGGACCCGGACTTCGACGTGGCCGTCCTGCGCCTGACCGGGGGCGGGGACCTGCCCCAGGCGGCCATGGGCGACTCGGCCGACATCATGATCGGCGAGACGGCCATCGCCATCGGCAACCCCTTCGGCTACACCAACACCGTGACCACGGGCGTAATCTCGGCCGTGGGCCGGTCCCTCAAGCACGAAGGCGGGGCCTACGCCGACCTGATCCAGACCGACACGGCCATCAATCCCGGCAACAGCGGCGGACCGCTGATCAACCTGGCCGGCGAGGTCATCGGCATCAACATGGCCATCCAGGCCGGGGCCGAGGGCATCGGCTTCGCCATTCCCATCAACAAGGCACGGCGGGTGGTGGAGCAGATCGTGGGCGGCGGCCGGGTGTCGCCGGCCTGGCTCGGCCTGGCCGGCCAGGACGTGGACGTCCGCACGGCCCGGTACTTCAACCTGGACCGGCCCCGGGGCCTGCTCGTGACCGACGTGGCCAAGGGATCGGCGGCCGAGCAGGCCGGGCTTAAGCCCGGGGACCTGCTCGTCGCGGCCGGCGGCACGGAACTCGACGGCAAGGACCAGTACCTGGGGGTGTTGCGGACCTGGCCGGTGGGCGAGACCCTGCCGCTGTCGGTGCGGCGCGGCAAGGAGGAAATCCGGCTTTCGGCCGTGCCCACGGCCTTTTCCGACAAGGAGGCCGTGGCCGTGGCCGGGGAGCGGTGGGGCATGGCCGTGTCCTTCGGCAAGGGCGGCGTGACCGTGTCCGGCGTGACGCCCGGGTCCCCGGCCGCCCGGCTGGGGCTTCGGCCGGGCGACGTCCTGATCCAGATCGGCGGCGAGAAGCTCCCGGGCCAGAAGGAATTCACCCGGGCCGTGTACCTGGCCCGCATGCACCGCACCGTGCTCGTCATGATCGCGCGCGGCGGCCGGGGGTATTACGCCCGCATGGGCGTGAACTGAGGCCGCGGCGCGACCCGCAGGCGTCGCGAGGCCCGGGATGGCGGTCGGCTGTCCCGGGCCTTTTGCGTTTGGGGGAGGGAGGCGGCTGCGGCCGGATCAGGTCCCGGCCCGCAGCAGGGTCAGTTCGGTCGGGCCGAACGGGGCGCGGCACTGGCGGGTGACCGGGGCGGCCGTGATGGCCTGCAGGTAGCGCCAGACCTCGTCCAGGGGCACGTGGGACCGCAGGTAGTCCTCGCACCGGGAAAAGCTGTAGTGGTGGGCCAGGCTGCGGCCGAGCACCGCCACCTTCATCTTGCAGGTGGCCAGGGCCAGGTTGAAGGCCTTCTCGTCGCTGGTGGCCTGGCCGGCCACCCGGGTGGTGGGGAAGGGCAGGACGAGGCGCATGATCCGCTTGTCGAAGATCACGCAGTTGATGGTCAGGTAGCCGACGTAGGCGTACTTGGGCCGCAGGTCGTGGAGATAGACTTCGGCCAGGTTTTCGTGGAGGAGCTTTTCCCACATCCACCGGTGGTAGACCCAGTTCTCCTCGATGGGCGGACCGGCGTACATGGCCCGCTCCGACGGGTAGGAGACCCGCAGGAAGCGGTTGAGCACATGGCGGCCGGGCGGGCTTATGGGCACAAGCGGCATGACCAGGGGCACGTCGTCCCGGTCGGCGTGGTCGCAGTAACCGTCGATCAGGTGTTCGAGCCAGTGGGGGGTGACGAACAGGTCCTCGTCGATCTTGATGACCACGTCGTCCATGTGGCCGGACAGGATCTCGTTTTGCGCGGCCAGGACCGCCGGCACGAGGCCGCGCGGCCCCCTTTCCACCAGGGTGGCGTTGGCGTGGCGCGCCGCGAACCGCCGGGCCACGGCCAGGTGGTCCGGGGCCAGGGCGTTGGCCACGACGTAGATGTGCTTGAGACGGTCCAGGTCGGTGAACCGTTCCAGACAGCGGATGCAGACGAGGAAGCAGTCGAGCCTGTGCGAGGTGAGCAGCAGCAGAACCGGCCGGATGTCGCCGCGATGCGGTCGTAAATAGGTGAGCTTGCCCATGGCCGTCCTTGGCGTTCAGGCGTCCTTGCAAAAAAGTTACACCACCCCTACATCCCTCCTTTCGGTTATTCCCTCCAGGAACTTTAGTCCCTGTTTTGAAAAAAAAGTGCCTTTGTTCCAGGGAGATGCAGCGAGAAGGCCCGGAAAGGCCGGGAAAACGCGGCCCCCTTGGCCCAAAAAAAGTGTAGCCAGCGGCGAAATTTTTCGTCGGCCCTTGCCTGCCCCGGGTCCGGACCCTATCCATGGGGGACAGGTTTTCGTTTCCGGCCTGCCCCGCGCCCGTGGCGGACCGGTCGGAGATGCCGCGCGCTTCCCTTGACACCGCTTGATGCCGAGGCTAAGCCTGCGTAAGCCTTTTGAGGTCTGTCGGGTTTGACGGGCTAACTTCCTGTTTAGCCTGGATAAATACATCTTGTTCGGTTGCCTGTCGGAGGTTGTCATGGGCTACAAGGTGATCGTGGACACGCAGAAGTGCATTGGCGACGGCGAATGCGTGGACGTGTGCCCCGTGGAAGTGTACGCGCTGCGCGACGGCAAGGCCGTGGCCGTGAACATGGAAGAGTGCCTGGGCTGCGAATCCTGCGTCGAGGTCTGCGACCAGGACGCCATTGTCGTCGAGGAAGAATAGGCTTTTTTCAATAGCAACCGGCAACGGGAGCGGGCGCGGGCCGTCCGCTCCCGTTGCCGTCTCCGGCCCGGGCCGAATGACCCTGCGCAGGGCCGCGCGGCGCGGGGCGGTCCGGGGCGGTGTCGGAGTCATGCGATGGACCTGGATTTTACCCCCGCCTTTGCCCGCTACGAGGCCATCGCCGCCGAGGCGGACGCCGCGTTCGCCAAGGTGTCCACGGCCTGCCCCGGCCTGGTCGCCTGCGGCGAGGGCTGCAGCGACTGCTGCCACGCCCTGTTCGACCTGACCTTCATCGAGGCCCTGTACCTCAATCACCAGTTCAACAAGGCCTTCCCCTCGGGGCCGGCCCGCGACGCCATCCTGGAGCGGGCCAACAAGGCCGACCGCGCCCACTACAAGCTCAAGCGCGAGGCCTTCCGCGCCGGCGAGCGGGGCGTGCCGACCAGCGAGATCCTGGCCGAATTGGCCAAGGAGCGGATCCGGTGCCCGCTGCTCGGCGACGACGACCGGTGCGTGCTCTACGCCCACCGGCCCGTCACCTGCCGCCTGTACGGCGTGCCGCTGGAGATCTCGGGCGCGGCCCACACCTGCGGCAACGCCGGGTTCGAGCCGGGCGGCCGCTATCCCACGGTCAAGATCGAAAAGCTCCAGGACCGGCTCATGCTCCTGTCCCAGGAGGTGGTGGCCGCGCTGCCGACCAAGCTGCCGCTCATGGGCGACGTCCTGGCTCCGGTCTCCCTGGCGCTCGTTACGGATTACGACGAGGAGTACCTGGGCATTTTCACCGAGGACGACCTGGCCCAGATCCCCGAGCCGCCCGCGCCGGCCGCCCCGGGCCCGTTCGGCCCCCAGACGGCCGTCTTCGGCCCCCAGGGCTCGCCGTCCTGCGGTTCGTGCGGCGAGCAGGCCGGCTCCTCGGCCTGCGCTTCCTGCGGCGGCTCCACCACCTGGGTCATCCCCGGCCCCGAAGGCCCGCCCGACGCGGAAAAGGAAGACTAGACCATGGCGCACTCCCCGGAAGAGCTGGCCGTCCTCAAACGGGCCATCTACGACAAGCTCAAGCCCCGGCGGCGCCGGTTCATCGACAAGATCGGCTACGACGCCTGGGACCCCTTCCAGGAGCCCATGGATCCCCTGGACCTGCGCGAGGACGCCTCGCGGCGCACGGGCCAGCAGCTGGTCAATGAATTTCTGGCCAGCCAGCCCGGCGCGTCCGACGACTTCGCCAAGGGGGCCTGGGAGATCTGCATGGGCGTCATGGGCGGATCGGAGAAGTACCGGGGCATGTACGCCTTTTGCAAATGGTACAAGGAACTGCTGGCCAGGGAGGGCATCGACGCCGACCTCGGGCCGGCCAAATAAGGACGCGAAGGAAGCTTCATGGATTATAAAGCCACCACTCCCGACGAGTTCATCGACGAGCTGAAAAAGCGCCTCCAGCACAATCCCGGTTGCGGCGTGACCCACTACAACCTGGGCACGGCCTACGTGGCCAAGGGCCGGTTCATCGAGGCCGAGGCCGAGTTCCTGGAGGCCGTGGAGTGCTCGCCCAGCCTGGCCGAGGCCTATGTCCAGCTTGGCGGCCTGGCCATGAACAAGGGCAACCTCGACGGCTGTCTGGAGTGGAACGAGAAGGCCAGCCGGGCGCGGCCGCTTTTCGCCGTGCCCTACGGCAACATCGGCTTCGTGCACCTGCAGCGCGGCGAGGTGGACAAGGCCGAGAAGGCCCTGCGCCGGGCGGTCAAGATCGACCCCAAGTACGTCCAGGCCCTGGCCACCCTCGGCAGCGCGCTGTTCATGAAGGGCGACATCGACGGGGCCGAGTTCCACAGCACCAAGGCCCTGGAGATCGAGCCGAAATTCGGCCCGGCCCTCAACAACCTGGCCCTGGTGGCCATGGAGCGGGGCGACTTCCACAAGGCCAAGGAACTCATGGAACAGGCCCGGGAGACCGGCTACGAGCCGCACCCGGACATGGTCCGCGAGATCGAGGCCGGCCTCAAGTAGGGAGGGAGCCTCCGGCGGCCGGGAGGGGGTCACCCTCCCGGACCCACCCGTCCAGGGGGTCCGGGGGGGATGATCCCCCCGGAGGCACATCATCCGGGCATCGCGCCGGCAGCTCCTCGCGCCCCTGCGGCAGGCGCTTGCCCTCCCGGACCGCGAGGCGGCCCTGGCCCGGGCGGCGGCCGCGCCGGTCCGCGCCCGGATCGGGGCCCTTTTCTCCCTCCTGCTGGACCGGGAGCCGCTCCTGCGGTGGCGCGCGGTCACGGCCTTTGGCGCGGCCATGGCCGAACTGGCGGCCGAGCGCTTGGAAGAGGCCCGGGACCTCTGGCGCAACCTGATGTGGCGGGTCAACGAGGAGTCGGGCAACATCGCCTGGGGCATTCCCGAGTGCATGGGCGAGACCCTGGCCGCCTGCCCCGTCCTTGCCGCCGACTACCACCGCATCCTGCTTTCCTACGTGCAGGACCTGGAAGGCGACTGCACCTACATCGACCATGCGCCGTTGCGGCAGGGGGCCTGGTGGGCCGTGGCCCGGCTGGCCGAGGCCGCGCCGGACCTGGCCCGGCCGGCCCTGCCGGAACTGACGGCCGCCCTGGCCGATCCCGACCCCGTGGCCCGGGGCCTGGCCTGTCTGGCCCTGGCCCGACTGCGGCCCGAGCCGACGCGCACGCTCCTCCAGGCCCTGTCCGCCCTGTCCGGAGACACGGCCGCCTTCGACCTCTACGACGGCTGGAACCTGGCGCCTGTCACCGTGGCCGGCCTGGCCGCCGACGCCCTGGCCGTCCTCCGCCGCTGCCTGTAACCGGCCGCTCCCGGCCCGCGACCTGGCTGGCAAACGGGACATCGTCCCCCTGGAGGTCTGTCTTGTCGCGGAATCCCTGCCTCATCACGGTCCTTGTCCTTCTGGCGCTGCTCCTGTCGGCCACGGGCGCGCGGGCCGTCGAGCTTCCCCCCCAGCTCGCGGTCCCGCCCGAAGAACAGGCCGAGGCCTTCCTCAAGGGACTCTCCGCCCGGGTGGCGCTGACTCCCCAGGAAGTCGCGGCCGTGCGTCCGATCCTGGTCGAACAGACCCGGAAGCGCCAGGAAGTGGTCCGCGCCCGCTTGGCGGCCAATCCCGGCATGGCCGGCATGCTGGCCCTTCGCGAGGACATGCGGGCCCTGGGCCAGGAGACCGACGCCAGGCTGGCGGCCGTGCTGCCGCCGGAAAAGATGGCCACGGTCCGGGCCTTCCGGGACGAGCGCCGCCAGCAGGCCCGCTCGCAGCTCAAGGGAGCCCGCAGGGGCGGTTGACCCGTTTGACGATCGGTTCAGCCGTTTCCCTTCCCGTAGCGCGGGGCGCGTCTCCCACGGCGCGCCCCTTTTTTTCGGCCCTGCACCGTCTCCTCCCCATGCCCGCCCGTCCTTGCTGCCCGGCTTTAGACCGCTTTCCGCGCCGTTCCGCCACGCCCCGACGGGCAGGCCGGGAGCGAAGCCCTGAAAAAATCCTCTTGCGATCCCAGGGAATTAAAAACCGTCGCAGGCGCAGGCGAAACTTTTTTCCTTGACCATAAGACAAAAAGGATTAGATTTGTCCTACATGAATGCCGGGCGTGCCGGAGCCAAAGCAACCGTACGGAGGAATCCCATGCAGACCCAGACCGATCTGACCAGCCTCGTCATTGACTGGGACATGACCCCGGAAGATGCCGTGACCCTGTATCTGGAGTGGGGCAACAACTCCTGGTATGCCGACCATAAGCCGGTGACGTCGAAGAACGATTTTTCCACCTATTTCGTGGTCAACACCTGGACCGGCGAACCCCGGCTGACCCTGGTGCGCCGCAACTCCGAGGACTGCGTGGAACTGGCCTCCTTCGACCTGCCCGAAGACCTGGCCCGGGACTTCATGGAGGAAAACGGCGGCAACAAGGGCGTCTACGCCCCCAACGAGGCCATCAAGAAGTGGCTGCAGGCCACCCACTTCAACTAGAAATTTCGGAAAGTTCCCAAAACCCTTCTCCAAACCCGCATCACCCCTCCGCACCCATGCCCCAGACGCGACCCCGGGAGGATAGGCCCCGGGGTCGCGTCTCCTTTTGGCGGGCGCTCCCCGGGCCGGGGGAAGCAAAGGGGATCGGTTGGCGGTCCTTGCCGGTGTCCGGCGAAGGTGCCACAATGCCGGCATGCTCCTGGCCGTCATCGCCGACATCCACGCCAATCTCGAAGCCTTTGCGGCGGTCCTGGCCGACATCGACCGGCACCGGCCCGACGCCACCGTGTGCCTCGGCGACGTGATCGGCTACGGGCCCGACCCCGAGGCCGTGCTGCGGCTCCTTTTCGCGCGCGGCATCCCGAGCGTGCGCGGCAACCACGAGTGGGCCGTGGCCGATCCGGCCCGGGAGGGGAGCTTCAATGACCAGGCCCGGGAGGCCCTGGTCCGGACCCGGGAGCTGCTGCCGCCAGACCTCGTGGCCCGGGTGGCCGCCTTTCCGGCGTCCCTGTGCTTCCATGGCTGCCGTTTCGTCCACGGCCTGCCGCCCAACGACACCGGCACTTACCTTTTTGCCGCTTCCGAGGTGACCCTGCGCCGGGCCTTCGCCCGGACGGCCGAGCGGGTCTCCTTTGTGGGCCACACCCACATGCTCGAAGCCGTGTCGCAAGACGGCCGGGAGGTGCGGCGCGACGCGCTGTCCCTGGGCCGAAACGTCCTGGACCCGGCGCTGCGCCACATCGTCAACGTCGGGTCCGTGGGCCAGCCCCGCGACGGCGACAACCGGGCCAAGTACGGGCTCTACGACGACGCGGCCCATGTCCTGACCATCCGGGCCGTGCCCTACGACATCGAGGCCGTGGCCGCCAGGATCCTGGCCCGCGGCCTGCCCGCCCGCTACGCCGAGCGGCTGCGGTAGGAGGGGAGAGGAGAAGACGCCTCCGGCGGCCGGGGGGATCATCCCCCCCGGACCCCCTGGAAAGGGGGGGATGGGCCTCCTTGCCAGGGGGAAGCGGGACGGATAGTGCTCGGAGAAAGGAGTCGTCATGAAAGCCGACGTATTGGAACAGGCGCTCGGACTTGATCCGGTGGAACGGGCGGAATTGATTGACGCCCTGCTGGACAGTTTTGCGGGACCAGGGGACAGGGCCGTGGACGCGGCCTGGAGCCGGGAAGCAGAAGCCAGGGTCGACGCGTACGAGGCAGGGGCGTTACGGACCAGCCCGGCGCGGGATGTCTTTGCCAAGCTTGGCGGCTGATGCGCCATGCGGGTTTTGTTCCTGCAAGTTGCGGAACGGGAATTGGTCGAGGCCGTGGCCTATTATAACAACGAATTTCCTGGCCTCGGCTTTGAGTTCGCAGCCGAAGTGAAAAAGGCGCTGGCGCGCATCCTGGCGCAACCGGACGCCTGGCAGGCGCTGTCCCCGCGAACGCGGCGCTGCCGGGTCTCCCGGTTCCCGTATGGCGTTGTCTCCCAAAAGCGTGAGGATGCCATTCTCGTTGTCGCGGTCATGCACCTCAAAAGACACCCGCGTTATTGGAAAGACAATCTCTCTGAAACGCGGGACTAGCTTTTCCCCTTTCGAAAGTTTTTGAAGAGAGTCCAGAGAGAAACTTTTTCCAAAAAGTTTCTCTCTGGCCGCCGGAGGCATCGTATCCCCATGCGTACCATTGACAGATATCCCATCCTCGGCGTGCTCGGCCGGGGCGGCATGGGCGCGGTGTTCAAGGCCAGGGTGCCGGTGGTCGGCCGGGTGGTGGCGCTCAAGCTCTTGCGCCCCAACGAGCTGACCCTCGGGCTGTGGGGGAGGGAGCGGGTGGAGCGGGCCTTTCGGGCCGAAGCCGCGCTCCTGGGAAGCCTGCGCCACCCCAACGTGGTCGATGTCTTCGACTACGGCGAGGCCGGCGGCTGGCCGTACTTCGTCATGGAGTTTTACGGCGAATCCCTCGGCTCGGTCATCGGCGAGACCTACCGGGTGGAGGAGGAGAGCCGCCGCCTGCCCGTGCCCCGGGCCGTGGGCTATGCGGCCCAGCTCCTGGACGGCCTGGCCAGGCTCCACTACGCCGGCATCGTGCACCGCGACATCAAGCCCTTCAACCTGCTCGTCACCGACGCCGACCAGCTCAAGATCACGGACATGGGCCTGTCCAAGGTCCGTGGCGAGACTTTTCGCGGCCCGGCCAACGTCAAGGTCGGCTCCCCGTATTACGCCGCCCCGGAGCAGGAGGACGACCCCGAGGCGGCCGACGCCCGGGCCGACGTCTACGCGGCCGGGGTGACGCTGTTTCGCATGCTGACCGGCCGGCTGCCCGAACCCGGGCGGGAGCGGCCCGGGGACCTCGTGCCGGACCTGGGCGACGCCTTTGACGGCCTGTGCGCCCGGGCCCTGGCCGCGAATCCCGCCAAACGGTTCCCGAGCGCCCTGGCCATGGCCGCAGCCCTGGCCGCAAGCCACGCGGTCTGGAAAGAGCGCATGGAGGGGGTCTGCGCCGGCGCGGGGGCCGGGCTCCTGGCCCCGAGAACGGCCCCGGACGCGCCAAGGCCCCGCAGCGAACCGGTAATGGTGTCCCCGCGCCAGGCCCGGGAGGCCTTCGGCCTGGACGGCCTGTGGCGGCCGGCGGCCTACTGGCCGGGCCGGTTCGAGGACGCGGGAGGGGACACGGTCCGCGACCCGGACGCCGGACTGGTCTGGACGCGCCAGGCCGCGCCCTATCCGGTGTCCTTCGAGGGGGCCGGGGAATACGTCGCCGGGCTCAACGCCTCCCGGTTCGGCGGGTTCTCGGACTGGCGGCTGCCGACCGTGGCCGAGCTGACGACGCTCCTGACGCCCGAGCCGGTCGGCGCGGGCTACTGCCAGCCGGCCGCCTTCCGCCAGCCGGTCCGGCGGGTCTGGAGCGCGGACCGGGCCAACTTTGCCAGCGCCTGGGCGGCCGACGTGGAGCTCGGCTACGTGACCAAGGCGGATTTCTGCTGCCCGGTGGCGGCCCGGGCCGTGCGGTCCCTGTGAGGGAAACGGGTTTCAGAACGCAATAACCGCGCCGGCACCCGGAAAGGGATGCCAAAGGGGCTGGTCGCCCTTTGGCCGCCGGAGGCTTCCCTCCGTTAAATCGGGCACCGCTCCTTGCTCGGGAGCTTTTTTCCGGTCAGGCGCTTGTAGAGGAACTCCTCCACCGGCTTGCCCTGGAGCCTGGCCAGGTCGATCTCGGCCCGGGCCGCGCCCCGGTGGCCGCCGGCCGAGCCGATGTCGCCGAAGAGCTTGGCCGCCATGTGCCCCATGTTGCGGCCGACGCCGTCGCCCCGGAAGATCACGATCACCTGCTTTTTGACCACCGCCGCCAGCATGTTCCAGGCCAGGCCATGGACCCGGGTGAAGAAGTCGGCCAGCATCACCAGCAGGTCCGGGCTCTCCAGGGTGTCCATGTACACGAACAGGCCGTGGGTGCCGACGAAGCGCATCTTGCGGAAGGCCTTGGTGAAGTATTTGAGCCAGCGCCGGTGGAACTCGCTGGAGATGATCTTGCGCATGAGCATCATGTCCGCGCACTTGGTCAGGTAGCTGAAGGCCTTGACGTCGGCCTCCACGAAATGGCGCTCGAAGCTCTGGGTGTCGGTCTTGATGCCGTAGACCAGGGCCGTGGCCAGGAGCTTTCCCGGCCGGATGCGCATGTTGTAGAGGTATTCGGTCAAAATCGTGCTGACCGAACCGTAGTCCGGCCGGATGTCCGTGAACAGGGCCTTGACCGGGTGGTCGGGGTGCGGCGGGTGGTGGTCGATGACCAGGCTGAAGTCGCAGTTCCGGAAATCCGGGTGGTGGTGGGGCTGGGAATCGACCATGGCGAAACGGGTGTAGGCGGCCTTGACCTCCGGGGTCAGCATGACGGTCGGGATGCGCAAAAACCGCATCATGGCCAGGTTGTCCGGCCGCTTGACCTCGTTGATGTGGGCGATGCCCACCTCGTCCACCCGGTGGGCCATGATGCGGCGCAGGGCCATGGCCGAGGCCAGGGCGTCGGGGTCGGCGTTGATGATGATCAGCCACCGGTCGTCCCGGCCGAGCATCTGGGTGAGCCGGGTGGTCTCGGCCGTCAGCTTGCGAAAATAGGTCATGCAGGGCTTCCCTTGAGCGGAAGATCGAGGCCCGCCACCACCAGGCGCACGTCCCGGGCCACGGCGGCCACGGCCTGGTTCAGCGTGCCGAGCCGGTCGGCGAACCGCCGGACCGGGGCGTCCGCCGCCAGGGGGCCGAGCCCGATCTCGGCGCTCACCACGAGCAGTTCCGGGCCGTCCGGCTCCTGATAGGGGGCCAGGCCCCGGGCCAGGGCCTCCAGGAGCGAGGCCGTTTCCATGTCTTCATGGCAGGCGAAAAGCCAGAAGTCCAGGCTGTCCAGGAGCACGGTGCCGCCGCGCCCGGCCTCCCGGGCCAGGACGTCCATGGCCTCCGGCCCGGCCTCCACGACCGCCACCGAGGCCGGCCGGACCCGCTTGTGGGCCGCGATCCGGTCCCGGAAGGCGAAATCCAGGGCCCGGCCCGTGGCCACCACCCGGTGGGGCGGGGCCCCGGCCAGAAGCAGGCGCTCGCCAAGCGCCGACTTGCCGCTGCGCGTGCCGCCGAGAAACAGGCGGATCATGCGTCCGTCCCCGGTTCCCCGGCACAGGCCGTCTCGGCCAGGGCCTCGAGCACGGCCATGCTTTCGAGCAGGTGGATGGGCGTGAAGACCTCGACCACCACGGTCTCGGGCGAGAGGTTCCCGAGCATCCAGACCAGGGTCTCCCGGCCGGCGGGCGACAGGCAGGTCAGGGTGCGGTGGGCGTGGCGGCGTCCGGGAGGCGGGCCTTCGGCCCCGAAGGGCGAATAGACGTGGAGCATCCGGGTCAGCCGGGCAAGCCTCGGGTCGTCCTTGGGCAGGGCGTGGCCCATGGCCAGCATGTGGCCGAGGTCCAGGCAGGCCCCGCACCCGGCCGCCTCGGCCATGTCCAGGACCGTGGCCGGGGAGACGTCTTCGGTGTTTTCCAGGAGCAGGGCGGCGGGATCGTGGCCCGCGCCGGCCATGGCGGACAGAAAGGCGCGCAGGTCGTCCGGCCGCTCGGGCGGGTGGAGGACAAAGGCCCAGGGGCGCAAATGGGCGGTTTTCTCGAGCAGCCCCTCCATGGCGTAAAAGACCGTTTCCCCGCCGAGCCGCCAGGGCAGGTCCAGGGGCAGGTGGAGGTGGTAGGCGAGGCCGTAGTCCTTTTGCGGCAGGTCCTCGGGACCGTAGGCCAGGCAGGCGTGCAGTTCCAGGAGGTAGAGCCCGACTTCCGGCACGGACCGGGCCAGGCGGCGGCTGTTGACGGCCGCGGTTTCGGGAAACACGCAGCTGGTGGCCGCCGGACGCCAGGGAAAAGAAGGCTTGCATTTTTGTATCATGGCAAAATCAAAGGCGATAAAAGTTCGTGCCTAAGGCTTGAGGGTTGTCGGGTCCGGGCGTATGAAAAACCCGCTCACCGGGACGTACCAAACGGGAAGGGGCCGTGGCCCCTTGGCGCGACGTTTTGTTAAGCGTTGCGGAGTTGTAGGATCATGCGACAGATTCGTGATTTCATGCAGCATTTTTTCAATCCGCTGCACGTCTACTGCCGGTTGAAGGACATCGGGGTCACCGCGCCCACGGCCCACCGGATGACCCGGGCCTACGAGCGCTACCTGTGGCGCTTCATCTGGTAGGTTCCCCGCTGCCCAGAAGCGACAGCTGCCGGACCTGACTGACGGTGCGGGCCTTCAGGGTCGAGCGCCGGACTCCGCCGAGATCCAGTTTCTCCACGAACCGGGAACGCTTGAGCATGAGCCTGCGGCCGAACAGGTCCCGCCGCAGGGCGTGGGACAGATACAGCCGGCTCTTGGCCCGGGTCAGGCCCACGTAGAAAAGCCGTCGCTCCTCGTCCTCGTCCATCCGCTCCCCAGGCTTGCCGCTCAGGAAATCCGCGCCCGCGAACGGCAGGATGCCGTCCTCCAGGGCCGGCAGGAACACGGCCGCGAACTCCAGCCCCTTGGCCGCATGCAGGGTCATGATCCGGACCTTCTCGGCCCGCCTGCCCACCAGTTCGATCTCGGTCTGGGCGGCCACGTGGTTGAGGAGCCCGGCCCAACCCTTGTGGGCGTCGTAGGCCCGGCACAGGTCGCGGAATTCCGGCCCCTGCCAGAACAGG
>CAZIJE010000027.1:0-34221 GCA_964539435.1 uncultured Desulfovibrio sp.
CCCCCCCCCCCCCCCCCCCCCCCCCCCCCCCCCCCCCCCCCCCCCCCCCATTCTTGAAAAAGGATCTTTCCATGAGCGATATGCTTGCCCTGGACAGGCTGGACGACTGGCGGCGCAGCCATGACTGCGGGGCCCTGCGGGCGGCCGATGTCGGAAGTTCCGTGTGCCTGATGGGCTGGGCCCAGTTTCGCCGCGACCACGGCGGCCTGATCTTCATCGACCTGCGCGACCGTGGCGGCCTGACCCAGGTGGTCTTCTGCCCCGAGGGCAGCGAGGCGGCCCTGGAGCGGGCCCATGTGCTGCGCACGGAATACGTGTTGGCCGTCAAGGGCACGGTCCGCGCCCGGCCCGAGGGCATGGCCAACCCGAACATGCCGACCGGCGAGATCGAAGTGGTGGTCAAGGAATTCAAGCTGTTAAATACCGCCAACACCCCGCCCTTCCCCATCGAGGACCGCATCGACGCCTCGGAGATGCTGCGGCTCAAGTACCGCTATCTCGACCTGCGCCGGCCCAAGCTCGCGGCCAACTTCATCCTGCGAAACCGCGCCGTGCAGAGCATCCGACGCTACCTCGACGGCCTGGGTTTCCTGGAAGTGGAGACCCCGGTCCTGACCAAGTCCACGCCCGAGGGCGCGCGCGACTTCCTGGTCCCCAGCCGCATGTCCAATGGGTCGTTTTTCGCCCTGCCCCAGTCGCCCCAGCTGTTCAAGCAGCTCCTCATGATGTCCGGGTTCGACCGCTACTACCAGGTGGTCAAGTGCTTCCGCGACGAGGACCTGCGCGCCGACCGCCAGCCCGAGTTCACCCAGGTGGACATCGAGATGAGCTTTGTGGACGAGGAGCAGGTCATGGACATGGCCGAGACCATGGTGAGGACCATGTTCCAGGAGGCCGCCGGTATCGCCCTGCCGGCCGTGTTCCCGCGCATGACCTTTGCCGCGGCCATCCGCGACTACGGCCTGGACAAGCCGGACATCCGGTTCGGCCTCAAGCTCGTGGACGTCACCCAGGTCGTGCGCCAGAGCCAGTTCCAGGTCTTTGCCAAGGCCGACCTGGTCAAGGGCATCCGCGTGGCCGGCGGCGCGGCCCTGTCCCGCAAGGAGATCGACGACCTGACCGAGTTCGTGAAGATCTACGGGGCCAAGGGCCTGGCCTGGATCAAGATCAAGGAAGACGAGTGGCAGTCGCCGTTCGCCAAGTTTTTAAGCGACGAGGAACGCCAGGGCCTGGTCGAGGCCCTCGGCATCGAGGTCGGGGACATCGTCTTTTTCCAGGCCGGCGCGCCGGACATGGTCAATACCGCGCTCGGATACCTGCGCCTGCAGCTCGGCGAGCGGTTCGGGCTCATCCCCGAGGGGACCTTCGCCCCGGTCTGGGTCACGGACTTTCCGCTCCTGGAGTACGACCCCGAGGCCAAGCGCTACGCCGCCCGCCACCACCCCTTCACCGCGCCCCAGCCCGGCAACCTGGAGCGGCTGGCCGACGCCCCGGCCGAGGCCCTGTCCCGGGCCTACGACCTGGTCCTGAACGGCAGCGAGATCGGCGGCGGCTCCATCCGCATCCACGACCGCGAGACCCAGAAGGCCATGTTCGCGGTGCTCGGCATCGACGCCGAGGAGGCCGAGGACAAGTTCGGCTTCCTGCTGCGCGCCCTGGAGTACGGCGCGCCGCCCCACGGCGGCATTGCCTTTGGCCTGGACCGCCTTATCATGATCCTCTCCGGCGCCAAATCCATCCGCGACGTCATCGCCTTTCCCAAGACCCAGAAGGCCGTGTGCCTGCTCACCGAAGCGCCGGGCGAGGTTTCGACGAGCCAGTTGCGTGAGCTTGGCATCAAGCTGCGGACGCGGGACAAGGACAAGGAAACGCCCTAACCCATGCCCCTTGAGATCCTGAAATACCCCCACCCGACGCTGGCCAAAAAGGCCGCGCCCGTGGCCGAGATCACGCCGGAGATCCGGCAGTTGGCCGCGGACATGGCCGAGGCCATGTACGCCAACCAGGGCATCGGCCTGGCCGCGCCCCAGGTCGGGCAGTCCATCCGGCTGGTGGTCATCGACCTGTCCGGACCGGAAAAGCGCGAGGCCCTCATGACCCTGGTCAATCCGGTCGTCACCGACCCGGCCGGGACCCAGGAGGACGAGGAAGGCTGCCTGTCCGTGCGCGACTACCGCACCAATGTCGCGCGGGCGGCCACGGTCACGGTCAAGGCCACGGACCTGGACGGCAACCCCTTTTGCATTGCGGCCGACGGCCTGCTGGCCGTGTGCCTGCAGCATGAGATCGACCACCTCGACGGCGTGCTCTTTATCGACCGCATCAGCCGTCTCAAACGCGCCATGTACGACAAGCGGGTGAAACGATGGGCCAAGCAGGAAGCGACCAAGGACCGGGAAGACTCGTAGCCGTTTTCATGGGCACGCCGGAGTTCGCGGCCACGGTGCTGCGGCATGTCCTTCAAAGCGACGACGTCACGGTCGCGGCCGTCTACACCCAGCCGGACCGGCCGTGCGGCCGGGGCAAGAAGTGCCGGCCGGGCGCGGTCAAGGAGCTGGCCCTGGAAAAGGGCCTGCCGGTCCACCAGCCCGAGTCCTTCAAGGACCCGGCCGAGGTGGCGGCCCTGGCCGCCTACCGGCCCGACGTCCTGCTCGTGGCCGCCTACGGCATGATCCTGCCCCAGGCGGTCCTGGACGTGCCCCGGCTCATGCCGCTCAACGTCCACGCCTCCCTGCTGCCCGCCTGGCGCGGCGCGGCCCCCATCGAGAGGGCCATCGCCCATGGGGACACGTTGACGGGCGTGACCATCATGCGCATGGTGGCGGCCCTGGACGCCGGCCCCATGATCATGCAGCGGGCCCTGGCCATCGGCGTCAACGACACGGCCGGCATGCTGCGGGCCGAACTGGCCGACATGGGCGGCAGCCTCCTGGCCCACTGCCTCAAGCGCCTGCGGGTCGGCGGCGTGCCCATGGTGGAGCAGGACCCGGACAAGGTCACCTTCGCCAAAAAGATCGACAAGGCCGAGGCGTTCATCGACTGGAACCGGCCGGCGGCCGAGGTCCACAACCTGATCCGGGCCATGACGCCCCACCCGGGCGCGTTTTTCTTCTGGCAGCAGGCCCCGGACAAGCCGGCCCTGCGCATCATCGCCCACCCGGGCAAGGTCGGCTGCCCCCTGCCGCCCGGAGCCTGTCCCGGCGACATCCTGGGGCTCATGGAGTGCCATCTGGCCATTGCCTGCGCCGATGCCGTCTACCTGATCCCCACCGTGGTGCCGGCGGGCAAGCGTCCCATGGACGCCAAGGCCTTTTCCTGCGGCTACCTCGGCAAGTGCGACGAGAACGCCATGGCCGTGTGCGGCATGCCAGACGAGGCTTCCTGACGAGGCTTCCTGACGCGGCCTCCCGACCATGGACGCGGCCCCCGCGTCGCGGATGCAGACCGGAGTGTTGGTGGAACGTAACGAACCGTCGAGAAAAAGGCTCTTTATCGGCCTCCTGTGCGGCACGGGCCTGTGCGTCTGCGCGGTCCTGGCCCTGGTCTGGATCATCCCCTACATCGGCCTGGCCAACATCCACCCGCTGGCCCCGTGGGTGCTGGGCCTTGTTTTCGCGGCCGCCATCCTGGTCGTGCTGTGGGCCACGGTGGGCCTGGCCGCGAGCGTGGCCCTGGGCCGGCCGTTTCTCGGTTCCGACCGGCTGCGCGGGGTCATGGCCAAGGTCTTTTTGCCGCTCATGACCATCTTCGCCCGGGTGTTCGGCATCTCCAAGAGCCGGGTCCGGGCCTCGTTCATCAAGGTCAACAACGAGATGGTCGCCGCCGGGGCCGGCAGGTACCGGCCCGGCCAGGTCCTGGTCCTCCTGCCCCACTGCCTCCAGTCCAGCCGCTGCCTGCGCCGTCTGACCTACGACATCAACAACTGCAAGCGGTGCGGCGAGTGTCCGGTGGACGGCCTGCTCTCCCTGTCCGAGGCCTACGGCGTCCACATCGCCATTGCCACGGGCGGCACCATCGCCCGGCGGATCGTGGTCCAGAAGCGGCCCAGGCTGATCGTGGCCGTGGCCTGCGAGCGCGACCTGTCGAGCGGCATCCAGGACACCTACCCGATCCCGGTTTACGGCGTGCTCAACGACCGTCCCAACGGCCCCTGCCTGGACACCCTGGTGGCCCTGCCCCACCTGGAACGCGCCCTGCGCTTTTTCCTGGTCGACGGCGAGGACCGCCAGCCCGTGTTCGAAAGGCGGCCGACCCTCGCTCCGTACGCGCCCCAAGCCTCCGTCCAGGGCGGCCCCCAGTGAGTTCCGGCAAGCCGGCCGGCCCGCCGCCGGCCCGCCGGCTCGCCCTGGCCGGTTGCCATCCTTCACGGCGGGTTCCATGTGCCTCGGCCGGGTGCTGCCGGCCAGGGAGGCCGGCCGGGCCCCGGGCCCCGGAGCCGGGCAGGACGTCCAGGCCGCCCTGGACATCGCCCTCTCCGCCGTGCCGGACCTCGATCCCCGGGACCGGGGCCTGGCCACGGAACTGGTCTACGGCTATTTGCGCCTTGTGGGCCGCATCGACTGGATCCTCTCCCGGTTCCTGAAAAACCCGGCCGCCGTGCCCCTGCCCGTGCGCCGCGTCCTTGGCCTGGCCGTCTACGAGATCCTTTTCTGCTCCAAGGTGCCGGCCTACGCCTCGGTGGACTGGGCCGTCTCGGCCGTGCGCCGTCTCTCGGGCAAGGGCCTGGCCGGCATGGCCAACGCGGTCCTGCGCCGGGTGGCGGCCGATCCCAAGGCCCTGGACGATCCGGGCTTTTACTGCCCGGACCGGTGCGAGGAGGTCACGTATCTCAGCCGCTACCACTCCTGCCCGGAGTGGATCGTGGCCATGTGGCTGCGGGATTTCGGCCCCACCGACACCAAGCTCTACCTGGCCGCCCAGACCGAGGCCGCGCCGCTCGGACTCCGGGTCAATAGGGCCCGGCCCGACGCCCGGGCCCTGTTCGACGCCCTGGCCGCCCTGCCCGGCGTCCGGCTGGCGGACTACCCCACCATCGCCCTGCCGGCCGGCGCGGACCTTGCCGCCGCCGGCGTGGACCTGGGCCGGGACCTGGCCGCCGGCCGGCTGTCGCGCCAGTCGGCCGGGGCGCAGCAGATCCTCGCCCGCCTGGGCATGGCCGACTGGCCCGAGCCGGTCTTCGACGCCTGCGCCGGCCGGGGCGGCAAGACCCTCTTTCTGGCCGAGGCCGGCAAGCGGGTCTTTGCCGGCGACATGTACGCCTCGAAACTGGCCGGCCTGCGCCGGGAGACCGCGCGCCTGGGCCTGCCGGCCATCCCCGCCTTCCGGGCCTCGGCCACGCGCATGCCCCTGGCCTCCCCGCCCGGGACCATCCTGCTCGACGCCCCCTGCTCCGGCCTCGGCGTCCTGTCCCGCCGGCCCGACGCCAAATGGCGTCGCCAGCCCGAGGACATCGCCGGCCTGATCCGCCTGCAAGGGGCCATGCTCGAAGCCGCCTACGCCGCCCTCGCCCCGGGCGGCCGCATCGTCTACGTGACCTGCACGGTCAACCCGGCCGAAAACGAACAGGTCGTGGACCGCCTCGGCCACCGCCACCGCAACCTGATCCTCGAAACCGAAGCCCCGGTCGCCCCGGACCCGGCCCTCGGCGAAGTCTTCTACGGCGCGGTGCTGCGCAAGCCGTAGGGAGATGGAAGGGGAAGAGGAAGAGGAAGGGGAGGCGGGGCTCCGCCCCGCGCCCCGCCGGGGGGCATGATGCCCCCCGGACCCCCTCGATGGGGGGCTAGGGGGCGAGTTTGAGGGTCACGACGCCGGCGATGATGAGGCTTACGCCAAGCAGGCGGGGCAGGTTGGTTGGGTCGCCGAAGAGCCAGACGCCGATGCCGAAGGTGCCGGCCGCGCCGATGCCCGTCCAGACCGCGTAGGCCGTGCCCATGGGGATCTGGCGCTGGGCCAGGTAGAGGAGCCAGCCGCTGGCGGCCATGCCGACCACGGCGATGGCCCCGCCGACCGCCGTCCGGCCGGGCTGGTGCGCCAGCTTGAGCCCCACCGGCCAGCTGATTTCAAACAGCGCGGCCAAAAACAGATACATCCAGGCGCTTCCCATCCCCTCTCCTCCACGGCATCGGCCGTGCATCGTTTTGTAATACAGAGTGTCGTTGCAGGCAGGGGACGTCACGCCCCCTGGCGCGCCGCCGCCGGGGCCGTGGACGGCCGCCAGGCGTCCATGTCCTCGGCCGCGCCGGCGAAGTGGAGGCAGTAGGCGTCGGCATACGCGGCGGCGATGCACCGCGCCTTGAGCAGGGCGAAAAGGTCCGGCCGGTCGCGGAAGGCGGCCCGGAAGGCCGGGTCGGCCAGAAACGGGTAGTGGTTGAAAAGGGCCGTGGCCCAGACGGCGTTGAAACGCGGATCGAGCCAGGTGACCGGGCTTTGGGTCAGCAGATGCCAGCTCAGCGGCCGCATCTCGAAGAGCATCTCCCGGGAATCCGGCCGCCGGTCCTCGGCGTAGGCCGCTTCCAGCACCGGGCCGTGGGCCTCGGGCGTCAGGACCAGCAGTCCGGTCTGGACCACCCGGTCCGGGCCGGCGGCATAGCCGTAGCCTTGGTAGAACGCCTCGGGCGTGGCGTCGTCCGGGCCGGCCAGGCCGTTTGCCGCCAGATAGGACCGGATCCTGGCCTGGGCCGCGGCCTGGGCCTCCGGGCTCGGGCTGGCCAGGGCGTCCACCGCGCCGAAGGTTTCCGGCGAAACGCCGTCAAAGACGTTCGGCGCGGCCGGATTGACCACCATGTCCGCGTCGATCCAGGCCACCTGGCCGCAGGCCCGGACCCTGGGGTGGCGGTGGATCAGGCACTTCTGCCAGGCCGGCGACCGCCGCGCGCCCCGGTCGGAAGCGTCCAGCAGACGGTCCAGGACGATCAGGGACAGGCCGTGGGCCTTGGCGTAGGCCCGCAGGGGCGGCGCGGCGCAGGCCGCGAACCGTTTGGCGTAGCGGTCGCCGAGGACCAGGGTGACGAGGGCGCGTTTCATGGATTCGGGCCGCGACCGGCAGGCGGCGGCCCGAGGATAGCCGAGGTTCGGGACAGGGGGCAAGGCGGCCCGGCCGGGTTGCCGGGCCCATGGTTGCCATTATTTTTCCCGCCGTGCTATCCTGGCCTGGAAAACCTCCACCGGCCCGCCGGGCGGAGGACGTCCAAGGAGGCATGGCATGGGAATCAACAGACGCAGGTTCGTGGGGATGTCCGTGGCCGGGCTGGCCGCCTGTCTGGCCGGGGGCGAGGGCCTGGCCCAGATGGGCGGTCCGCCGGCTGCGGAGCCGGCGGCTCTGCCGCCAACGCCCCCCTCGGTCCGCCGGGACGGCATGCTCTATCGCAGCCTCGGCACCACCGGGGAGACGGTCTCCCTGGTCGGGCTCGGCGGCTTCCACCTGGGCAAACCCTCGGAGGAGGCGGCCGTCGCCCTGGTGCGCCGGGCCGTGGACGCGGGCGTCACCTTCATGGACAACTGCTGGGACTACAACGACGGGGCCAGCGAGTTGCGCATGGGCAAGGCTCTGGCGGACGGCTACCGGGACAAGGTCTTCCTGATGACCAAGATCGACGGTCGCGACCGACAGACGGCGGCCATGCAGATCGACGAGTCCCTGCAGCGGCTCCGGACCGACCGGGTGGACCTCATGCAGTTTCACGAGATCATCCGCATGGACGACCCGGACCGGATCTTCGCCCCGAGCGGGGCCATGGAGGCCATGCTCGAGGCCCAGCGGGCCGGGAAGGTCCGGTATGTCGGCTTCACCGGCCACAAGGACCCGGCCGTTCACCTGCGGATGCTGGAACTGGCCGAGGCCAACGACTTCCGGTTCGACGCGGTCCAGATGCCGCTCAACGTCATGGACGCCCATTTCCGCAGCTTCGAACGCCAGGTCCTGCCCCGGCTCGTGCGCGAGGACATCGGCGTCCTCGGCATGAAGTCCCTGGGCAACCCCTACATCCTGGACGCCAAGGTCGTCTCGGCCATCGAGTGCCTGCACTACGCCATGAGCCTGCCCACGGCCACGGTGATCACGGGCATCGACAGCGACGCCATCCTGGACCAGGCCCTGGAGGCGGTGCGGACCTTCGAGCCCCTGACCGCCGTGGCCCGGGACGAACTGCTGGCCAGGACCACGGAACTGGCGGCCACAGGCCGGTACGAACGGTTCAAGACCACCACCCAGTTCGACGGAACGGCCCAGAATCCCCAGTGGCTGGGTCCCACGGCCTGAACCGTTGCAAGCGGACGGCAAGGCGTGGCTCCAATGTCCTGGAACCGGTCTGGTATTCCAAAGGGCGACAGACCGTTGGCCGCCGGAGGTCTTCTCCTGAACATTGTCAGGGCTGGGCCCGGGCCCGGCAGCGGAGGGCGTATGCGGGCCTGGTTGCGGTGGCCGGCGGCGTGTTACCACAAGTGCCTGGAGGAGTTCTGGGAGCGGCGTCTGGGCATCCGGACCAAGGGCGGCGTTCCGGCCACCGGGGATGAGCCCGGCCGGCACGCCTACGCCCCGGCCTCCTACGCCGCCTTCCATTACCTCCTGCGCCAGGCCCGGGTCCGGTATGAGGAGACGGTTTTCGTGGATTACGGCTCGGGCAAGGGACGGATTGTATGCGCGGCCTCCCGGTTTCCCTTCCAGCGGGTGATCGGGGTGGAGCTTTCCCCCGACCTGTCGGCCGAGTCCCGCCGCAACATCGGCCGGCTGCGGAGGCCGCGGGCCGGAGCCATCGAGGTGGCGACCGAAGACGCCACGGCCTTTGCCCTGCCGCCGCACCCCCTGGTCCTTTTTTTCTACAATCCCTTCAGCGGCCAGATCCTGGAACGGGTGCTGGAGCGGGTCCACGAGGCCCTGTCCGCCACCGGACAGGCGGCCACCATCCTCTACATCAACGACGAGAAGTTCAAGGCCCTGTGCAAGGCCAGGGACATCGGCTGGATCCGCCAGGACCTGGCCACCCGCAAGCTCCACGGCCACTACAGCTGCGGCGTGTACACGGCCAGGGCCTGAGGCCGGGGCCAGGACGGACCTGGCCCCGGCCGCTCCGGGTCACGAACGGCCGAGGGGCGTTGGCCGCCAGGGGCTTGCGCCTCCAAGCCGTGGTACGGCCAAGGGACGCGGGTGACGCCGGGCCTACGCGCCGAGCAGGTTTTCGCAGGCCCGGGCGCAGTCCTGGCAGGCCGTGGCGCAGACGCGGCAGTGCTCCATCATGGAGGCGTGCTTGTCGCACTCCTCGCCGCAGGCCCGGCAGGCCGTGAGGCAGGCCTGGAGCTGGGCCTTGGCCGTCTGGCCGCCGGACTGGGACAGCCGGGACAGGACCAGGCCCGTGGCCGCGCAGACGTCGGCGCAGACCAGGTTGTGCTGGATGCAGGCCACGAGGTCGGGCAGGCGCTCCTGCTCGTTCAGGCAGGCGTCGGCGCAACTGGCGCAGGTCTGGGCGCATTCGAAGCAGCTGTCGACGCACAGGGCCAGGGCCTCGGCCTGCTCGGGCCGGCCGGGGTGGGTGCGGAGCATGTCTTTCGTTTTCATGGCGTTTCTTCTCCTGTTAGGTGGAGGGAATTTTCCGACGGGAAGGGACGGTTGTCCGTTCCGCTGAGGAGCCACGGCTACCCTACTCCATTGAAAGGGTCCAAACCAGAGAAAAGGAAGGTTTGTGGCCGCAGCGGCAAAGAAGGTGGCAAAAAACAGCCTTTATGATTGACCGACGGCGCGAAACCTGTATGCTGGAAGAGCCGTTCTCCAGGGAGGACGGCGAGTCGATACAGGAGGTCGAGTATGCCCAACACAGGACATGGCGGCAGAGGCGGCGGTTCCGTGGCCAATATCACGCACCACCTCAAGGGAATTCACTTTCCGGCCAAGAAGAAGGATATCGTGAAGCAGGCCAAGAGCAACGGCGCGGACAAGGACGTCATGGACGCCATCAAGAACATGCCGGATCAGGAGTACGGGACCATGGCCGATGTCATGAAGGGCTTTGGCCAGTCCCATTAAGCGACAGCCCGGGGCGCGGCGCGCGCGGCGTCGGCCCCGGCCCTCCCCCGCCCCAGGCGGTTCCCGCCTTCTTTCCTGCTGCGGCGTCGCCCGGACGGTCCGCCCCTACAAGAGCCGCCACAGGGACGCGGCCGGCCGGCCGGCCTTGAACCGGCCGTAGGCCCGGCACAGGGGCCACAGCCCGGCCAGGCCCAGGAGCCAGACCGGGTACATGCCGGCCAGCGTGGTTGTCCCTGGCAAGGCCCGGCCGATCAGGGCGTAGGCGTAGAGGTGGACGAGGTAGAAAAAAAGCGGCGCGCGGCCAAAGACCGCCAGCCCCCCTTCCCACCGACCCGCCTCGCGCCGTTGCGCAAGCAGCACGGACAGGATCAGGGCGTCCGCGCCCAGGGTCATGAGCAGAAAATCCAGGCTCGGCGGATACTTGGTCACGTTCAAAAAGGCCATCCAGCCCGGTCCGGCCGGCGGGTGGAAATCGCCCCACCCGGCCAGGCGGACGGCCGCGAATCCGGCCAGGCAGGCCGCGCCGGCCAGGGCCAGGAACCGGCGGGCCAGGCCCGGGTTGCGGCCGAGGAGCCGGCCCAGGCACAGGCCAAGGCCGGCCACGCCCCACCAGGGGACCACCGGATAGAGCACATAGGCCGGTCCGGCCCGGCCCGGGACCAGGAGCAGCCCGAGCCAGGGCGGCACGCCGCCGCCCTGGCCGAGGCCCGGGAGAAGGACCCAGGCGGCGGCCAGGGCGGCCAGGGACAGGACCGCGACCAGGGCCGTGGACAGCCGCCACAGCGCGGCCCAGAGGCAAAGGGCCGCGCCCAGGCCGTAGAGGACGCCGCAGTAGGGCGTGACGCGCAAAACGCCGCTGTCGCCCAGGGACCAGGCCGGATTCTCGACCAGGAACTGGAGCGCGACCAGGACCGCGCCGCGCAGGGCCAGGTGGCGGCCGATCCGGGCCGGCGTCCACCCGGCCCGCTCCCGGGAGGCCGCGAAAAGGGCCAGGCCCGCGCCCATGAGCAGGAAAAAGCCGGGCGCGCACAAGTGGCTGGCCAGACGGGTCAGAAACGGCAGCACGGCCTCGTAGCGGGGCAGGGGCCTGGACCAGAGCTCCGCGGGGTGGACGCCGGCCACGAAATAGCTGGCATGGTCCAGGGCCATGAGCGCCATGATCAGCCCCCGGAAGACGTCGAGGCCCGGCAACCTGGCGGCCGGGCCGCGTCCTTCGGTCCGGGCCGGGTTCATGCCGGCCGCCGCGTCCGGAACTTTTCGAGCATCCGGCCCAGGGCGGAGGCCTCGATGGGCTTGGACAGGTAGTCGTCCATGCCGGCCTCCAGCAACCGTTCCCGGTCGCCGGTCAGGGCAAAGGCGGTCAGGGCCACGATGGGGATGTCCGGGGGGCCGGCTTCGCCGGCCCGGATACGGCGCGTGGCTTCGATCCCGTCCATGCCGGGCATGCGCACGTCCATGAGCACGAGGTCGAACGGTTCGGCCCGGAGCTTCTCCAGGGCCTCCCGTCCGTCCTTGGCCTCGGCCACGGCGTGGCCCAGGTTGTGGAGGAAATTGACGGCCAGGATCCGGTTCACGGTGTTGTCCTCGACCACAAGGACGCGGAAGATCCCGGGATTCGCGGCCACGGCCGTCGGCGGCGCGGGCGCGACGACATCGGGTGCGGCCGCGAGGTCGAAGGAAGCGGTGAAGGAGAAGGTGGAGCCCCGCCCTTCCTCGCTTTCCGCCTCGATCTCCCCGCCCATCATCTGGGCCAGGCTCCGGGAAATGGACAGGCCGAGGCCCGTGCCGCCGTACTTGACGTGGGCCGAGGTCCCGGCCTGGGTGAAGGGGTCGAAGATCTGCTCGAGCCTGTCCCTGGCGATGCCGATCCCCTGGTCCGCGATGGTGAACCGCAGGAGGGCCTTGCCGGCCTGCGTCGCATCGGCCGCGGCCACGTCGATCCGGACGGCACCCCGTTCGGAGAACTTGATGGCGTTGCCGACCAGGTTGGTCAGCACCTGGGTGAGGCGGCCCCGGTCGCCGATCAGGCGGTCCGGCGCTTCGGGCTGGACCGAGGTCTGGAGCGTCAGCCGTTTTTGCGCGGCCATCACGTTGAGGGGCAGGAGCGTGGCCCGCACGACCTCGCGCAGGGAGAACGGTTTCGCGTCCAGTTCGACCCGTCCGGCTTCGATCTTGGACAGGTCCAGGATGTCGTTGATGATGTCGAGCAGGGCCTTGCCGGACTGGCGGATGATCAGGGCGTATTCCCGGATCTTGTCCGGGGCCGCGCCAAGCAGGATCAGGTCGGCGAAGCCGAGGATGCCGTTCATGGGCGTGCGGATCTCGTGGCTCATGTTGGCCAGGAATTCGCTCTTGATCCGGTTGGCGGCCTCGGCCTCCTCCTTGGCTTTTTGGAGCGCGAATTCGACCTGCTTGCGCTCGGTGACGTCCTGGACCGTGCCGTAGAGCCCTACGGTCCGGCCTGCGGCGTTGCGCATGGTCTCGCACCGGATCGTGACCCAGATGGAAGAGCCGTTGCGAAGGGCCTCCTCGTCGCACTGGTAGCCCTGGCCGGTGCCCAGCGTCTCCAGCACGGCTTCGTGCAACCGTTGCCAGGCCGTTTCCGTATAGAGCGTTCCCCGCTGTTGCCGGAACGAAGGAAATTCGCCGTTAGGGTCCAACCCGTAGATGCGGTAGAGTTCCTCGCTGCCGGTAACCGTGTCCGTGGCCTGGTTCCACTGCCAGCTGCCGATATGGGCGATACGCTGGGCCTCCCGGAGGTCGCGTTCCTTTTGCCGCAGCGAAGCCTCGAACCGGGCGTGCTCGGCGAGCTCCCGGCGCAGTTCGCCGAACATCATGGAAAAGGGCCGGCTCAGCCCGGTCTCCACCACGGCCTTGTACAGGAGGAAATAGGAAATGATCTTGAGGAAATGGCCATAGAGGTGGGCCGGGCCGTACGAGTCCAGGTAGCTGGTGAAGCACAGCTCCGAGAAGACCATGAGGACCGACGAACTCAGGATGCACCGGAAGATCAGGGGGTCGAAATGGTTCCGGCGGCGGTACAGGAGGAACGAGGCGGCCAAAAAGAGGCCGCAGACGACGTACTCGCCAACGACCTTAAACGGCGTCAGGCCCAGGCCCTCGAGATAGCAGGCCGGGAAACGGCCGGTCGCGATGCCGATGACGGCCAGGGCCGTCAGGCCGGCGAGCGCGGCTCCGGCCCAGGCCAGGGGGATGCGGCGTCGCAGCAGGAGCACGGCCCCGAGGAGCGACAGGGATTGCAGGAAGCGGGCCGCGATCCAGAACTGGGGGGACGGCCGGCTGGTCTGGCTCCACAGGAAGACGGTCATGCCCTTGTAGGTCAGCAGGTGCAGGGTGTCGAGCAGGCCCACGGCCAGGGAGGCCATGCCGATCAGGACGAAGAACTGGTCGTCCATGTGCCGCCGGGTGTTCCAGGCCATGACGAACAGGCCGCCGGCGATGACGATGCTGCAGATCTCGGCCAGGCTGTGAAACAGAAGGAAGTTGAACCGGCTGAGGAGGTACAGGGCGAAAAGCAGCAGGATGCCGCCGAGGGTGTACAGGACCGTCCCGAGAGTGGGAAAACGCCCGGTTCCAGGGGAGGGCTGGTCGGAGTCTGACGCGCTGGCGTTCATGGGGAGCGGCGGGAATCCTTTGGGTTGCCCCGGCCGGAAGCCGGGGCGTTGCGATGGGCCGGAACCGCCCTCTGCAACGGGGCCGGACCAAGGCGACCGGCGGACGCGGGGCCGGATTTCCGGGGGCTGCGTCGCGTCCTTTCTCCTGGGGCAACCGGATGCGTCGCCGTGCGACAGCCCATGCGGTTTGCGCCCGGAGGCGGCTGTTTTCGCGTGGCCGGCCGACGAGCCGGAGCAGCAACGCCAGACCCGCCTCGGACCCTAGCCATGGGCTCATGGCTTGTACCGCAGTCGCCTGGAAAAGGAAACACGGGCGAGGAGATCGGGTTGTGTATCGCAAAAGCGGCAGGCGAGCCGCAACAGCCGTGTTCGTATAACAGACGCTGACAGGTTTTAGCCAGGGGTGGTGCTTTGCCGGAGGCCCCTCGCGCGGATGGTTATCATGGCAAACAATCCGGCCATACAGTGCCCTGAGGGTCCGCACGCCCGGGCGGGCCGGTTCAGGACGCCACGGGACCTGTCCGGCGACGGGGCGGCGACGCCCCGTCGCCGGGAGGGCGTCAGAAGGAAAAGACCTTGGATTCCGCGGCCAGGTCGATCAGGACCGGCGCGGTGCTGATCTCGAACCCAGGGGCGAGGTCGTCGCCGGTGACGAGGCGCGCGTCGGCGCAGGGCTTGCACACCAGGAACTTCACGCCCTTGTCCTGCAACTCCTTGATCTGGTCGATCATGGCGTCCCCGGTCGGAATGCGGACCTTTTCGGCCATGCCCAGGTTGGTCCAGTAGACCGCGTCGTCCAGCAGGAACACGGTGACCTCATGGCCCTTGTTGGCGGCGACCTTGGCCAGAAACAGGGCCCGAACGGCCTGGGTCGCGCCCTCGGGACCCTTGGAAAGAACAAAAAGGAATTTCGCCATGGTGTCCTCTTCTTGGTTCGGCGGAGCCGTTGTCGGGAAGAACGCAACGGCTATAGCGCCTTGACGCGCCGCGAGGCAAGCCGACGGCCCGGCCGTTCTTGTCCTGATGCCTCAAATGTGGCACCAGACGAACATGGACATCTTCGCGGCCGCCCTGACCGTGTCCGGGCTCTGTCTGTTCGAGACGGTCAGTTCCATCGACAACGCCATCATCAATGCCGAGGTCCTCTCCACCATGCGCCCGAAGTACCGGCGCTGGTTCCTGGTCTGGGGCATCCTCATCGCCGTGTTCGGCGTGCGCGGCATCCTGCCCTGGCTCATCGTCTGGGTGGTCACCCCGGAACTCGGGCCCGTCGAAGCCCTGACAGCCACCTTCTCCTCGGACCCGGCGGCCATGCAGGCCGTGGAGCAGTCCGCGCCGCTGTTGCTCATGGGCGGCGGCATGTTTCTGGTGCTGCTTTTTTTCCACTGGCTGTTCCTGGAGGAGAAGCACTACGGCCTGCCGGGCGAGCGGTTCATCCAGCGCCAGGGCGTCTGGTTTTACGCCATTGCCTCGGTCCTCTTGACCGTGGTGGTCTGGTACGCCCTGCAGGACGACCCCATGACGGCCTTTGGCGCCGTGGTGGGCTCCACGGCCTTTTTCATCACCCACGGATTCAAGCAGAACGCCGAGGCGAGCGAGAAGGAGCTCATGACCTCCAGGCGCTCGGACATCGCCAAGATTTTCTACCTGGAAGTCATCGACGCCACCTTTTCCATCGACGGCGTGCTCGGCGCCTTCGCCTTCACCCTGTCCGTGCCGCTCATCCTGGCCGGCAACGGTCTGGGGGCCTTCGTGGTGCGCGAACTGACGGTGCGAAACATCGAGAGCATCAAAAAGTACCACTACCTGAAAAACGGGGCCATGTACTCCATCGTGGTGCTGGGCTCGATCATGATCCTGGACGCCTTCGGCGCGCACATCCCCCACTGGCTGTCGCCCGTGGTCACCTTCGCGGTGGTGGCGTATTTCTTCGCCAAGTCCAGGGCGGAAATGAAAAGGACCGACCCGGGAACGGGCGCATAAGGGGCCGGCCAGGCGCGTTGGCGTCGGCCATGCCCCTCTGGCTCCGGCCGGGGGTGTCCAAGGGTCCCAAGGGCAGGCGGGTCGGCACGGTCGGCCGACCCGCCCGGGCCACGGCTTATCCGATGACGGCCTCGATGAGCCGGGGGCCGGTCTCGCGAAGCGCTCCGGCGAACGCCTGGGCAAAGGCCTCCTGGGTCTGCGCCCGCACGGCGGGCACGCCCATGCCCGCGGCCAGGCTGACCCAGTCGAGGGTCGGATTGCCCAGGTCGAGCAGGGACAGGGCCCGCTCTCCCCGGCCCGTTGCCTGGACCAGGCGCAATTCCTGGTTCAGGACCGCATAGGACCTGTTGGCGTAGATCACCGTGACCACGTCGAGCCGCTCCCTGGCCTGGGTCCACAGAGCCTGCAGAGTGTACATGGCGCTGCCGTCGCCCTCCAGGCTGACGACCTTCCGGTCCGGCGCGGCAATGGCCGCGCCCGTGCTGAGCGGCAGGATGCCGCCGATGGAGCCGCCGGTGAGCGGCAGGTAGTCGTGGGGGGCGGCTGTGGCGAGCCGGGCGACGTACGGGAGCGTGGAGGTGATCCCCTCGTCCGTGACAATGGCGTTTTCCGGCAGCAGCGCGGCCACGGTCCGCATGACGCCCTCGGCCGTGAGCGGGCCGTGGGGCGGCAGGCCGGGCGGCGCCAGGGGGGCCGCAACACCCGTGGCGGGCGCGTCCAGGGCCTCGGCCAGGGCGCGCATGGCGTCGCTTGCGTCCTCGTGGGGGTGGGACAGGGTCAGAATCTCGCATCCCGGCGGCGTCAGCCAGCCTTCCTGGCCGGGGTAGGCGAAAAACGACACCGGCGGCTCGGCTCCGACCAGCAGCAGTTGCTCGAACGCGCCGAGGCGGCGGAGGATGTCCTGGCCCCGGTACGGAAGCCGCTCGACCACGGGCGACCCGGCGCCGGAGCGCAGGCGCGGGGTGAAGGTGTCGCAGAACAGGGTGTCCCCGGTCTTGGCGGCAATGCGGCCGGCGGCTTGCAGCCCGTCGCCATACAGGACCGCGCCGCGCATCAGGATCGCGGTCTTCTTGCCCCGGGACAAGGCCTTGGCCGCCGCGTCCACGGTCCCGGCGGCGACCTTCGCCGGCGGGCAGGCCTCGAGGCGGGGCGCGGGGCGTTCCGCCGGCAGCCAGGCCGTATCCGCCGGCAGGATCAGGGTCGCCACCTGTCCGGGAGCCTGGCGGGCGGCCCGCACGGCCCGGGCGGCGTCGGCCGCCACGGTGCGTGCGCTCGCGGACCGGCAGACCCAGTGGGAGATGGCTTCGGCGAAACCGGTAAGGTCGGACTGCAGCGGCGCGTTGTGGCGTTCGTGGGTGGTGGCGTGGTCGCCGACGATGTTCACCAGGGGCGACTGGGCGCGGCGGGCGTTGTGGAGGTTGGCCATGCCGTTGGCGAAGCCCGGACCGAGGTGGAGCAGGGTGCAGGCCGGCTTGCCGGCCATGCGGGCGTAGCCGTCGGCCGCGCCCGTGGCCACGCCCTCGAACAGGCAGAGCACCGGCCGCAGGCCGGGCACGCGGTCCAGGGCGCTGACGAAATGCATTTCCGAGGTGCCGGGATTGGCAAAACAGACTTCCACATCGCTCCCGACCAGGGTGGCGACCAGGGATTCGGCCCCGTTGCACGGGTCGAGGGGGGGCATCGCCGTTGTGTTCGTGTTTTCCTGAGGCATGACCTTACCTCGTTGATGGTTCCCGTTGGTTTGCCCGTCCGTTTGGAAAAGAAAACGTTGCGTCTCGCCGGCATCATGTCCCTGGCAAGGGACGGTTTCAAGGGCCTTTCCCCCTCCCCTGCCGGGTTCCCTTCCCAGGCGTCGCGCGCAGTGTCGGCGTGTCCAAAACCCCGGCGGACGGTGCCTGGCCCAACGTTCGTGGGGCCGCACTGGCTTGGCCTGGGCCTTTGCGAGGGCCAGGCCGCCTGTACGCGCAACGTTGCGTCGCGCCTCTGTTGGGTTCTGCGACGCGCGGCCTGGAATTGCCCCGGTCCGGGACAGACAGGAGCCGTTTCGCGACGGGTACGGCCTGGCCGCAGCGGAAGCCTTTGCCCTGGGCCGGCCTCCGGCCGCGCTACCGGTTGCCGAAGCTGTCGAACCAGTCCTTCTGGTCGAGGACGCCGAAAAGAAACGTGCCCCTGTGGTCGGCGCTGTCGCCGGCGTACACGGCCTCGGCCGGAGCCCCGCCGGCCGTCCTGGCGTAGTCCACGGGCAGCGTGGCCACGTACGGGGGCATGACCTCGTCGATCTTGCCGTAATAGTACCGGCTCGGCGTCCGGTACCGCCATTGGTAGGCCTGGTTGTCCTGGAGCCGCCTGTAGAAGCGGCTTGCGCCCATGGAGCTTTGGGCGGCGAACTCCGGCCGCAGCAGTTCCCGCACGGTTGCGGGCAGGATTTTGGTGGCCTGCTCCCAGTCGATCCTGTTTTCGTACAGGTCTTTCGCCGCCTGCCAGTACTGCTCCTTGATGGCCGCCTGGCTGAGGCCGGGCAGATCGTAGTACCGCTCGTAGGCGTTGATGAAAAGGATCGGCGTGCCCAGGAGCCAGGAGGCGTCCAGGGACGTCGGGTTGTTGATCCAGCGGGTCAGCAGCAGATAGAGGTCGCTCGGAGTGCTGGCCGTGGCCGCGGCCTTGACCGGGATGTCCAGCGCCTCGAGCGTGTGGCGAAACTGCATGGTGGCCCAGGCGCCCTGGGACCAGCCGCTGAGGAACAGGTCCTGCTGGGCCAGGCCCAGGGCGGCGCAGACCGCGCGGGACGCGAAAAGCATGTCCAGACAGGCCTGGGCCGTGGCGTCCTTGACCATGTAGCTGTCCGGCTCCGGGGATTCGCCCTTGCCGACATAGTCCGCGCCGATGACGACATAGCCCTGGCCGGCGAACCGGGCGATCATGAGCCGCGTTTCCATGGACTCCTCGGGATGGGAGGGCACGGCGGTTTTGGTGAACACGGTGCCGTGCTGGTAGGAGACCACGGGCAGGGCCGTTTGCGCCACCTGGGGCACGGCCACAAGGCCCGAGGCCGTGGTCGGCTTGTTGCCCTGTTCCGGGATCACGGTCTGGTAGACGACCTTGTAGAGGCGCACGGCGTTTTTCGCGGGCGGGTAGCTTATCTTGAAGGGGCTAAACGCCGCCAGCTCCTCGGTCAGTATTTTGTTGAGCCGTTCGACGGTGTAGTCGCCGATGTGCTCGTAGCGGACCGACGATGGAACCGAGGGAAGGGGCCCGGCCAGGACGGGAAGGGGCAAAACGGCGAGGAACGCAACCAGGGTCAGGATAAAACGTCGCATGGGGTGGTCCTTGGCGGCCTTTGCGGCCAGGGTTGGTGGCAAACACGAACGCCCACGGGGGCTGGAGCTTCGGACCCCAGAATGCCCGGGATGGGCCATAAATAAAAGTCTCTTTTCGGCAGGGAAAGGATACGGCGGGTTTTGGAGCGCCAAGGGCCCCGTTCATTTGTCTTTCGTCCGAATTGTCCAAATGGTTGCGCCGCCAACCGGGCTGTGGTTAGACAGGCATACGGGAGGCAACGCAGTCGCGGCAGGCTCTGCTGCGCAGCCTCCCAGGCGCAGGCGGAACGGTGCCGGCGCACCGTGATGCCGCCAGACAACGCCCCGCCGTCTCACCGTTGCGGCACCTCGTCTTCCGGAGGCTTTCGGGAATGCACGACATCATTGCGCCCCACCTGCTCGATCTCTTGTGCCTTGCCATCTCCATGGGACTTTTTTCCGCATACCATCTGTATGCCTGGTGGAGGCTGCAAACCAATCCCATCTATACGCTGTACGGAGCAACGAAACTGGCCAAGACCGCCTGGGTGGTGAGCGTCATGGAAGAGAAAAAAGACATCCTCGCGGTGCAGACCTTGCGCAATTCGACCATGGCCGCGACGTTTCTGGCCTCGACATCCATTCTGCTGGCCGTCGGCCTGCTCACGCTTTCCGGACAGGGGGACAAGCTGGGCCAGATCTGGCATGCCGTGAACATGTTCGGGTCGGTGGCCGAAAGCACCATGACGTTAAAGCTCCTGGTCATCCTGGTGAACCTGTTCATCGCCTTTTTCAGTTTTTCCTTTTCCATACGGCTCTTCAGCCATGTCGGGTTCCTCATCAACACGCCGTCGGCGGACGGCAACTACGGGACATCGATCACCTTTGTCGCCATGCAGCTCAACAGGGCCGGCGGCTACTTCCATATCGGCATGCGGGCCTATTATTTTCTGGTGCCGCTCGTTTTCTGGCTGTTCGGCCCGCTGCTCATGGTGGCCTCCACGACCGTCGTGGTTGCGCTGATCTGGTATATCGAAAAAACGCCGAAGCTGGATTGCGGCTATCTGGCCGCCTTTTTCAAGCAGACCTGCCTGCTGCCCCAGAAATAGGCGGCACTGGGAGAGCGGGGCGAGGCGTTCGCGTTTGGGATCGGCTCCTCGGCTGGAGGGCGCGTGGGCGGAGCCGCATGGCATTGGTTGGCCCGTGCCAACAGTCACCACTGAGGCAGTGACGCAGCCGCCAGCAGGGCGCCAACGGTCTGTGCGCGCCTGCCCGCAGTCATGTGGCGCGGCAGTCGGCGCGGTCGTCAAGGGTTGCGAGCATACAACACGCTGCCGATGCGTTCGATAGGCTCGCGCACGGCCCCTCTCGAACCAACGATGTTTGCAACACCTTGATACACAAGGTAGTCTTTCAAAACACTCCCGGCCAGTTCAAGCGTACATTCCAATAATTGGAGCACACCTTGTCCTTCGGGTGTGGAAAGCGCCCGCGTTTGCGCCAACGCCACGGCGTCGGTGAGGGGCTGGAGCGCTTTCCGTTCGTACTCGAAGCGCTGTTTCCAGCGAATGGTTCCCCTCAGGTTCATGACACGCTTTAGAACTTGTAGGTCAGGCCGAAAGCCACTTTCCAGGCGTCGCCGGAACGGGCCTTTTCGGCAAGGCGGTGGCCCCAGACGGAGGTCTGAAACTCGCCGTGAGCCCAACCGGTCTCAACCACTGCGGCCAGGTTCTGGTAGATCTGGTAGGTGGTGTCGAAGTTGGCGCCGAGGATGTACTCGTTGTCGGTCAGGTCACGCCCCATGGTGAAGTAGGGGTTGCTGCCCATGGTGGCGTTCAGGAAGCGGATGGCCTTGGCGCTATTGTTGCCGCGCAGGTACACGAAGGTCAGGCGGTTGGTCAGCTTTTCGATAAACGAGATGTTGTTCAGCGAGGCGCCGAGGCCGTAGGAGCCGATGGGGTTCACGCCCATGTTGCCCTGCTTGGAAAGATCCTGGGAGCAGTCGAACAGGAAGCTGTTGCCCGGCCCCCAGTTGGACAGGATGGAGGGCATGCGCTCGGAGCCGTTGCGGGTGGACTTGTCCTCGCCGGTGGACCACCAGCCGAAGACCTGCGGGGTCAGGACGTCCCAGCCGGTGTACTCGGCGCCGAGGTCGATGAACCAGCCGCTTCGCTCGTTCTTCTTGCGGTCGGCGGCGTTGCCGGACCCGTAGATCACGTCGGCGTAGAACGTGACGGGATCAAGGACGGTCACCTCGAAGGTGCTGCCGGCCCACCAGTAGGCGTTCTGCGAGTTGCGCAGGCCGACCGGGGTGATGAAGGTGCCGGCGGACAGCAGGCCGTCGGCGAAGGTGGAGTTCGGGCCGTAGGAGCCGGCGGTGAAGTAGTTGGCGGCGCGGCCGGCGACGGCGACGGTGCCCCACGGGGAGGCCTTGAAGCCCGGCAGGGTGATGGGCAGGGCCAGGAAGTAGGCGTCGAACTCGTCCGCCACCTGGGTGGTGTTCGGGTCGTAGGTCCGGTAGCTGTCCAGCAGACGGGCGTAGCCGCCGACCACGGACAGGGTGTCGGCGATCAGGGGCTGCGTGATCACCAGGGCTGCGGCGCGGTCGCCGCCGAAGACCACGGAGTCGGTGAAGAAGGCGTTGGCCGGCAGGGACAGGTCCTGCAGGCCGGCAGTGATCTCGGTGTCGCAGCTGGGCAGCTTGAACTGCAGGAAGGCCTGGTAGACCTGGATGGCGACGGCCGGGTTGGCGGCGGTGAAGGTGCCGTGCCCCCAGGTGTCTTCCACCTTGACGCCCAGGCGGAACTTCACGGCCTCGTTGGCCACGAAGTCGGAGCGCAGACGGAACCGTTCCCATATCTGGACGCGGTCTTCGGTCTGCTTGCCGGCGCCGGTGTAGGTGGGGGTGTTGGAGTCCCAGGAGCCGGTGCTCCAGCCGGTGAAGTTCTGGTTGGCGTTGAACGTGCCGAACACGAAGGCGTCGCCGACCATCTTCACTTCGGTGGCGGCCTGGGCGACCCCGGCCAAGCCCAGCACCAGGGCGACCAGGACGGCCAGCTTTAGAAAATGTTTCATGCTCCTTCCTCCTCGATTTGGTGTCGTTTCCACGAGAAACGTCCGGCCTCGCGTGGCTGAGGCGATGGCCGGACGGTTGCCAGCTACTGATGAAGCCGCACTCAGTCGGCACCTCCAGCGAGCAGGAGGCGCTGATGATTTTTCGAGAGCAAATAGCGGTTGGCGATTACTGCGCTCCGGTCCCGTGGGCGGGCCTCTGCCGACGCCACAGGCAGGCCGCAGCCAGGAAGAGATTGGTCAGAAGACTCAATCCCAGAAGCACCAAAGGCCATCTCGGCCCTGGTTGGGCCATCGCTTTCGTCGTCTGTGCAGTAAACGCCTGTACCGTAACCTCATGCACGACCCGGTGACCTTGGCCATCGGAGGCTTGCACCAGCCACGTCCCCGGGCCCGACGGCACGAAAGCGAACTGACCCAATCGGTCTGCCCGGGCGTTTTGATAGACGTCGTCTGGTCGGTCCGAAGCGCTTACCTTTATTTGTGCAAAGGCCATGGGCTCTCCGTCAGCGTACAGGAAAACCATGGCCCTTGCTGTAGACGGCTCCAGTTCACGGGAGCCGACCCCATGACCCCTGGCGACGGCGGGATGCCTGACCGCCGTCGCCAGGATCATAAGGAAGACAATGCGCCAAGCCAGGGGCGTCATTGGACCGAAAAGGCCAGCACAGCGCGCAAGCCTTCCTGGTCGACGTCGCCCCCCGAAAGCGACGACTTGATTTCCGTACGCACCAACCAAAAACCCGGCTGCGTGATTTTGACCGTGGCAATGTTGTTGTCGTCGGTCTCGGTGTAATAGGCGTAGGTGTTTGGGGTTTTGGAAAACCCATCATAGGTGGCCAGGACCGTGGCGGGGGTGGGCTTGCCGTCCAGCAGGACCTTGAATTGAATGTCCTGCCCCGGCTTGGCCGCAGTGGGGTCCGTCAGGGGCACCAGTTCCAGCCGTTGTCCCACCACAGTGTCAAAGCCGGTCGCCTGGCCGCCTACAGGTACGATGGTCTTGGAAAACTTCTCGTAGCGGGTGCTCTTCGTGGCTCCCGGCAGGTCCTTCTTGGTCCCCTTCAGAACGCCGTTCGGGGTCACGCTCCAGACCTGGGGCAGACGGTGGGTCAGGATCATGCCAGCGCCGGGCTTGGAGAAGGTGGCCACGCCGTCATAGGTCAGGGTCTTCTGGTTGGCCGAAACACGCACCTCTTTGGCTTGGCCCCCCTCAACGATAAAGGCCTTGACGTCGGCTGGGTCCTCCAGTTCCTCGCTGACCACGAACACATGGGATGAGTGGATTTGGAAGGGGAGACTCTCCCCTGCCGCAACATGATTCTTGGCCGGTTTTGTCACGATTTCGTGGGCCGCTGCCTGGCTGGCGAGAAACACCACCAGGGCCATCCCCACCCAACAGGGAAGCCAAGTCCTTTTCATACGGTCTCCTTAGATCTGCCGAATATGGAAGGATAAAAAATAACTGGACACGAATAAAATATTTTAGATCGTGACACACGTCAACGCCTTTATCAAATTTCTTGCGAAAATTCCCTGATCTCCTGCCCGCAGGAGGAAGGGAGCGGTTTTGATTGGGGATGGCGAAGACTCCACTCGCGCTTGGCCGAAGCCAATCAAAGGATATGCGCGGGGATTCGGGATGGCAGCCCGCTACGCGGTTGGTTCTTTGCGCAGGTGAATATTTTCAAAGCTGCGGCGACCTTCGCGATAAGGTCATCAGGCAGTCCCCGGCGTGGACGCTGTGCTTGATGCGCTAAAAAACGCTGAGTCGTCACACAAATCATCTGGGGGACCCGATTGTTCCAAGTCACACGTCGGACTCTGTAAGCCTTTTTCGGTCACTGAGATGTAAGCCATCTACAGTTCTGGAAACGCTTAGACAGGAGGAATTCGACATAGACTAAGAAAAGCTCTGGACGAACCGCATACAGATGAGACAGCAAGGGAATTTGCAGAGGGCGAGGTAGGCGTCAGCGCAATGTTCGTAGCGAATGCGCAGCTTTCGGAAACGGTTGCCGCGTCTGTGGCGCGACTGCCAACGGTTTTGTGGCTGGATATGAGGTGCTACTTGGCGGTCCTGCGGTTATCAATAACCCGCGCCAGCACTTGGTTCAGGTCCTCAACGTTGATGGGTTTGGACAGGTAGTCATCCATGCCAGCTGCCATGAACCGCTCTCGATCGCCCTTCAGGGCGTGCGCTGTAAGCGCGACGATTGGCACGTTGGGGTCCAGCGCCTCACCTCCCCGTATCCGCTTGGCCGCCTCTTCTCCATTCATCTCCGGCATCCGGATGTCCATGAGCACAAGATCGTAGGTGTTCCGGTTCAATTCTTCCAAGGCTTCCTTGCCATTGCCAGCGATCACAACAACGTGACCAGCGCGCTTCAGGAATTCCGCTGCCAAAGTCTGGTTGACGACGTTGTCCTCGACCAGGAGAACCTTTAATGGTTGGGACTTCTGAGTCGTCCGGGCCTCCTGTGGTCTCTGCGCCTGCATCCTCTCGGCAAGACCGAGTTCGGCGTAGAAGGAGAAGACACTGCCCTTTTCGACTTCGCTCTCCACCGAAATGCTCCCCCCCATCATCTCGACAAGCTCTTTTGAGATGGTCAGGCCAAGGCCAGTGCCACCGTATTTGACATGCGCCGATCCTCCGGCCTGCGAAAAGCTTTGGAAAACATGCTCCTGTCTGTCCTGAGGGATGCCGATGCCGGTATCCTGCACACGGAACAGGAGGCGGACGCAATCCGGGGACGAGGCGGGTTCGTCCGCGCGCTTGACAGTGACAGTGACCTTGCCGGCTTCGGTGAACTTGACGGCGTTGCCGATAATATTCGTGAGCACCTGGCGCAGGCGCCCAGCATCCCCGACGAGATTGTCCGGCACCTCGACGTCCACCGCATGCCTGAACGTGAGGTTCTTGTTCGCAGCCATAAGAGCTAACGGTTTGACAGTGGAACCGACGAGGGAACGCAGCAGGAAGTGCTCGTGCTCCAGTTCCGTCTTGCCCGCCTCAATCTTAGAGAGATCGAGGATGTCGTTGATGATCTCCAGGAGTGTTTGGCCGGATTTTTGGGCTAAGTCGAGATATTCGCGAGCACGAGGGGGGATCTCTTCCATCAAGACAAGTTGAGTCATGCCGAGGATGCCGTTCATGGGGGTACGGATTTCATGGCTCATGTTGGCCAGGAACTCGCTCTTGGCTCGGTTTGCCCGCTCGGCCTCCTCTTTTGCCTGGTACACGGCCTCTTCATTCCGCTTGCGCTCGATGAGGTCTGCGGCCAAGCGCGCCAAGATGTCCATGGCAGTCAACTTTCTCGGCGAAGGTTCATATGGCTTGCGCCAATGCGTGGAGAGCATGCCCAGGAGGTCGCCTGACCGCGAGTAAAGCGGTGTGGTCTGCACCGCCCGGATCCCTGCCTGGAGATACGTTTCGCGGTCCTCGCTGCCGGCCATGAAGTCGCAAGTTCCAATATCCGAAGCGATGACCCGCTTGCCGGTGCGAAGAGCAATGCCGCAGGTGGACTCCGATCCTGGTCGTACCCACTCCCAAAACGTAGCGGCCCGAGGGTTGAACCCACGATGGCCCAGCAGTCGCAATTCGCCACGTTCGGTAACGAACATCTGGATGCTTGCGAAGTCGGCATCCATGATCGCCACCGAGGTGTCGAGAATCTGTTCGTACAGCGATTGGATATCGTTTGAAAGGATGAGCTTCGTGCTGACCTGCTGTAGAAGTCGGGCTGTCTGGAGTTCCGCCGCTAGGTTTTGTTCGCCTTCCTGTATGACCGTTTCGGCCCACTTAAGATTTGTAATGTCGACATTGACGGCGATGGCGGCGAAAAGGTCACCGTTCTTGTCTTGGACAGGAACTGTAAGATGCCGAATAACTTTCTTCTTTCTATCGAAGGTCTCGATTTCCACCTCCTCGTCGGTGGAAATTCCTTCCCTGATCGTGCGGGCAGTTCCCCATTCGTGAGAATCAAGCTGTTTGTTGCTGCCAAGCCTCCATCCCTTGTATTCCCTATAGTCCTCACTGCCGACCTTGATTGGCCCGCTCCAGATGTCTTTCGCCGCCTGATTGAACTTGGTTACGTTTCCCTGGGCGTCGTGCAGGAAGACCCCGACCGGCAGCGCCTCTAGAATCCGGTCGAGCTCCGCCGCGCGTCGTTCAGCCTCTTCCTGGGCCTTTAGCAATGCCTTAACAGTCTGGACATGTTCTGTCGTTTCCCAGGCGACGTAAAGGATGCCGCCTTCAGGTTGGTCAGGCAGGTCTATCCGATAGAGGGACCAACTAAAGTAGGCGGTTTCCAGTGGCCCCTCGGGGTGGCGACGTATTGGGAACTGTTCGTCCACCGCATGATGGGATTTGCCCGTTGTCAGGACTTGACGACACAGCTCTCCGAAGGCTCTCCCGGTTTCAGGCCACAGTTCATCCAGGGTTTTGCCAACCACATCCTTGCCAGGGCCAATGGCCCGGGAGGCGTCGTTTGCCAGAATTATTCTTAGGTCGCTTCCTCGGATGATGTTGGTCGCTGCCGGAGTTCTTTCCACCACCGTCTGGAGTAGTCGCCGGTGCGATTCCAGCACCTGCTCATTCTGTTTCCTGTCTGAAATATCCCGCCAAGCAATCAACCCACCCATGATTTGGTTATTCTCGTCATAGATGGGGCCAGCGTTACATAGGATAGTGAGGTTGCTCCCGTCGGGTCGTCTTATAATCCATTCTTCGTCTTTGACTAATTCGCCATGAAGCGTTGCTCTGGTCAATGGTAATTCTTGGCTTTCGGGGATAGTAATTCCGTCACGATGGTATAGATTCCATTTGGCCGGTTGCTCGTCATGTGGAATATTTAAAATGGTCTCTTTCGGCTTTCCAACTAAAAGTTGTCCATATTCGCTGACCATCTGAATGTTAACGTCTGGGGCATTAGCAACAGTAATTCCCTCTGGTATATACTTCATGATAGCATCGAGAATCCGTGCCTTGGCCTCCAGCTTGCGGCATCGGTCCTGACTCTCCGCGAGCTCTTTCTTGAGAAAGGTAATTTCTTTCAGTAGGTTGTCCAGGCTGTTCGTGTCTTGCAGCATATTTTTGACCACAGAAAAGAGGGGAATAGGAAATGATGACCAAATTCGGATTAAATATGACTATGCTGGATATTCAGCAGTAAATCAAGAGGGCTGTGGAGGAATTGGAGACTGTTGGCATGAAAATGGATTCAGGCCAGACGTAAACTGGCGAAGTCGGCCGTTAGGCAGCGAATTTAGGGCGCAGAGAGGATGACAGAAATGCCCAAAAGGCCAGCTCGCGATTGCCTGCGGTGGGGTGTTGGATTTCTCCTTGGTTCCCGCTTGAATAGTAGGCCAGAAAAACACCCCGGGCCCAACCAACGCACCACCAGCAAAAATCCTCAAAAAATTTATACGAAAACAGAAAATTTAACCTAAATAGATACTTGAGGAACTTTCCAGAAGCAGTGGGAGACTTTGTCGTACAGATCGATGGAAAATCTAAATGGGGATGCAACGTTGGGATCCAACACCATAGTCAACGGGTAGTGTTGGCGTATTTAGGTCAAACCATTTACGAAACAAAAACCGATATCATAACTAGCGGTTAACTGTGGTGACCGGGAAACCCCATTCTTTTAACTTCGCGACAAAATTTCTGTATAGCGAATCAATGGCAATAGTCATTGTTAAACATATATCTTGTATATCTTTTGCTGTAAATACTATTGGTTCGTATTTTGGAAAAGTTTTCTTGTATTTTTCAATTTTTGCATTAATCGTTATTTCTGAACCTTTATCAAACTGCCATGTGTCTAATGGAGAATCCATTTGCACACAATGGTCTTCCCCTCCCTTTTTTCCAACCGCCTCTGATGCCATACGATACCAGATGATATCAAATTGACCACCAGATTCAGTCAAATCTTTATCGTCAACAATACCCTGTCTGTGTGTTAAGCATGTTCTTACACGTGAGAGAGATTCAAGACTATCTTTGCACTCCACTTCAATTCCAATTTTCTGAAAAGTTTTCAATCGCTGCTTTAACGATTGATTATTTATGAAATTTTTCTTCTGATACTTCGATGGAGCACTTTGTTTGATTGGAATAATATTGTACAATGCCTTAATACAACTTTCAAATGATTCAACAACATCCTCGATGCATTTGCATGCAACCCAATTCGTAAAATATTTCTTATATTCGTTTTGTTTTTCGCTCCAAATATTTTGATGTATCAAGCCGAACTGACATCCTAATCCTAAATTAATGTCAGGAACATCAATGCATTTAATCTTGTCGCTCAATGCAGAAAATATGTATGCACGATTAACAGCTACTCGAGCCAACTGAATAGTTTCGTTAAGATTTATAACGTTTTTTAAGTGTCCAGACTCGCACTGCTGCATATTGCTTCCCAAATCCATCAATACTGGACATGATTATTATGTAAATTCTCGATCTAAAAAGCAGGATGGGAACTTCTGTCACCCTGTACATACTCGCCAACCTGAGCGTTGGCGTTGGTGCTTTTTCCAAAAGAAAAAGGGGTCACCGATTTCTCGGTAACCCCTTGGCATGCTTCTTGGTGGAGCTGGAGGGAATCGAACCCACGACCTCTTGAATGCCATTCAAGCGCTCTCCCAACTGAGCTACAGCCCCGCAGCGAGAGCGGAATCTACGCGCGGCCCGGAAAAAGTCAACAGGTTTTTTCCGGGCCGCGCGATTTTTCCGCACGCTTTTCTTCCACAACCGTTTCCCGTACACAAAGGCCCTGGATCGGCGCTTGCCACACCCCTCAAGGAGTCCGCCACACGTGCTCGCCCTGGCCGTCCGCCTTTTGCGCAAAACCCTTTGGGTTGCCGTGATTTTTTTCGGCATCACCTGCATCAGCTTCGCGGTCATCCACCTGGCGCCGGGCTCCCCCACGGACATGCAGACCACGCTCAATCCCCTGGCCACGGCCGAGACCCGCGCCCGGCTGGAAAAACTCTACGGCCTCGACCGGCCGCTCCATGTCCAGTACGTCGACTGGCTGGGCAAGCTCGTGCGCTTCGATTTCGGCCACTCCCTGTCCGGCGACCGCCGGCCGGTCTGGAACAAGATCCGGGAGCGGCTGCCCCTGACCGTGTCCATGAACCTGGTGTCCCTGGTTCTGACCCTGGCCGTGGCCGTGCCCATCGGCGTGGCCTCGGCCCGCCGCCAGGGCGGGCTGTTCGACCGCTCGGCCACGGTCTTCGTGTTCATCGGCTTTGCCGTGCCCGGCTTCTGGCTGGCCCTGCTCCTCATGCTGCTGCTCGGCATCCACTACCCGGTCCTGCCCATCTCGGGCCTGACCTCCATGGACTACGCCGCGCTTTCGCCCTGGGGCAAGGCCGTGGACCTGGCCCGGCACCTGGCCCTGCCGATTTTCATCTACACCTTCGGCTCCCTGGCCGGCATGTCCCGGTTCATGCGCGCCGCCATGCTGGAGGTCCTGCGCCAGGACTACGTGTTGACGGCCCGGGCCAAGGGCCTGCCGGACCGGCTGGTCATCTACAAGCACGCCCTGCGAAACGCCCTGCTCCCGGTCATCACCATCCTCGGCCTGTCCATCCCGGGCCTGATCGGCGGTTCGGTCATCATCGAATCCATCTTCGCCCTGCCGGGCCTGGGGCAGCTTTTCTACCAGTCGGTCATGGCCCGGGACTATCCGCTGATCATGGGCAACCTGGTCCTGGGCGCGGTCCTGACCCTGGCCGGCAATCTGCTGGCCGACGTGGGCTATGCCCTGGCCGATCCGCGCATCCGCCTGGGAGGGCGTTCTCGTGGCTGACCTGCACCCCTCGCCCGCCGCCCCTGACCTGTCCCCCCTGTCCGGGGGGCCCGGGGGGAATGATTCCCCCCGGCGGGGCCCGGGGCAAAGCCCCGTTCCCTCTTTCCTCCCCTCCCTCCTGCACCGGCTGCTGCCGCGCCACGGCATGTTCTGGGCCGGGCTTGTCCTGGTCGGGTCCATCTCGGCCGCCTCGCTCCTGGCCCCGTGGATCGCGCCGGCCGATCCCACCGCGCTGGACGTCAACGCCATCCTGGCCCCGCCCGGGCCGAACCATCTCCTCGGCACGGACGCGCTCGGCCGCGACGTCCTGTCCCGGTTGCTCCACGGCGGCCGGGTGTCGCTGTGGGTCGGGTTCGTGGCCGTGGGGCTGTCGGTCTCCATCGGACTTGTGCTGGGGCTTTGCGCCGGGTATTTCGGCGGCCTCGTGGACGAACTGATCATGCGCGGCGTGGACGTGATGCTCTGCTTTCCTTCCTTTTTCCTGATCCTGGCGGTCATCGCCTTTCTGACGCCGTCCTTGACCAATATCATGGTGGTCATCGGGCTCACGTCCTGGATGGGCGTGGCCCGGCTGGTGCGGGCCGAGACCCTGACGCTGCGGGGCCGGGAGTTCGTGCTGGCGGCCCGGGTGTCGGGCATGGGCGCGCCGGGCATCCTGTTTTTCCACATCCTGCCCAACGCCCTGGCCCCGGTCCTGGTCTCGGCCACCCTGGGTGTGGCCGGGGCGATCCTGACCGAGTCGTCCCTTTCTTTTCTCGGCCTCGGGGTCCAGCCGCCCATGCCGAGCTGGGGCAACATGCTGATGGAAGGCAAGGAAGTGCTCGAAGTGGCGCCGTGGCTGTCGGTCTTCCCGGGCCTGGCCATCCTTTTCACCGTGCTCGGCTACAATCTCGTGGGCGAAAGCCTGCGCGACATCCTGGACCCCAGGCTGCGGCAGTAGGACCAGCCATGATCGAAGTGCTGCGCATCAAGAACCTGGCCCTGATCGACGACCTGGAACTGGAATTCGGGCCGGGCCTCAACGTCCTGACCGGCGAGACCGGGGCGGGCAAGAGCTTCATCATTTCGGCGGTCAATTTCCTGACCGGCGAGAAGATGCACCCGGACTTGGTGCGGGCGGGCTGCGAAAAGGCCGTGGTCGAGGCCCTGTTCGTGGTGGACGGCCGGGACCTGATCCTGCGCCGGGAGCTGGTGGCCGGGACCGGCCGCAGCCGCATCTACGTGGACGACGGCCTGGCCTCGCGCGACGCCCTGGCCGCCTGGCGGCCGAGGCTTCTGCTCCACGCCTCCCAGCACGGCCAGCAGCGGCTCCTGCAGCCGGCCTTCCAGGCCGCCCTCCTGGACGGCTTCCTGGCCGACAACGGCCCGCTGGCGGAAAAAAACCGCCTGCTGCGGGAGCTGGCCGACATCGCCGGCCAGATCAAGGCCCTGGACGCCAAGGCCGTTTCCCTGGAGGAAAAGCGCCAGTTCCTGGAGTTCCAGCACGCCGAGATCGCCAAGGTCGCGCCCCAGCCCGGCGAGGAGGACGAGCTGATCGGCCGCCGGGCCGCCCTGGCCGAGGCCCGCAAGGCCTCCGAGGCCCTGTCCCGGGCCCTGGACACCCTGGAGCAGAGCCCCAAGGTCCTCGACACCCTGGCCGACCTGCACCGGGAGCTCCTGCATGCCGGGGAACTGTTCCCGGATTTCGTGGCCGACGCCGAGGCCGTGGCCGCCTTCCGACACCACCTCAAAGACGTGGCCGTGCGGCTGCGGCGCAAGCCCGCCAAGGCTCCGGACGACGACGCCGAGGCCATCGAGAAGCGGCTCTTTGAATTGGCCCAGCTGCGGCGCAAGCTGAAAAAATCCCTGGCCGAGATCGTGGACCTCGGGGCCGAGATCGAGGCCAACCTCAATTTCCTGGACGCCTGCGCCCTGGACCGGATGCGCCTGGCCCGGGAGGAGGCCGAGCGGGTCCAGGCCCTGGGCACGGTCCTGGCCGCCCTGGCCGCAGCGCGGCGCGAGGCGGCCGGTCGGCTGTCGACCTCCCTGGAGGAGATCCTGCGCTGCCTCGGGTTTTCCAAGGACGTCAGGGTCATCTTCGATTTCGCCCCGGCCGAGGTCTATGCGCCGGTGGCGGCCGAATTGCCGGCCCTGGTCGAGGAAAAGGCCCGCATCCTGTGGCGTCCCAACCCCGGCCAGCCGCCCCAGCCCCTAGACAAGATCGCCTCGGGCGGCGAACTGTCGCGGTTCCTGCTGGCGCTCATGTCCCTGTCGGCCGAGCCCGGCGGGCCGACGCTGATTTTCGACGAGATCGACGCCGGCATCGGCGGCCTGACCCTTGGCAGCGTGGGCGCGTACGTGAAAAAGCTGTCCGCAACCTCCCAGATCCTGCTGATTACCCACTGGCCCCAACTGGCCAGCCTGGCCGACCGGCACTTCCAGGTCGTCAAGACCGTGGAGAACGGCCAGACCAGCACCCGCTGCCTGCGCCTGTCCGGCCCGGACATCGCCCGGGAACTGGCCCGCATGGCCGGCGGCGGCGCGACCGGCGAGGAGATGGCCCGCCGGCTCCTGACGGACGAGGCCTGAGCCCCGGAACGCCGCCATGCTGCACGTCGCAGACCTCACCCACGCGTTCGGCGACACGGTCGTGTTGCGCGATTTGGCCTTCACCCTGGAAAAGGGGGCCTTCGCCTTTCTGACCGGCCCGTCCGGCTCGGGCAAGACCACGCTCCTGCGCCTGCTCCACGGGAGCCTGCCCCTGGCCTCGGGCCGGGTGGTGGTGGCGGGCCACGACATGCGCGCCCTGCCCTCGTCCCGGCTCCACCGGCTGCGCCGCGACGTGTCCATGGTCTTCCAGGATTTCCGCATCCTGCCGGACCGCACGGTCCGGGACAACGTGTCCCTGCCCCTGGTCGTGCGCGGCATGGACCGGGAAAAGACCGCCCGCCGCGTCGCCTCGGCCCTGATCGCCCTGGACCTGGAGGCCGTGGCCGACCGGCCGTGCGGGGAGCTGGCCGGCGGCGAAAAGCAGCGCGTGGCCATCGCCAGGGCCGTGGTGGCCGGCCCCAAGCTCATGCTGGCCGACGAGCCGACCGGCAACCTGGACGGCGACCTGGCCCTGCGCATCCTCCACATCCTGCGCCGGTTCAGCGCCCACGGCACGGCCGTGCTCATGGCCACCCACAGCCCGGACCTCCTGGCCGCCGCCCCGGACGCGGCCGTCATCCGCCTGCCCGGGCCGGCCGCCCCCCGGGCGGCCGGGAAAAGCGGAGGCGCGGCATGAGGCTTTTCCGACTGGCCGTTTCCGGCTTGCGCGAGGCCCTGCGCCACCCCTGGCCCCTTGGCGCGGCCGTGGCCGGCGTGGCCGTGGCCGTCCTGCTGTGCGGCCTGGCCGCCCTGGCCGGCCAGGCCCTGGACGACGCCTTTGTCCGCGACCAGGGCCGGGTCCGGTTCCAGGTCTACTGGAAGCCCGGGGCCGACCCGGCCCTGATCGACCGGCAGATGGACTGGATGCGCGCCCTGCCCGGGCTGGTGGAGACCAAGGCCTTCACCCCGGCCCAGGCCCTGGCCGTCCTCGGCCAGACCGTGGGCAAGGAGGCGGACCTGTCGGCCCTTGGCGGCCCAAACCCCCTGCCCCACACCATGCTCCTGACCTTCCGGCCGCCGGTGCCGGACGCGGACTATTTCCGGGACCTTTTCGACCGCTTGCGGGCCGTGGAGGGCGTGGCCGAGGTCCGGTACGACCCGCGCGAACTGGATGCGGTCCAGAGGGTGGACCTGCTCGGCCGGCGGCTCGTCCTGCCCCTGGCCGGGGCCCTGGCCCTCCTGGTCGGGTTGGTGGTCGGCAACACCGTGCGGCTGACGCTGCTGCGCCGGCGCGACGAACTGGAGGTCCTGCGCCTGGTCGGGGCCTCGGAAGGGTTCATCCGCTGGCCCCTGGTGGCCGGCGCGGCCGTGGTCGGCCTTTTGGGCGGCGGCCTGGCCATGGGGCTTTTGAAGCTGGTCCAGGTTCTGCTGGTGGCGGCCCTGGCCGTGCCGCCGCTTTTTTACGACCTGCCGTTCCTGCCGGCCTGGGTCGTCCTGGCCTTTGTCGTTGGCTCGGGCCTGGTGGCCGCCCTGGCCGGCCTGGCCGCCGCCCTGGAGTCGCGTCCCTGATGCCCGCCGCCGTCATCCTGGCCGCCCACGGCTCCCGGCATCCCGGGGCCATGGCCGGCCTGGCCGCCTTTCGCGACGCCCTGGCCGCTTCCTTGCCGGACTTCCGGGTGGAGCTGGCCCGCACCGTGGGCCGCAAGCACGGCAACGCCGCCGCCTTTGGCGGCGCGCGCCAGGTGGCGGACGTCCTGGCCGGCCTGGCCGCCTCGGGCGTGCGGCGGGTGGCGGTCCAGTCCCTGCACGTGGTGCCGGGCGAG
>CAZIJE010000028.1:0-1111 GCA_964539435.1 uncultured Desulfovibrio sp.
GTGACCCCCTCCCGGCCGCCGGAGGCATTCTTCCTTCTTATTAATCGTACTTGACCGCGCTGATCTCCATCAGCTTGTCCAGTCGGATGCGCGTCTCGATGCGCCGCATGGTGCCGGTCTTGCCGCGCATGACCAGCGAATGGGTGCAGGCGTGGGTGCCGGTGAAGTGGACGCCTTCGAGAAAGGTGCCGCCGGAGATGCCGGTGGCCGCGAAATAGGTGTCGTCGCTTCTGACGAGGGTTTCCTCGGTGAAGATGCGGTTGCAGTCGATGCCGGCCTCGGCCAGGGCCTGTTTTTCCTCGTCGAGCTGCGGATCGAGGCGGGCCAGGAGGCGGCCGCCCAGGGCGCGGATGGCGCAGGCCGAGAGCACGCCTTCGGGGGTGCCGCCGGTGCCGAGCATGATGTCCACCACGTTGTCGGGATCGACGGCCATGAGCGAGCCGGCCACGTCGCCGTCGGTGTGGAGCTGGATGCGCGCGCCCACGGCCCGGATCGACTGGATGAGGCTCTTGTGGCGCGGCTTGTCGAGGACGAAGACGACCAGGTCGTCCACGTCCTTGCCCAGGGCGCGGGCGATTTTTTTCAGGTTGTCCTCGACCGGCGCGTCGAGGTCGGCCACGTCCTTGGCTTCGGCCGGCACCACGAGCTTTTGCATGTAGTAGCTCGGCCCGGGATTGAACATGGAGCCGCGCGGGGCGATGCCGACCACGGAGATGGCGTTGGGCCGGCCGTAGGCCAGGAGATTGGTGCCCTCGACCGGGTCCACGGCCACGTCCACGGCGTGGCCTGAGCCGCTGCCCACCCGCTCGCCGTTGTAGAGCATGGGGGCCTCGTCCTTCTCGCCTTCGCCGATGATGATCATGCCTTCGATGGGCAGGGTGTTGAACGACAGGCGCATGGCGTCCACGGCCGCCTTGTCGCCGGCGTTCTTGTCGCCGCGCCCGAGCCAGCGCGACGAACTGAGCGCCGCCGCTTCCGTGACCCGTACCAGATCCAACCCGAGATTCCTGTCCGGCGCTTCCATGGCGAACTCCTTTTGCGTGGAGGGGAGGGAAGCGTGGGGGGGGGGGGGGGGGGGGGGGGGGGGGGGGGGGGGGGGGGGGGGGGGGGG
>CAZIJE010000028.1:1121-34033 GCA_964539435.1 uncultured Desulfovibrio sp.
CCGGGGAGCGTTATACAAACGCGGCCCCGACGGATGTACCGGCGGGGCCGCGACGACAGCAAGATCCGGAGGCCGAGCCTCCGGGAACGTTATCTGGCCTCGAAAGCGGCCTTGATCTTGGCGGCCAGCTTTTCGGGCGTGAACCCGTAGGCTTCGGCCAGGGCCTTGTCCGGGGCCGAGGCGCCGAAGCGGGAGATGCCGTGCACACGGTCCAGGCGGCCGGTGTACTGGCACCACAGTTCGGGCCGGCCGGCCTCCACGGCGAAGCGGAAGGGCACGTGCGGCGGCAGGACGGCGTCCTTGTAGTCCTGGGGCTGCTCGTTGAAAAGCTCCATGCAGGGCATGCTGACGATGCGGATGGACAGGTCCGGCAGGAGCTTGGCCGCGGCCATGGCCAGGGAGACTTCCGAGCCCGAGGCGAGCAGGACGATCTCGGGCGCGCCGCTTGGGGCGTCGGCCAGGACGTAGCCGCCGCGCCTGACCCCCTCGCGCAGGCCCGGATAGGCGGCGTGGTCGAGGATGGGCAGGTTCTGGCGGGTCAAAAGCAGGCAGGTCGGCCGGCTGGTCTGGGTCAGGGCGACTTCCAGGCAGGCGCAGGTCTCGTTGGCGTCGGCCGGCCGGGCCACCAGCATGTTGGGGATCAGGCGCAGGGAGCTGGTCTGCTCGATGGGCTGGTGGGTCGGGCCGTCCTCGCCCACGTAAAAGGAGTCGTGGGTGAAGACGTGCAGGGCCGGGATGCGCTGGAGCGCGGCCATGCGCAGGGCGTTGCGCTCGTAGTCGGAAAACATGAGGAACGTGGCCCCGAACGGGATCAGGCCGCCGTGGAGCGCGATGCCGTTGACAATGGCGCCCATGGGGAATTCCCGGACCCCGAAGCAGAGGTTGCGGCCGGCCGGGTTGGCGGTCCCGAAGACGCCGGTGATCTGGCGGAACTTTTCCGTCTGGTTGGACGGGTCGAGGTCGGCCGAGCCGCCGACCAGAAGCGGCAGCTGGTCGATCAGGCCGTTTAAGGCCGCGCCCCAGGCCGAGCGGGTGGCCACGGGCTTGGCCGCCTCGAACACGGGCCAGGAGAGGGTCCGGTTGCCGGGCGCGCGCCGCACCTGCCGCCACAGGTCCTCGAAGGCGGCGTCGGTGTCGAGCCGGTCTTCCAGGTTCTTGTTCCAGGCCTTGCGGGCCTCGGCCAGCTGCGGGAACCGGGAACGGAAGTGCGCGGACACGTCCTCGGGCAGGTAAAACGCCTTGTCCTCGGGCAGGCCGAGCAGCTTTTTCGTCTCCCGGATCTCGGTCTCGGAAAACGGCGCGCCGTGGGAGGCGCAGTTGCCCTCCAGGGTGCAGGAGCCCTTGGCGATGGTGGTCAGGCCGATGATCATGGTGGGCCGTTTCTTTTCGGCCCGGGCCGTTTCCAGGGCGGCGCGGATGGCCTCGTGGTCGTGGCCGTCGATCTCCAGGACCTGCCAGCCGAGCCCCTCGAAGAGTTTTTTGTGGTTGGTGGCGTCGCACACGCTGGTCGGGCCGGCGAGCTGGACCTGGTTCTTGTCGAACAGGACGATCAGGCGGGACAGCCCCCACAGGCCGGCCAGGGCGGCGGAGCCGAGAAAGACCGGGGTCTGGACGTCGCCGTCCGAGGACAGGACATAGGTGTGGTGGCCGGCCACGTCCTCGCCCAGGCGCTCGCGCAGCATCACCTCGGCCGTGGCCATGCCGACGGCCATGGAAAAGCCCTGGCCGAGGGGGCCGGTGGTGCATTCGACGCCGGGGGTCTCGTAGTTTTCCGGGTGCCCCGGGGTCTTGCTGCCGAACTGGCGGAACCGGGTCAGGTCCTCCATGGACAGGATGCCGCGCAGGTGGAGCAGGGCGTAGAGCAGCATGGACTCGTGCCCGGCCGAGAGCACGAACCGGTCGCGGCCGAACCAGCTCGGGTCGGCCGGGTCGTAACGGAGAAAATCCTTGAAAAGCACATACGCCATGTCGGTCGAGGACATGGCGCCGCCCGGGTGGCCGGAGGCGGCCTTGCGGGTGGCGTCCATGATCAGGCCCTTGATGGCGCTGACGGCCTTGGCGTCGATGGCGGCGGCATTGACGGTCATGGGAGGTTCCTTGGAGCGGATCGGTTTGGAGTTAGGCGGAGCAGGTCGGGGAGCAGGTCTCGATCAAATCCACGCGCCGCTGGTGCCGGCCGCCCTCGAAGGCGGTGGCCAGGAAGGCGTCGGCAATGGACACGGCCAGGCCCTCGCCGACCACGCGCTCGCCCAGGCACAGGACATTGGCGTCGTTGTGGAGCCGGGTCATGCGGGCCAGGTATTCGTTCAGGCACAGGGCGGCCCGGATGCCGGGGATCCGGTTGGCGGCGATCGACATGCCGATGCCCGTGCCGCAGACCAGGATGCCGGCGGCGCCGGGCGTGGCCAGGACCCGTTCGCACACGGCCCTGGCGAAATGGGGGTAGTCGACGCTTGCGGCCTCGGTCGGGCCGAGATCGTTGACGGCATGGCCGGCTTCGGCCATATGTGCGATAAGGGCGGCTTTCAACCGCAAGCCGGCATGGTCGGAACCGATGAAAACGGTCTGGGGCATGGAAGAAGGTCTCCGCGTTTGGCGTGTTGCGGTCAAGCGGGCCGGCGGACGGGCCGCTACAGGTCCGGCAGGAGCGATTGGCCGCCGGCGTCCAGGGAACGCACGTCCGCGTTGTGCGGCACGGACAGTTCCAGGTCGGCGGCCGGATAGGGAGTCTCGCGCGCCTGCAGGCTTTTGACGCGAAGGATCAAGGATGCCCCTCCGGGCGTGGTCAGCGTGAGCTTGCGGGCGACCGGCGCGGCCATGCCGGGTGCGGGCTCCTCGTCCTCGAAGGCCACGCGCCACGGCTCCACTCCCCGCCCGGTCAGATGTCGCGGATTGCCGGCGAAGTCAAGGGTCAGGGACGACAGGCGCGGGTCCTTGGAAAAGGCGTATTCGTAGCCGCCGGCCACCTTTTTGGCCGATGCGTAGTCCGTCGGGGCCAGCTCGCCGAGACGGCCCGTGGCCAGGGCCGCCATCTCGCGCAGGGTGAAGGGCAGGGGCATGCCCAGCCGGGAGGCCCCCTCCCGGGTGTCGGCGTGGCGGTACAGGGAATTGCGGTCCGGCAGGAAGGCGTTGAACTCCTGCCCGTCCTCGCGCAGGTGGGCGTAGGCCCCGCCCATGGCCGTGGTCAGGTCCAGACGGACCGGGTTTTTGTAGTTGCCGTAGAAGCGGTAGTTGAGGCGGCCGGACTTGCTGCCCTTGGAAAAGCTCATGGACCCGGCCAGGGAAAAGGCCGGAGCGGCTTGGTTTTTCGCCTGGTTGGCCAGGAAGTTCTTGTAGACGGTCCGTGCTTCGTCGGCTGTCGGGGGCGGGGTCGGACCGACGCCCGGACGGGGCGCGGCGCAGCCGGCCAGGAACAGGACCACGGCGACCGGCCCCAGGAAGCGGACGAGCAGGGCGTGGCGGCGCATCTTACAGGGCTCCCAGTTTCTTTTTGACCGCGGCCGGGGTTTCGGACCCCAGCTGCAGGGCGTTGCGGTAGGCCTTCTGGGCCTCGGCCTTGCGGCCGGCGGCGGCCGCGATGTCGCCGTAGTGCTCCCAGATGATGGCGTCTTTCACCTTGTGGGCGATGGCCTGCTCGATGGCGGCCAGGGCCTCGTCCACCCGCTTGAGCTTGTGCAGGGTCCAGGCCAGGGAGTCGAGGAAAAAGGGGTTGTCCGGCTCTTTCTCCAGGGCCGTCTTGATCATGGCCAGGGCCTTTTCCAGGTCGCGGCCCTCCTCGGCCAGGGAGTAGCCCAGGTAGTTGAGCGCGTCGGGGTTGCCCGGGTCCTTGGCCACGATCCTTTCCATGACCGCCTTGGCCTCGTCCCGGCGCTTGAGCTTTTCCAGGGCCACGCCGTAGCGGTAGAGCAGGTCCACGTCGTCGGGCGCGCCGGCCAGGGCGGTTTCGAGGACCTGGGCCGCGCCGGCCGTGTCGCCCCGCTTGTCGCGCAGGGCGGCCTCCACGGTGACGAACTCCCTTTTCTCGGGATACCGCTGCCTGGCCTCGTCCACCCGGGCCTGGGCCTTGCCCAGGTCCCCGAGCTCCGAGGCGATCTGGATGCGAAAGCTCAGGCTCTTGTCGTAGTTGGGATTGTCCGGCTGCACCTTGCCGAGGATAGCCAGGGCCTCCTTGGGGTTCTTGTCCCCCTCGTAGGCCAGGACCGCCCTGTAAAACGGCAGGTCCGGGCTGGCCGGGTCCTGGGCGGTCAAAAGGGCCAGCACCTGCTTGGCCTGTTTGGGATAGCCGGCCTCGACCAGGGCGGACATGGCGTCGAGGTAACGGGCCTTGTCCGGCGCGCCTTCGGAGAGGAGCCTGACGGCCTGGGCCGGGTTTTTCTGCTTGATCAAAATCCGGGCCAGCTTGGCCCGGATCTCGGGCGTTTCGTCGCCCTGGGCCAGCAGCCGGCGGTAGCATTCCTCGGCCGCCTTGAGATCGCCTTCCTGTTCGAGCAGGCCGGCCAGTTCCAGCCAGGCGGGGGTGAGGGCGGCGTCGAGGACCAGGGCCTGGCGCAACCGGGCGACGGCCTCGGCCTTTTGCCCAAGCCCGATGGACGCCTTGGCCATGAGGTACAGGACCGTGGCGTCGCGGTCCTTTTCCGGAATGCGGCCAAGGACGGCAAGCGCCTCCCGGTGCTTGCCGCCGTCTTCCAGGAGCGAGGCCAGTTCCTGTCGGGCGGGCACGTCGGCGGGGTGCTTCTCCAGGAACCGCTCCAGGGTCCGCACGGCCATGTCTTCCATGCGGCGCATCTGGTAGGCGTTGGCCAGATAGAACGTGAGTTGTCGGGAGCCGGGGAAGGCGGTCAGGGCCTTTTCCAGGGTCTGGGTGGCCCCTTCCCGGTCGTTTAGGCCCCACTGGACATTGGCCAGCTCCACGGACACCTCGGGCGAGGGGTGGGAGACGGCCAGTCCGGACAGGACGCTTATGGCCTCGTCCTTTTTGCCCTGCCGGGCCAGGTCCTGGTAGACCAGGAACTGGTAGGCCGTGTCCGCCGAGGACGTCAGGCCCTTGGCCGCGTAGGCCGGCCGGGCCGACCGGCTGGAGGCGCAGGAGTTGGAGAGCAGGCAGGGCAAAAGCGCCAGCACCAGGAACACGGGCAGGCGCGTCGGGAAAAAACGATGCGAAAGGTCAGGCATGGCCGGCATCCGATGCGGCGGACGGGAACAGGCCGCCGCCGGCAAGAAGCCGGCGGCGCGGCCCGCATCCGTGGCCGCTATTCATCCTTGTGGATCCAATCCGAGGAAAAATCCTCAATGCGCCTGGACAGGTGCTCCTTGAGCTTTTCGAGGAGCCGGGCCTCGATCTGGCGCACGCGTTCCCTGGTGATGCCGTATTTGGTGCCGATTTCCCGCAGGGTGGCCGGGGAGTCGGAGAGGATGCGGTTGTCGAGGAGGTCCAGTTCCTTCTCGTTGAGCTTGGGCCGAATGGTCTGGATGTGCTTTTCAAGCTGGTGCGAGATTTCGTCCCCGGCCAGAATTTCCTCGATGCCGGGGGTCAGGGCCGGCAGAAAGTCCAGACGCGTGGAGGTCGAGTCGTCGCCGAGGGTCACGTCCAGGGACAGGTCGTTGCCGCTTAGGCGCTGGTCCATCTCCACGATGTCCGATTCCGTGACGTTCAGGGCCTGGGAGAGCTGCGAGGCGCTGGGGTCGAAACCGAGGGTCTGGAGACGGTGGCGCTCCTTGTTGAGGTTGTAAAAGAGCTTGCGCTGGGCCTGGGTGGTCCCGATCTTGACCATGCGCCAGTTGTCCATGATGTACTTGAGGATATAGGCCTTGATCCAATAGGCGGCATAATAGGAGAATTTGATCCCCTTGTCGGGATCGAACTTGGTCACGGCCCGCATGAGGCCGACGTTGCCTTCCTGGATCAGGTCAAGGACATTTTGCATCCACCGGCGCTGAAAGTCCATGGCGATTTTGACCACCAGCCGCAGGTGGGAGGAGATGAGGCGGAAAGCCGCCTTCTGGTCGTTCGCGTCCCGGACCCGGCGGGCCAGTTCCTGCTCCTCCTCGGGCTTGAGCATGGGAAATTTGCCGATCTCGCGCAGATAGAGCTGCAGGGGATCGCGGGTGGACAGGGAGCCGGTCGATCCGGCCCGAGGGACCGGCAGGCGGAAGGTGTCCTCGGCGTCGAGGGGTTCGATCTCGACGGCTTCCTCGTCCAAAGCCTCGGGATCGTCGAGTTCCAGGGAGTCTTTGGCGTCGAGATCGGGATCGCTCGGGGAAATATCTTGATCGTCTTGATGTTCCATCGGATAATGGCCGGGTTATACGGTGCGGCCTGGCCGTTTGCGTTGTCGCGGACGGAGGCTTGCCGGGCCGCCTGGATGAGCCGTCTCGCATGGCTACCATCCAATGTAAAGTTTTGGTTTGTCCTTTTCAATGTTTTTCAGTAGACCGGCCGCGTTTCGACACTGGCCAGCCGGCCGGCAAGCACAAGGAGTCCGTGTGGGCGATTTCAGACAGGCGCTTGGCGACGGGAGCATCCTCATTTTCGACGGGGCCATGGGCACGCTGCTCCAGGGGCGGGGACTGGCGGCCGGGGAGTCGCCGGAGCTTTTCGGCCTGGCCCATCCCGAGGCCATCATCGCCACCCACCGGGAATACATCGAGGCCGGCTCCCGCGTCGTCACGACCAACACCTTCGGCGGCACCCGCTACAAGCTCCCGGCCGGCACGGACGTCGCGGCCCTGTCCCGCGACATGGCCCGGCTGGCCCGGCAGGCCGCCGGCCCGGGCGTGTTCGTGGCCGGTTCCGTCGGTCCCACCGGCCAGTTCGTGGCCCCCCTCGGCAAGGCCACCCTCCGCGAGCTGGTGGACGCCTTCGCCGACCAGATCCGGGGCCTGGCCGAAGGCGGCTGCGACCTGATCATCGGCGAGACCCACTTCGACCTGGCCGAGGCCAGGGCCCTGGTCCTGGCCGCCAGGCGTGTCTGTTCCCTGCCCGTGGCCGTGTGCATGACCTTCGAGGGGGCGGTCAGCCTGACCGGATCCGGGCCGGAGGTCTTTGCCGACGCCATGGAGAACCTGGGCGTGGACCTGGTCGGCGTCAACTGTGGGGCCGGCCCGGACGACATGCGCCTGGTGGCCGAGGTCTTTTCCCGGCGTCTGGCCACGCCGTTTTTCGTCAAGCCAAACGCCGGCATGCCGCGCCTGGAAGCGGGACGCACGGTCTTTCCCATGGGGCCGGAGGAGTTTGCGGAAAAGACCGCCCGCTTCGCCGACCTCGGGGCCAAGGCCCTCTCCGGCTGCTGCGGCACCACCCCGGCCCACATCCGCGCCCTGGCCAACGCCCTGGCCGGACGGTCCCGGACCAGGCCCGAGACCCCGGACCGCCCGGTTTTGGCCGTCACCTCCCGGGCCCGCACCGTCACCCTTGGCGGCGCGAGCCCCTGCGCGGTCATCGGCGAGCGGATCAACCCCACGGGCAAGGCCGAGCTGGCCGCCGAACTCCAGGCCGGGGAATTCACCCGCGCCCTGGCGTACGGCGAAGAGCAGGTCGCGGCCGGGGCGGCCATCCTCGACGTCAACGTGGGCGCGCCCATGGTCGACGAGACGGTCGTGCTGCCGGGCCTGGCCCTGGAGCTGACCAAGCGCCGGCAGACCCCCCTGTGCCTGGACTCCAACAACGCCGAGGCCTTGATCAACGCCCTGTGGGTCTCGCCGGCCACGCCGCTCGTCAATTCCATCAGCGGCGAGCCGGGCCGGATGGAGCTTTTGGGGCCGATCTGCCGGGACCACGGCGCGCCGTTCATTCTTTTGCCGCTGAAGGGAAGAAAGCTGCCGGTCACCGCCGCCGAACGCCTGGCCATCATCGAGGACCTGCTCGGCCAGGCCGACGCCCTGGGCATCCCCCGGCGGCTCATCCTGGTCGACGCCCTGGCCCTGACCGTCTCCTCCAAGCCCGAGGCCGCCCTGGCCTGCCTGGAGACCATCCGCCACTGCCGGGACAGGTGGGGCCTGCCGACCGTGCTCGGCCTGTCCAACATCTCGTTCGGCCTGCCGGCAAGGGAACTGGTCAACGCCGCCTTTTTCGCCATGTGCCTGGGCGCGGGCCTGGCCGCCGCCATCGCCAATCCCAACGTCTCCCGGCTCATGGAGACGGCCGGCGCGGCCGAGGTTTTGCTTGGCCGCGATCCCCAGGCCGGCCGGTTCATCGGCCGCTACGCCGGTTGGACCCCGGCCGCGCCGGTTGCGGCCGTTGCCGGCACGGGGGGCCCAGGCGCCGGACCGGCCGAGGCGGGGGGAAGCCCGCTGCGCCAGGCCGTGGTCCGGGGCCGCCGGGAGGATCTCGAGGGCCTCATCGACGCCGCCCTGGCCGAGGGCCGTCCGGCCGCCTCCATCCTCGACGAGGACCTGATCCCCGGCATCATGGAAGTGGGGGAGCGCTACGAGCGCAAGGAATTCTTCCTGCCCCAGCTATTGGTTGCCGCCGAGGCCATGCGGGCCGGATTTACCCGCCTGGAGCCGCTTCTGGCCGAAACGGCCGGCGCGGCCAAGGCCCGGATCGTCATGGCCACGGTCGAGGGCGACATCCACGACATCGGGAAAAACATCGTCTGCCTGATGCTCAAGAACCACGGCTTCGAAGTCATCGACCTGGGCAAGGACGTGCCGGCCGACCGGATCGTGGCCGAGGCCGCCGCCCGGGACGCGGACGTGATCGGCCTCTCGGCGCTCATGACCACCACCATGGTCCGCATGGAGGACACGGTGCGCCTGGTCAGGGAGCGCGGCCTGCGGGCCAAGGTCATGGTCGGCGGGGCCGTGGTGACCGAGGCCTTTGCCCGGTCCATCGGGGCCGACGCCAGGGCCGCCGATGCCGTGGACGCCGTGCGCCAGGCCAAGACCCTGCTCGGCGGGGACGCCTAAAAAACCGCTGGCCCCCCTTGCCCCCTTTGGATTAAACCAACCCTGGCGGCCGGTTCGCCGGCCGCCTCTTGTGTCATGTGGAGGACGCTTTTGCGCATACGCACCTGTCTTTTGCTGCTCGCCCTCATGCTCCTGCCCTGCGCGCGGGCCGGGGCCCAGGACGCCGGTCCGATCAACGGCCAGGCCGTGCTCGACGCCATTGTCGCCGCCAAGGGAAAAGTGGTGGTGATCGACTTCTTCGCCTCCTGGTGCCGGCCGTGCCTGATGGAGATCCCGGACTTCATCGAGGCCCGCAAGCACTATCCGGCCGACAAGGTCGCCTTCATCGGCATCTCCCTGGACCAGGACCAGGGGGAATACGCCCGGTTCGTCAAGCAGACGCCGTTCAACTTCCCGGTCCACCTAGCCGACCCCGACGTCCTGACCGCCTTTGGGGTCAAGATGATCCCCAAGACCCTGATCTACGATGCCACAGGGCAGCAGATCGTCAACCATTCCGGGTTCATGCCCGGTGAAATGCTCCGGCGGGCCGTCGACGGCCTGCTGCAAGACGCGGGTTCATGAGCAATCTTTTCATCCGCAAGGCGAGAATCCAGGACGTCAAGCAGATCCACGCGCTTTTGATGCACTGCGCGCGCCAGGAATTCCTGCTGCCGCGCTCCTTCAACCAGCTCTACAGCCACCTGCGCGACTTCTTCGTCCTGGCCGAGCACGACGTGCCCGGCATCCGCGGCTGCTGCGCCCTGTCCATCTGCTGGGAGGACATTGCCGAGATCCGCTCCCTGGCCGTCAACGAAGACATCCAGAAGCAGGGCTGGGGCGGCAAGCTGGTGGAGGCCTGCCTGTCCGACGCGGTGACGCTCGGCATCTTCAGGGTCTTCACCCTGACCTATCGGCCGCATTTCTTCGAGCGCCTGGGATTCGCGCCCGTGCAAAAGGAGTTGCTGCCCCAGAAGGTCTGGGCCGACTGCATCAATTGTCCGAAGTTCCCGGAGTGCGACGAGAACGCGCTCATCATGGAAATGTAGCCGCCGGCGCGGCCAGGAAATCGCGGGGAGACATGTCCGAAACGTTGCGAGAAGTGTTCGGGGAAGCGGCCGTGGCCGCCCGTGTGGCGGAGCTCGGCCGCGAGGTGTCGGCCTTTTACGCTGGCCGGGACGATGTGGTCATGGTGGGGGTGCTCAAGGGGGCGCTGCCGTTCATGGCCGATCTGCTGCGGGCCCTGGATTTTTGCCCCACCCTCGATTTCGTGCGCGTGGCCAGCTACGGCGCGGGCACCGCGCCCGGCCAGCTCCGGTTTCTCATGGATCTCGAGACCGACATCGCCGGCCGCGATGTGCTTCTGGTCGAAGACATCGTGGACACCGGGCGCTCCCTGGCCTATCTTCTGGAAATGCTGTCGCGGCGCAACCCGGCGAGCGTCAAGGTCTGCACCCTGCTCGACAAGCCTTACCGCCGCGAGGCGGACGTGCCTGTGGATTTCGTCGGCTTTTCGGCCCCGCCCGTCTTCCTGGTGGGTTACGGCATGGACATGGGGGAGCGGTTGCGGCGGCTTCGCGGCGTGTACGAATTGGTTCGGTGACAGACGGCTTCTCGTTGCATCGGCGTGCCCACAACCGCAACCGGCGTGAGATGATGCACCATGATTGTACAATGCCCGAATTGCCACTCCAAGTTCAATCTGCCGGATGAGAAGATCGCCGCCGCCGGAACGAAACTCCGGTGCGGCAAATGCCGCCACGTCTTTACCGCCAATCCTCCTGCGCCCCCGGACGAGGGGGGGCTCACGGACTTCGATTTCCCCGACGACCTGACGCCGGCTCCGGAGGCGGCTCCGAAAAAAGCCGCTCCCAGGGCCGCCGCCGTGGAAGACGACGTGCCGCCGGACCTGTTCCATTCCGAATCCTACGAGGGCGCGGCCCCGGACGAGCGGGACGACGACCGGCCGGTCAAGCCCGGCTTCAGCCTCGACGACGTGGCCAACCTCCATCTGCCTGGGTCCGGCGTGTCCAAGGAGCGCCGCCGCCGGGTGGCCATCATTGTCGGGGCCGTGGCCCTGGTCCTGGCCGGGGCCGTGGCCGCCGTCCACTTTCTCGACCTGTGGCCGGGCAGGAAGGCGGCCAAGGACGCCGCCCAGCCGCCGGCGGCTGTGTCCCCGGCCGTTCCCGGCGCGCCCGCCGCTCCGGACAAGGCCGCCGCCCCGGAGGACAAGGCCGCTCCGGCCGCGCCAAAGCCCGAGGAGACGGCCAAGGTCAAGGACATCATGCTGCAAAACGTCCGGCAGTATTACGTGTCAAACGAAAAGGCCGGGCAGCTCTTCGTCATCGAGGGCAAGGCCGTCAACAACTTCAAGACGCCCAAGGAAATGATCCGGCTGGAGGCCACGCTCTTCGACGAGAAGGGCGGGTCGCTGGCTTCCCAGGAGGACCTGGCCGGCAACACGGTTTCGCTGTTCCAACTCCAGGTCATGACCCGCGACGAGCTCAAAAACGCCCTGTCCTCCCAGGTCGGCGTCCTGACCAACAACACCAACATCGCTCCGGGCGGGGAAACGCCGTTCATGGTCGTCTTTTTCGACCCCCCGGAAACGGTCAAGGAGTTCGGCGTCAAGGTCATTGACGCCAAGGACCCGCCCAGGCAGTAGCATGGCCCAGAAGACCAGGCGGGTGTTCACCTGCTCCGAGTGCGGCGGTGTCTCGCCCACCTGGCGCGGCCAGTGTCCCCGGTGCGGGGCCTGGAACACCATGGTCGAGACCGTGGGGGCCGCCGCCCGCAAGGGGGGCAAGGCCGGCGAGCCGTCCGGCCTGCCCATTGCCCTGGGGAGCCACCCGGGCGAGGACTTCAGACCCTTTTCCACCGCCTTCTCCGGCCTGGACCGGGTCCTCGGCGGCGGCCTGACCCCGGGCGGGGCCATGCTTCTCGGCGGCGAGCCGGGCATCGGCAAATCGACCCTGCTCCTGCAACTGGCCGGTCTGGCCGCGGCCGGCGGCCGCCGGGTGGTCTACCTCTCGGCCGAGGAATCCCTTCCCCAGCTCAAGGCCCGGGCCGAGCGCCTGGGCGTCCTGCACGAGGGGCTCCTGGCCGCCTCGACCACGGACGCCGGCGCGGCCGTGGACGTCCTCGGCGGCGCGCCGCCCCCGGACCTGGTCATCGTGGACTCGGTCCAGACCATGCACGTGGCCGGCGTGGAAGGCGCGGCCGGATCCGTCTCCCAGGTCCGGTCCGTGGCCGCGGCCTGCGTGGAAGCGGCCAAGCGGAGCCAGGCCTGCCTGGTCCTGGTCGGCCACGTGACCAAGGAAGGGCAGATCGCCGGCCCCAAGCTCCTGGAGCACATGGTCGACACCGTGCTCTACCTCGAAGGCGAGCGCCGCCACCTGTTCCGCATCCTGCGGGTCCTGAAAAACCGCTACGGCCCCACCGACGAACTGCTGGTCATGGAGATGCGCGAGGCGGGCCTGGTCGAGGTGCCGGATCCCTCCACCTTTTTTCTGGGCGACCGGGACCCGGCCGTGTCCGGTTCGGCCGTGGTCATGGCCGTGGAGGGGCGGCGTCCCTTTGCCGTGGAGGTCCAGGCCCTGGCCGCCAAGTCCTTCCTGTCGGTGCCGCGCCGGGCGGCCCTGGGACTGGACGTGGGCCGGCTCCACCTGCTGCTCGCGGTCCTGGAAAAACGGCTGCGCCTGAACCTGGGCCAGGCCGACATCTACGCCAAGATCGGCGGCGGGCTGCGGATTCCCGACCCAGGCCTCGACCTCGGCATCGCCGCCGCCGTCCTGTCCTCGTTTTACGACCGCCCCCTGCCGGCCGGCGCGGTCTTCTGGGGCGAAGTGGACCTGTCCGGCCGCATCCGCCCGGTGTCCGCCCACGACACCCGCCTCAAGCAGGCCGAGCGCCTGGGCTACGGCCCGGTCCTGTGTCCGGACGCCGGCGGCCTCGGACCGAAGGTGGACAATCTCGCCGACCTCTCCCGCTACCTTTTCGCCAAAAAGTAACCGTTTCCCGCCTGTATCCGCGACCGGGCGTTTGACCCTTGCCGCGGTTTGCTGCATACCGTGCAGTATGGAGCGAAATTTCCCATGGCCGTTGCCGGTCGGCCCCCAAAAAACCGGACCCGGTTCCTGGCGCTTCACGGTCTGGGCTCCAAACCGTCGCCAGGTCTCCCTGGTGTTTCCGGAATCCGGCGTCGCCATGCCCATGGAGCCGCAACCCGGCGGCTATTTCACGGCCGAGGCCACGGGCCTGTCCGACGGGGACCGTTACCTGTTCGATCTGGACGGGACCTCGCGGCGGCCCGATCCGGCCTCGCGCCACCAGCCCGACGATGTCCACGGCTCCTCGGCCCTGGTGGACACCGACGCTTTCGCCTGGACCGACCAGGGATTTGCGCCGCCCTCCCCGGACCGGCGCGTCTACTACGAGATCCATGTCGGCGCCTTCACGCCCCAGGGCACCTTCGAGGCCGTCATCGACCGGCTGGACCACCTGGCCGATCTGGGCGTCACCTGCCTGGAGCTCATGCCCGTGGCCCAGTTTCCGGGCTGCCGCAACTGGGGCTACGACGGAGTCTGTCCCTTTGCCCCGGCCGCCTGCTACGGCGGGCCCAAGGGCCTGGCCCGGCTGGTGGACGCCTGCCACGGCCGGGGCCTGGCCGTGGTCCTGGACGTGGTCTACAACCACCTCGGACCGGAAGGGAACTACCTGCGCGAGTTCGGTCCCTACTTCACCGACCGCTACCGCACGCCCTGGGGCGAGGCCGTCAACTACGACGGACCGGGAAGCGGCGGCGTGCGGGCTTTTTTTATTCAGAACGCCCTGTACTGGCTGCGCGACTACCACATCGACGGACTGCGCCTGGACGCGGTCCACGCCATTGTGGACCAGAGTCCGGTCCACCTGGTGGCCGAGCTGGCTCTGGCCAAGGCCGCCTGGGAGGCGGGAAGCGGCCGGCGGACGTTTCTCGTGGCCGAATCCCACCACAACGACCCGATGCTCATCACCGACGCCGCCGCCGGCGGCATGGGCCTGGACGGGGTCTGGAACGACGACTTCCACCACGCGGTCCACGCCTGGCTGACCCGGGAAAAAACCGGCTATTACGCCGATTTCGGCAACCGGGACGACGTCATGACCGCTGCCGGCGAGGGATTTGTCTACGCCGGCCGGCATTCGCCGTTTTTCGGCCATGACCGGGGCCGTCCGGCGGTCCACCTGCCGGCGGACCGGTGCGTCAACTGCCTGCAGAACCACGACCAGATCGGCAACCGGGCCATGGGCGAGCGCCTGATCTCGCTGATCGGTCCGCAGGCGGCCCGGGTGGCGGCCGCGCTGCTGCTCCTCTCGCCCGGTTCGCCGCTGCTGTTCATGGGTGAGGAGTGGGGCGAGGACCGGCCGTTTCTCTATTTTATCAGCCACCTGGACGCCGGCCTGGTCGAGGCCGTGCGCCAGGGGCGCAAGCGGGAATTCGCCTCCTTCCGCTGGCGGGGCGAACCGCCCGACCCCTTTGCAGAGGAGACCTTCGGGGCCAGCCGGCCGGACTGGGACAAGCCCCGAACACCCGGCCACGGCGGCATGCTGGCCTGGCACCGGGCGCTTTTGGCCCTGCGGGCCGGCAGTCCGGCGCTTCGGGAAACGCAGCGGCACATGACCCGCCTGTGGCCCCTGGACGCGGCCAAGGGACTGGCCATGGAGCGCCGGGGAGCCGACGGCCGCTACCTGTGCCTGGTCAATGCCGGCCGCCGGCCGATCCGGGCCAAGGTCGGGACCCACGGGCCGCCCCAACAATACGAACGTCTGCTCGATTCCGAGGAAACGCGCTTCGGCGGTCAGGGGGACGCCTTTCCCGAGCGCTTGGAAACCGTCTTGTCCCTGCCGCCGTTTTCCGTCGTGATCTACAACCGCCAAGAGGGGATAGCCGCATGAGCCGCTACATCTGCATCCACGGCCATTTTTACCAGCCGCCCCGTGAAAACCCCTGGCTCGAGGAAGTGGAAACCCAGGACTCGGCCCATCCGTTCCACGACTGGAACGAGCGGATCAACGCCGAGTGCTACGGCCCCAACTCCGGCTCCCGCATCCTCGACGGGGAGGGCCGGATCATCGACATCATCAACAACTATTCCAAAATCAGCTTCAACTTCGGGCCGACGCTCCTGTCCTGGATGCTGCGCCACCACCCCAAGCTCCACCAGGCCATCGTGGACGCGGACAAGCTGTCCATGGAGCGCTTCGGCGGCCACGGATCGGCCATTGCCCAGGCGTTTAGCCACATGATCATGCCCCTGGCCAACCGCCGCGACAAGATCACCCAGGTGAAGTGGGGCGTGGCCGACTTCAAGCAGCGCTTCGGCCGCGATCCCGAGGGCATGTGGCTGCCCGAGACGGCCGTGGACATGGAAACCCTGACGATTCTGGCCGACGCCGGCCTGCGCTACACCATCCTGGCTCCGCGCCAGGCCTCCCGGGTGCGGCCCCGGGACGGCGGCGACTGGCAGGACGTGTCCGGCGGCCGGGTCGATCCGACCACGCCCTATGTCGTGCGCCTGGCCGACGGCCGCGACTTCAACGTCTTTTTCTACGACGGCCCCATCTCCCAGGAACTGGCTTTCGGCGACATGCTGGCCAAGGGCGAGTCCTTCCACGCCCGGCTCATGGCCGCCTTCAGCGACATGGGCCGCGACTGGCCCCAGCTGGTCCACATCGCCACGGACGGCGAGACCTACGGCCACCACCACACCTACGGCGAAATGGCCCTGACCTATTGCCTGTCGCTCATCGAGGCCGATCCCTCGGTGGAGCTCATCAACTACGCCGCGTATCTGGACCGGCACCCCCCCCGGTTCGAGGCCGAGATTTTCGACAACTCCTCCTGGAGCTGCATCCACGGCGTGGAGCGGTGGCGGGCCGACTGCGGCTGCAATTCCGGCATGCACGGCGGCTGGCACCAGAAGTGGCGGGCGCCCCTGCGCGAGGCCATGAACTGGCTGCGGGACCGGAGCGTGGAGATCCACGAACGGATGGGGCCGAAGTATTTCAAACACAACTGGGATGTCCGCGACGCCTACATCGAAGTCATAAACGACCGATCGGACGAGAACGTCGAGCGGTTCCTGGCGGCCTGGCAGCATCACCCCCTTTCGGGCCAGGAGAAGGTCCTGGCGCTCAAGCTCCTGGAACTCCAGCGCTACGCGCTGCTGAACTTCACCAGCTGCGGCTGGTTTTTCGACGAGATCTCGGGCATCGAGACCGTGCAGATCCTCCAGTACGCGGCCCGGACCATCCAGTTGGCCGAGGAGCTCGACGGCACCAAGCTCGAGAAGCCGTTCATGGAGATCCTGGCCAAGGCCCCGAGCAACGTCCTGGCCTCGGGGCTGGAGGCCTACGAGAAGTACGCCAAGCCCGCGGCCGTGGACCTGATGCGGGTGGGCGCGCACTATGCCATGTCGTCGCTGTTCGAGGAATACGACGAGCACTACCAGTACGGGTGCTACAGGGTGCGGGGCGAGGACCTCCAGCGCCAGGTGGCCGGCCGGTCGCAACTCCTGACCGGGCGCGCCAGGATCGAATCCACGGTCACCCGCGAGTCCCTCGACGTCAGTTTCGGCGTGGTCCATGCCGGCGGCCAGAACCTGACCTGCGGCCTGCGGCCGTACCGGGACCCGGAAAGCTTCGCCGCCATGGAGGCCGACCTGCGTCAGGCCTTCGAACGCGGCGACATGGCCGAGACCATCCGGACCCTGGACGGCCATTTCGAGACCAACACCTTCTCCATCTGGCACCTGTTCAGGGACGAGCAGCGCAAGGTCGTTTCCGAGGTCCTCGCTCCGGAGTTCCAGAACGTCGAGGCCATGTACCGGCAGGTGTTCGAGACCAACTATCCAATCCTCACCTTCCTGCAGTGGATCACCATGCCCATCCCGCGCCATTTCCTGGAAGCCGCGGTCTTTATCGTGGAAACCGACATCAAGCGGCTGCTCGACGGCGACGAGATCGACCTGGCCAAGCTGGACGAACGGATCCAGGATGCGCAGCGTTTCGGCTTGCCCCTGGATTACGACGACCTGGGGCTCGAAGCTGCGGAATGGGTCAACCGGCGGCTCGGCGTTTTCGGCGAGGACCATGAGAATGTCACCATCCTGACCAACGTCAAGGAGGCCCTGGACCGCCTGCACGCCCTGCCCATGGGACTCAACCTCTGGAAGGCCCAGAACGTGGTCTTCGACATCTCGCGGTGCTGCTACGCCGCAAAACGCGACGCCGCCGCCAGCGACGAAACGGCCAGGGAGTGGGTGGACCTGTTCACGAGCGTCGCCGCCGCCCTCAACGTGAGGTTGCCTGAATGACCGCTCCGGTTGCCACGTACCGCATCCAGTTCGCCAAGGACTTCACCTTCGCCCAGTGCGGCAAGGTCCTCGACTACCTCGCGGCCCTCGGGATCTCGCACCTCTACGCCTCGCCCATCTTCCGGGCCAAGGCCGGTTCGACCCACGGCTACGACGTGTGCGACCACAAGCAGATCAATCCCGAGCTCGGCGGCGAGGAGGGCTTCCGCGAACTCGTCGCCGGGGTCAGGGAGCGGGGGCTGGCCTGGATCCAGGACATCGTGCCCAACCACATGGCCGTCTCGGGCGACAACCCCATGTTCGTGGACGTGCTCGAAAGCGGTCCGTCCTCGCGGTTCTACCACTATTTCGACATCGACTGGGACCACCCCTACGAGAGCATCAAGGGCCGGCTTTTGGCCCCGTTTCTCGGCAACTTCTACGGCACCACCCTGGAGAACGGCGAGATCGCCATCGGTTTCGACGCGGGCGGGTTCACGGTGCGCTATTACGACCTGCGTTTTCCGCTGCGCATCGATTCCTACGCCCGCATCCTGACGCGCGGCCTGGACAGGCTGCGCCAGAAGATCGGCCGGGACTCCCCGGACTACATCAAGCTCCTGGGCATCCTCTACACCATCAAGTCCCTGCCGGCCGACGATCCCCAGGTGGACCGGTACGACCAGATTTTTTTCATCAAGCAGATGCTGTTCGAGCTCTCGGAGACGAGCGCGCCGGTCCGCGAACACATCCAGGCCAACCTGGCCCGGGTCAACGGCACGGACACGGAAGAGGATTCCCCGGACCGCCGGGCCCTGCTGGAGAGCATCCTGGCCGAGCAGTACTTCCGCCTGTCCTACTGGAAGGTGGCCGGCGACGAGATCAACTACCGCCGGTTCTTTTCCATAAACGACCTCATCTCCCTGCGGGTGGAGGACGAGGCGGTGTTCCGCAATTCCCACGGCAAGATCCTGGAGCTGGTCAAGGAAGGGGCCTTTGACGGGCTGCGGGTGGACCACATCGACGGCCTGTACGATCCCTCGCGGTACTTGCGGCGGTTGCGCGAGGCCATCGGCGAGGCTTCGCTCGTGGTGGAAAAGATCTGCATCGGCGACGAGCCGCTGCCGGCCTTTTGGCCCGTGGCCGGCTCCACGGGCTACGACTTCATGAACGACGTCTGCCGGCTGTTCGTGGACGGCGGCCAGGAAAAGGTCTTCGACCGCCTGTACGCCGGGTACACGGGACGCCGCCAGAAGATCGAGGATGTGGTGGTCTGGAAGAAGCGGCGCATCATCGAGACCCACATGTTCGGCGACGTGGAGAACATGGCCCGGCTCATCAACGCCGTCTCCAGCCTGGACCGCCAGGGCTTCGACATCACCCTGCGCTCGACCAAGCGGGCCCTCACCGAGGTCCTGGCCCACTTTCCGGTCTACCGGACCTATATTTCCCCGGACGTCATCCGGCCCGTGGACATCACCTATGTCCGCACCGCCGTGCGCCGGGCCAAGCGCCACAACACCGACCTGACCTACGAACTGGATTTCCTGGAGCGGTTTCTCCTGCTCCAGTACGACGAACACCTCAATGAGGAGAAAAAAGACCAGTGGACCCGGTTCGCCATGCGCTTTCAGCAGGTGACCGGGCCGCTCATGGCCAAGGGTGTGGAGGACACGGCCTTTTACGTGCTCAACCGGCTGCTGTGCCTCAACGAAGTCGGCGGCGACCCCGGCAGCTTCGGCCTGACCGAGGAAAATTTCCATGAAATCATGGCCGAACGGGCCAAGAAGTGGCCGGCCACCATGAACGCCACGGCCACCCACGACACCAAGCGCGGCGAGGACGCGCGGCTGCGCCTGGCGGCCCTGTCCGAGATGCCCGATGCCTGGCGCGCGGCCCTGACCAGCTTTTCCCGCCTGAACCAGCGCCGCAAGACGCGGCCGGACGGCAAGGCCGTGCCGGACAAGAACGACGAATACATGCTCTACCAGGTCCTGCTCGCCCACTATCCCGACAATCCGGACGATCTGCCCGCCTTCGGGGACCGGCTGTCGGCCTTTCTCGTCAAGGCCGTGCGCGAGGGCAAGGAGCAGTCCACGTGGCTGAGCCCGAACCTGGAATACGAACAGGCGCTCACGGAATTCGCGGCCAAGCTGTTACGTGACACGCCGAAAAACGCCTTCATGACGGAATTTTTGCCCCTGTGCCGCCGGGTGACGGAGATCGGCTACTCCTATTCCCTGGCCCAGACCGTGCTCAAGGTGGCCTGTCCGGGCACGCCTGACATCTTCCAGGGGACCGAGGGGTGGGACCTGTCCTTCGTGGACCCGGACAACCGCCGGCCCGTGGACTTCACGGCCAGGGCGGCCGCCCTGGCCGCCCTGGACAAGGCCTATGGCAAGGACCCCGCCGCCCTGTGCCGCAAGCTCCTGGAAACGCCCCAGGACGGGCGGGTCAAGCTTCTGGCCCTGTGGCGGGGACTGGCCGCCAGGCGGGAGAACCCGGAGCTTTTCGCGGCCGGCGGGTATCAGGCAGCCGTCTTCGAAGGAGAGCGGGCCCGACACGTATTCGGGTTCTGGCGCACCTTCGAGGACAAGGCCGCCCTGGTGGTCGTGCCCCGGCGCATCGCCTCCCTGACCACGCCGGGCGCGCCCTTTCTCCTCGGCGAGTCCTGGGAGCAGACCAGGCTGACCGGGGCTCCGGCCAATCTCGGCCCCCTGACCGACGCCATCACGGGCCGGCACTTTTCCTGCTCTTCGTGTTTCCTGAAAGACGTGCTGCGGGATTTCCCGGTGGCCCTGCTCACCGGCAGGATTGTGCCGGAGGAAGCAGCCTAGTCGGCGAGGGTGAAGGCGTCGCCCGGCCGGGCGTAGCGAAAGACCGAGGTGTGCGGGCCGGCCAGGCGGTCGGCGAAGGCGTCGAGATATTCCGGATGCCCGCCGAGGTGCATGGGCACGAAGACCCGGGGCGCGATTGCGACCACGAAATCCGGGGCCCCGGCCAGGCTCGGCAGCCTCGGGTCCATGTTGGAAAACGCCACGTCCAGGGGGCGTCGGCCGATCCGGGCCAGGGCCCGCCGCCAGGACATGCCCACGGCCCGGGCAGCCGCGGCCGACTGGCCCGGCCAGTCCCACAGGGCCAGGTCGCCGCCGAAATAGACCGACAGCCCGCCCGCCTCGATCAGGTAGGCCAGGCCCATGTCGTTGCTCTCCAGGGCCTCGACCCGCAGGCCGTCCACATCGCTGACGTCGTCCGGCTCCATGACCACCGCGTCCGGCGGCAGGACGTCGCCGTGGAGGTCGGCCACGTCGTCGGAAACCACGAACCGCCGCGAGGCCGCCTTGTCCGTTGCCGCGACAAGGTTCGGGTCGAAGTGGTCGTCATGGGCGTGGGAGACGAAGACCGTGAGGTCGCATCCCTGGATCAGGGAAGCGGCGGCCGTGGCCGCCGCTTCGGAAAGGTAGGCCGGGGAGGGGTAGTCGAAGAGCAGGGTCCGGCCGCCGGTCAGCAGGAAGAAGCAGTCGTGCTGGATGTAGACGATTTGCGCCCGCATGGCCCGCCTGCCCGTGGTTTCCCGCGCCCCATGCCGTTTGGGGCGTGGCGGCCTAGGCCACGTCCCACTGGGGGCCGGCCGGGGTGTCCATGACCGTGACGCCAAGGGCGGCCAGTTCGTCGCGGATGGCGTCGGAGCGGGCGAAGTCCTTGGCCTTCCTGGCTTCCTGGCGTTCGGCCACGAGGCCGTCCACCCGGGTCGCGTCGATGCCCAGGCGGGCCAGGCGGCTGGCCTTGAGGTCGGCCAGGAATTCCCGGCTGTCGCGGCCGAAGATGCCGAGGATGCCGGACCATGTTTCCATATCGGCCAGGATGCGGCGCAGGGCGTCGGCCGTCTCGCGGCTTTTGCTCATGGCCTTGTCGTCCAGGAGGCGGCCGGCCAGGCGGACCAGGCCGAAGACGTGGCCCAGGGCCTGGGCGGTGTTGAGATCGTCGTCCATGGCCGCGACAAAGCCTTCCTCGAGCTTGGCCAGCTCCTGGCCGATCTCGGGCGGCAGCTTGGTCTCGGACCACTTGGCCCGGGCCAGGGCCTGCTCCATCTGGGCCTTGGCCGCATAGATCCGCTTGATCCCCTTTTCCGCCTCGTCCAGGGCCTGGTCGGAATAGTCCAGGGGGCTGCGGTAGTGGGACCCGACCAGGAAGAACCGCAGGACTTCGGGCAGGTAGCGGGCGTAGATGTCGCGGATGGTGACGAAGTTGCCAAGGGACTTGGACATCTTCTCGGTGTTGATGCGCACGAACCCGTTGTGGACCCAGAACCGGCAGAAGTCCTCGCCCACGGCCGCCTCGCTCTGGGCGATCTCGTTTTCGTGGTGCGGAAAGATCAGGTCCTGGCCGCCGCCGTGGATGTCAATGGGCAGGCCCAGGAGCTTTTCGCTCATGACCGAGCACTCCAGGTGCCAGCCCGGCCGGCCCGGCCCGAAGGGGCTGTCCCAGACCGGCTCGCCCGGCTTGGAGGCCTTCCACAGGGCGAAATCGAGCGGGTCCTCCTTTTCCTCGCCCGGCGCGACCCGGGCGCCGGAGCGCATGTCCTCCACGTCGCGGCCGGACAGCTTGCCGTAGCCGGCAAAGGAGCGGACCCGGAAATAGACGTCCCCGGAAGCGGTGCGGTAGGCGTGGCCGTTGTCGATCAGCCGCGCGGCCATGTCCGCCATTTCCGCGATGTATTCCGTGGCCCGGGGCTCCTTGTCGGCCCGCAGGATGCCGAGCCGGTCCATGTCTTCATAAAAGGCCGCGATGTAGCGTTCGGCGATCTCCGAGGAGGTCGCGCCCTCGCTGTTGGCCTTCTTGATGATCTTGTCGTCCACGTCCGTGAAGTTGCGCACGAAGGTGACCTCGAAACCGAGATGGCGCAGGTAGCGCACGAGCACGTCGAACACCACGGACGAGCGGGCATGGCCGATATGGCACAGGTCGTAGGCGGTGATTCCGCAGACATACATGGCCACCTTGCCGGGCAGGCGGGGGACGAAGGGCTCCTTGCCCCGGGTCATGGTGTTGAAAAGCTGCATGCCGAGCCTCCGGTGAAAAGTCATCACCCTTTGCAAAGCGTGTTTCGAAAGTCAAGCCGGGGGGAGAAAACCCCTTTTTGCAAAAAGGGGTTTCCTCCCCCGGTTCCTCTCCGCCTCCTCGCCTTACATGCGGTTGAGCGGCACGTTGGCGTAGGCTTCGTCGAAGTCGTCGTCGAGCTGGGACGCGAACCGGGCCGGGTCGAATTCCCTGCCGCAGCCGTGGCAGGTGAGCATGATCCGCAGGCAGGTCCGTTCGTAGGTCAGGGACCGGCCGCAGTGCGGGCAGTCGACGTTGGCGGCGGTCGGTTGGAATTTGATGCGGGAAAAAGCCATGAATGCTCCTTTAAACCATGTTCGCGCCGCTTAGGATCATGACCAGGCGCTTGTATATCTCCAGGTCGAACTGTTCGCCCATTTCGTCGCGCATCAGGCGCAGGGCCTGGAAGGGGGGCATGGCCTCGGCGTAGGCCCGCTTGGTGGTCAGGGCGTCGTAGACGTCGGCCACGGCCACGGCCCGCACGTGCAGCGGGATCAGCTCGCCGGGCAGGCCCCCGGGGTAGCCGGAGCCGTCCATGCGCTCGTGGTGCATGAGGATGCAGGCGGCGGCCGTCTGGGTGAGCGGGACTTCCTGGCACAGGGCCACGCCCTTGGCCGGGTGGGTGTTGATGACCATCCGTTCCTCGGGGTCCAGGGGGCCGGGCTTGGACAGGATGCCGGTCGGGATGTGGGTCTTGCCGATGTCGTGCAGCAGCGCGCCGATGCCGGCCTGGACCTGGGTGTACTCGTCGGCCTTCATGGCCTGGAGCAGGGCGGTGGTGTAGACGAAGACGTGCACGTTGTGGGTGTGCACGGTGTAGTCGTGGGAGGCCAGGGCGGCGATGCGCTTGAGCGACTCGTCCATGGCCAGAAACGCCACGCTCTTTTCCACTAGGCTGGCGATGCGGGCGTATTCCCGCTTGCCCACCCCCGTGGGCAGCCGCTTCTCGAACACGTCCCGGACCACGGCGTCGGCGGCGGTGTAGAGGACCTGGGCCCGCTCGGCCACGGGGATGACCGGATCGGCCAGGATCTGGGGCAGGTGGGTTTCCACGTACCGGTCGTAGTCCGGCCGCTCCTCGCCCCGGATGTAGACCTCGGTCACGCCGGCGTCGTGGAGCTTTTGCCGGTGGCGCTGGGTGAACTGCTCGTTTTCGGCCGCGTAGAGCACGAAATTGCCGGCCTGCTTGATGTAGATGCGAAACCGCCCCAGGGCCTGGGGGAAAATCATCAGCGGAGAGATGGAAAAATAGAATTTTTCCCGCTCGCTCATACTCGCCTTGGGCCTCATGCCGCCTCCTTGCGTCCTGTCCGCCCCGTCCCGGTCGTTTTCGGTCGTCTCCGGGAAAACTTGAGGCGGGTGGGCAGCTTACGCCACGATGCCCGAAGCGGCTTGTTCCGGCTGGCGGCGCGTCAGCGCCGGGCGGCCGTCCGGCAGGCGGACGGCTTCCAGGAAGAAATCGAAGGCGTCCAGGGCCAGGCACAGGTCGAAGTCCTCTTCGGGCACGATGGCCGTCTCGCCGAAGAAGATTTCCGCCGTGGACGCGGTGCGCAGGAATTTCGGGATGGTCTCGAAGGCGTTGGGCACGTCCTGCAGGAGGTTGGCCAGGTACATGGCGCACAGCCGGTCTTCCGGGGCGTGGGCCACCCCGGCCTTGCCCATGGCCACGATGGAGACGGTTTCCGGGGCGGCGGCCCGGATGGCCGCGGCCGTGGCCGCCATGTTGGCGAACGAGCAGGTCAGCACCCGGTCGGCTGCGTCCATGGCCGCGAAAAGGCCCCTGGTGCCGGCCGAGGTGGCGTGGATGAGGGTCTTGCCCGTCAGGTCGGCCCGGCGGATCTCGCTTGGGGAGTTGCCGAAATCGAATCCCTCGACCTTGATGCAGCCCCGTTCCCCGGCGATCAGGTAGTCGGGGTGGGCGGCCCGCAGGGCAAAGGCCTCTTCCACGGCGTCCACGGGCAAAATCCGCTCCACGCCGGCGGCAAAGGCGTAGCAGGCCACGGAACAGGCCCGGAACACGTCAATGATCACAGCCGTCCCCGTGGCCTCGGCGGCCCCGGAGAGAAGCTCCAGCATTCGGATGCGCACGACAAAATCCTCCGTCAGGGGGCCATAACAGCGGGAAGGCGGTTTGAAAAGCCGCGCAGGGGCCGTCTTGCCAGGAGCCGGCATTGGCCGTATGCAGAAAAAAACGCGCCAACCGCTTCGGAGCCGCCCGCCATGGCCGCACCCACGGACCCGATGCCGCCGCTTTTGCCGGTCATCCCCGAATACACGCCCTGGCTCGAGAAGGTCCGTCGGGAGACGGCCGCGGACGCGGCCAGGGCCGACGCGACTTTTGCCGCCCGGCACGGCGTGGAAAGCATCGCGTCCGCCGGTTCGGACGGTCCCCCGGAACATCCCCGGGGCGCGGTGGCCGACAAAACGGCCTGAAACCGCGCTCCGTAACAGTCTTTCAGGAGGGCGCATGGCCCAGTGCGACTGGCGCGAGCAGCGCCGTCTCGTCCTTTCCCAGGCCCGTCGGGTGGTCATCAAGGTCGGCAGCGCGGTGCTGGCCACGGCCCAGGGCATCGACGCCGCGGTGGTGGCGCACCTGGCCGCCCAGATCGCGGGGCTGGCCGCTTCGGGCCGGCAGGTGCTCCTTGTCTCCAGCGGGGCCGTGGCCGCCGGCCGCGAGGTCCTCGGCGACCGCTACGACCGGACCTCGCTGCCCCACCGCCAGGCCGCCTCGGCCATCGGCCAGAGCCGGCTCATGCACGCCTACGACCAGGAGTTCGCCCGCCACGGCTGCATCGCGGCCCAGGTCTTACTCACCCGCGACGACCTGGACAACCGCGAGCGCTACCTCAACCTGCGCAACACCCTGTCCACGCTGTTCGACCTCGGGGCCGTGCCGGTCATCAACGAAAACGACTCCGTGGCCATCGCCGAACTGGTCTACGGCGACAACGACTGCCTCGGGAGCCTGCTGGTCGGGGCCATCGGCGCGGAGCTTTTCGTCAACCTGACCTCGGCCCGGGGCGTGTTCGCCACAAGCCCGGACGAGGACCCGGACGCCCGGCCCATGGAAGTCATCGAGGACATCGGCGAACGGGACCTCGACGCCATGTGCGGGTCCAAGACCAGCCTCGGCACGGGCGGCATGCATTCCAAGCTCCTGGCCGCCCGGCGGGTGGCCCAGCTCGGCGTGCCCACGCTGATTCTGGCCGGCCGCGAACAGGACGCCCTGACCCGGGCCTTTGCCGGCGGGGATGTCGGCACCTTTGTCCACGCCGGGTGCAAGCCCATTCCCAGGCGCAAGTTCTGGCTGGCCTACCACCACGAGCCCCAGGGGACGCTCGTGGTGGACGACGGCGCGGCCAGGGCCCTGCGCGAGCACGGCAAGAGCCTGCTTGCGGCCGGCATCGTGGACGTGGCCGGCGACTTCCAGGTCGGGGCCATGGTCCGGATCGCCTCGGTGGACGGCGCGGTCATCGGGGTCGGGCTTTCCAACTACGGCGCGTCCGACCTGCGCAAGATCATGGGGCTCAAAAGCTCGCGCATCGCCCAGGTCCTCGGCGAGGCCGCCTATGCCGAGGCCGTGCACCGGGACAATCTGCTGCTCGACCCTGCGATATGAGAGCCGGGGCGCTGCCCCGGACCCCGCCGGGAGGGAATGATTCCCTCCCGGACCCCTCCCCGATTGGGGGACTGGAGGGCCCATGGAAGCGACGGCCAAGTGTCAGGGGTGGGACGTGTTCGAGACCGACGGCATGTGCGCGGTCTGCGGCCAAAAGGTGGTGTTCGCGCCGATCCGGCCCGGCCACAGCCTGCGGGAGACCCGGTGTTCGGCCTGCGGGGCCAGCCGGCGCACCCGCGACCTGGCCCGGGTGCTGGCCCGGCTGGCCGCCGGCCCCGAGGCCCGGCTCCTGCCGGACGCCCTGGAGGCCATGGCCGGCTGGCGGGTGTTCGAGGCCCAGGCCGCCGGCCCCCTGCACGACCGCCTGCGCTGCCTGCCCCGCTACGTCTGCTCGGAATACGTCCCCGAGACCGTGGAGCCCGGGACCTGCGCGGCCAGCGGCCTGCGGTGCGAGGACCTGGAGCGCCTGAGCTTTCCGGACGGAATCTTCGACCTGGTGGTCACCCAGGACATCCTGGAGCACGTGGCCGACCCCTGGCGGGCCTTTGAGGAGGTCTGGCGCGTCCTGGCCCCGGGCGGCCGCCACGTCTTCACCGTGCCCCTGCACGAGGGCCACCCGACCACGAGCCGGGTCCGGATGCGGGCCGGCCGCCGGGAGGACCTCCTGCCCCCGGTCCATCACGGCGACCCCCTGCGCCAGGCCGGGTCGCTGGTGGTCACGGACTTCGGCGACGACCTGCCAAGGCTCCTCTCCGACAGCGGCCAACCGACCATCGTGGCCGTGCACGTGGCCTTCTACAAACTATCCGAGATGCCGGGCATCATCGACGGCGACGCCCACGCCCTGTACGAAGCCGCCTGGAAAGCCGGCGAAAAGGCCGGATTCCTGCGCTACAACTCGGTGGTGTTCATGACGGAAAAGCCGGCCTGAGGCGCGCGGGCCGCGAGCCGGTGAAGCGTTTGACCGTGCTATTCGCTTCATCCGGTGAAGCGAATAGACAACAGTCTAGAAAAGGCTCAGCCCCATCTCCCCGGTCTTGGCGCAGTCTTCGGTGTGGGTGTTGAGAAAGGCTTCTTCCCAGCGGAAGACGTGCTCCACCACGTTGCCGAGGATTTTGGGCAGGATGTCCGGGAACCGTTCGGCCGTCTTGAGGAACTTCTCCTTGCCGAGCACCAGGCAGTCCACGGGCGTGACGGCCCGCACGGTGTACAGGGCCTTGGCCGCGGCCAGAAGCCCCAGGCCGCCGAAAAAGTAGCCCTCGCCCCGGCGGACGAAAACGGTCTCGCACGCGGCCGCCTGCCGCACCACCTCCACTTCGCCGCAGATCACGTAGAAGCACCGGTCCAGGGCCTCGCCCTGCTCGCACAGGGCCTCACCGGACGTGAAGTTCTCCCGGCCGGCCAGGTAGGCCAGGACCTTGACGACGTCCAGGGGCACGCCGTTGAAAACCGGCAGTTCGCGCAGGATTTCCAGGTAGTCTTTGAACCCGCAGGCCCTAGGCCCTTGCGGCTGATCCGTGGACAAGCTCATAGAGCATCCCCTTTTTTTCCATAAGCGCCGCGTACGAGCCGGTTTCGACGATCCGTCCGGCCTTCATCACCGCCACCTTGTCGTAATTCGTGATGGTGTCCAGCCTGTGGACCACGGAGATGACCGTGGAACGGCCTTTCCATTTCGATTCGAGCAGGTTCTGGATCCGGGTCTGGGAGGCGTTGTCCAGGGCCGCCGTGGCCTCGTCCAGGATGAGGAGGGGCGGCTCCTTGAGGAAGGCCCGGGCCAGGGCCACCTTCTGGCGCTGCCCGCCCGAGAGCCGGTCGCCCATGGACCCGACCTGGAAATCGAGCCCGATCTCCAGGATCCGCTCCAGCATGTCCTCCTCGATGAGCAGACTGACGATGGTCTTCTGGATCTGGTCCAGGACCTTCTGGCTCGTGGTCTTGACCCGGCCGAACAGGATGTTGTCCATGACGGTCATGGAATAGAGGTAGTCGTCGCGCCGGAAGAAGGTCACGGCCCCGGGCAGGTCGGTTTCGATCCGCTCGGCGAACATGGCCCGGCCCTGGAGCAGCAGGCCCTCCAGGATCGGCGACAGGGTGACGATGGCGTGCCGGCCGGGGGTGAAGCGCAGGGCCAGGGTCAGAAGCAGCCGCTCGTCGTCCTCGGACAGCTTGTGCAGCCGGGTCCGGCCCAGCCGGCCGGCCAGTTCCCGGTAGGTCTCGAACTCGTCGGCCGTGATCGGGGTCTGCTCGAAGAAGGTGGCGTCCGGCGAGGGCACGTCCTTCAAGATGTCCACCGTGCGGCTGGCCAGTTCGGCCCCGGTCTGCATGAGCAGCATCTTGAGCCCGGCCTCGTGGAGGAAATTCACGAAGAACGGGTTTCGCGGCAGGTTTTCCGGAGCCAGATCGTCGCGGCAGGGCGTGCCGAAGACCAGGTTTTCGGCCACGGAGCTGAAATAGAGGTAGCGGGTCGGGTCGAAAAACTCCACCGAGTCGGCCAGGGCCTCGCCGTGGCCGTCGTGGTAGGCCTCGCGCACCCGCACCACCTTCTTGACCAGGTGCTCCTTTTTCCCCTCCTTGAAGACCGAGTTGAGGGCGAAGCGCAGGATGTCGGCGAAAAGACCGACCTGCTGCACCACGGCGATGATCTCGTCCAGGCTCGGCAGGCCGTCCTCGCCGGCCTTGCCGTGGGCCTCGCGCCGGGCGTTGATGGAATAGAGCAGGTTGGCCTTGATGGAGCCCTCGAAGATGAACGGGTGCTGGGACACGATGCCCACGTTGTCCGCGATGTCGGACTTGGGCAGGGTGGCGATGTCCAGGCCCGAGAGCGTGGCCGAGCCGGCCGTGTACTTGAGGATCTGGCACAGGCAGAGGGCCAGGGTCGATTTGCCCGAGCCGGAGAAGCCGACCAGGGCCACCTGCTCGCCCGGGCTGATGTCCAGGGAGACGCCCTTTAGGAGCTGGATGCCGCCCGGCACCTCCAGGACCAGGTCCTTGGCCGCCACGGACCCGTCCAGGGCCACGGGCGGCCGGGGTTCCTCGGGCTCGTCCAGAAATTCCGGGTCGCCCTGGAAGTACTCCATGATCCGGCTGTAGCTGACCGACGCGTCCTGCCAGGTCTGGTAGAAGTCCATCAGCTCCTTCCAGGGGTCGTAGAGCTTTTCGTTGGCCGACAGGAAGGCGACCAGGGCGCCGAGGTCGAACCGGCCGTTGATGGCCAGGTAGCCGCCGACCAGGAACAGGACGAAGGGCCCGAGGTTCTGGAAGAAGTTGTTGGAGACCTTGATGGCGAACTTGTAGAGGTTCCAGACCACCCGGACCTTGAAGAGCTGGTTGGACACCGTGCCGAAGCGCCGGTTCTCCAGGCGGAAGCTGGCGTTGCCGTGGACCTCGTGGATGCCGGAGATGGTTTCGCCGATCAGCGTGGACATCCGGCGGCCCGTGTCCACGCGTTCCTTGTTGGCGGCGTTGGCCCGCTTCTGCAGGGCCGGGATGACCAGGATGGCGATGGGGTACAGGGCCATGCTGATGATGGCCATGAGCGGATTGAGGTAGAAGAGGTAGCCGGCGAAGGCGAGCAGGGTCAGGAGGTTGGTCACGGGCACGGCAATGGCCTGGCCCACGAACTCGCCGGTGTTGGCCACCTCGGTGATGAGCGAGGAGACGACCATGCCGGGCGAGGCCTGGCGGAAAAACGACATCGGAAGCTTCAGGATGTGGGCGTAGAGCTTCTGGCGCAGGTCGGTCAGCGACTCCTGGCCGATGTAGTTCTGGAGGGCGTTGACCGCCAGTTTCAGGCCCGAGGCGGCCACCACGCAGGCGAGATAGTAGCCGCAGTACATGAGCAGCAGGTCCAGGCGCTTGAGGCCGATGGCCTGGTTGATGATCTTTTTTTGCATCTCCAGCGGCAGGACGCGGACCGCGACCAAGACCACGATGATGCAAAGGAGCAGGGCCTGGAGTTTCAGGTTGCTGGTCCAGACCCAGGAAAAAAGCGAGCGTTTGTACAGGACGTCTGGGATGTCGGGGCGAAGCTTCATGGGCCGGTCCGCCTTTGCAGTATGATTCCGCCTGTCCGCCGGGCTCGGGCGTCGGATGTCGGCGAGGGCCACGGGGGCTCCGGCGGGCGGCGTTCGGGTGGACGTATGGGGGGCGAGGCGAGGATAAACGACTCGGGAGGCGGTGTAAATCCGGGGAAACGGCCGGACGGGCCGCGCACCGGGACCGGCCGCGACCGGTGCGGCCGGTTGACAGGCGGCCCTGCCGCCGGATAGCCAGTAACAGGGAAAGGTCTGTGCGCCCCGCGCCGCGCCTTCCGGCCGGACTCGGCCCCGTCGCCGAGCCGGGAGCCGGATTGCGGCGGGGCGCAACGGAAAAGGAGGTTTGCATGAAACGTCACATCATGTGCCTGGCGCTGCTGGTCTGCTGCCTGATGCCGGCCGGGGCCTCGGCCGCGTCGTTTTCGTGGATCACTCCCTGGTCCACGGGGGCGCTTTCCACGGGGTCTTCCGCGACGGTCGACGGCAGCGGCTCCCTGGTCGTGGACACGACGTCCGTAAGCTGGCTGTTCAACCTGAACCAGGCCAGCCAGACCGGATCGGCCTCGGCCACGGTCAACGGCCAGGACTTTGCCACGAGCTTCAATTGGAGCGACCTGTTCACCTGGCTTTTTCTGTTCTAACCCGTCGGGCCGGACCTTCCCTGCCGGAAGGTCCGGCCCGGTCCGTCTTCCCCTCCGGCTCTTGATGCTCGAACGCAGACGCGACATCTTCGTCTACAGCCCGGACGGCGTGCGCCGGGTGTTCACCTATCGCCGCTGGATGTTTCTCTTGCCCCTGGCCCTGGTGGCGGTCCTGGCCCTGGGAGGACTTTTCCTGTGGCCCTACAAGGCCGGCCACGAGGCCCTGTCCGAACGGCGGCAGGAGGCCCTGGGCCGGCTGGCCGAGGAGAAGGCGGCCGGGCTGCGGCTCGCCGGGCGGGTCCGGCGGCTGGAGGGCGAGGCCGCCCGGATCGCCTCCTTTGACGCCAAGCTCTCGGTGATGCTGTCCGCGCCCCGGGTCCAGGCCGCGCCGGACGGGCCGTCCACCGTGGGCAGGGGACTGGTCCTGCCCTGGGGCGCGGACGCCGGACGCCGGCTGTCCGATTTTCTGGCCGCCCTGGGGAGCCGCCTGGCCGTGGAGGAGGCGCTCCAGCAGGAGCTGGCCCGGTCGCTTGCCGACCGCAGGCTGGAATTTCTGGCCAAGCCGTCCCTGTGGCCGGCCAAGGGCTACATCACCTCCGGCTTCGGCGGCCGGACCTCGCCGTTTGGCCGGGGCGGGGACTTCCACAACGGCGTGGACATCAAGGTCCCCCTCGGCAGCCCGGTCTTCGCGGCCGGCGCGGGTCGGGTCACGGAGGCCGATTTCATGACCGGCTACGGGCTGCGCGTGGTGGTGAGCCACGACTTCGGCCTGGAGACGGTCTACGCCCACCTCAAGGCGGCCGAGGTCAAGCCCGGCCAGACCGTCAAGCGCGGCCAGCGCATCGGCCTGTCCGGCAACTCCGGCCGCACCACGGGCGCGCACCTCCACTACGAGGTCCACGCCGGCGGCACCCCGGTCAATCCCCGGCAGTACATGCTCGATTAGAGGCGGCCGCCGCGTGCGCGGCCGGAAAGGCCCGGCCTCAGGCGCTGTCGCGCAGTTCCCGCCAGACGGCTTCCCACTCCGCAAAGGCCAGGTCCGCGTCGCGTGCGGCAACGGCGGCCATGGCCTCGCGGGTGAAAAGGCCGTCGAGCTTGGCCCGCGCGCCGAGGAGCTGGCCCACGGCCGCCCGGGTCCGGGCCTGGGCCGGGCCGGCGTGCTGGTGGTGGCGCACGGCGAGAGAGCCCGCGTAGACGGCCCGCCGGCCCTTGAGGAAGCCGCCGAGGTCCCGGGCCAGGTCGTCGAACTGGCTGGGGGAGAAGCGGATGTCGAAGGGGGCCGGCCCGGAAAGGGCCCGACCTCGCAGCAGATGACAGCAGCCCGAGACCGACGGGCAGGCCCGGGTCGCGGCCAGGAGGCCGAAATCCGGACCAGGTCCGTAGTTGACCAGGGGCCGGACCGTGTTGGCCCCCTCCGGCGGCAGGAGCCGCACGTCCGCCGCCTGGACCGCGCCCGGGACCGGGCCGGACGCGGCCACGATCCGCGCCCCGGCCACGTCGGCCAGGGGATCGGCCAGCAGGGCCGCGGCCAGGGTTTCGAGCCAGTCCGGCGGCAGGGTCACGTCGTCGTCCACATAGGCGGCCAGGTCGTCCGGCCCGAGTCCGGCCGTGGCGGCCAGCCAGTTGCGGGCGGCCGGCGCGCCGACATTGACCGGCAGGCGGACGGCAACGAACCGGTCCGGCCCCAGGCGGTCCAGGAACCGGCCGCAGACGGCCATGGCATCGTCCGTGCCGCCGTTGTCCAGGACCACGATCCGGGCCGGGCCGAGGCGTCCGGCGCACAGGCTCTCCAGGGTGGCGGCCAGGAGGCCGGCCCGGTTCCAGGAATAGAGGAACACGAACAGCCGGCCGGGCAGGGCGTCCAGGGAAACCCGGGCCGATGGCCGGGCCAGGGCGAAAAGGCGCAGGGCCAGGCCGGGGTGCCAGCTTTCGGCCCGCCACAGGCGGGAGAGGACGTCCACGGCGGCGGCCCGGTCCCCGGTCGCGGCCAGGCCGTGGGACAGGGCCAGGGCGCGGAACCGGGGGAAAAGGACCGGGTCGACCTGTTCCAGGGCGGCCAAGCCGGCGGCCGGGCCGTGCCAGGCAAAGGCGGCCTCGGCGGCCAGACGCGGCCCGAGGCGGGCCATGGGGCCCGGGGCGGCGGCCAGGTCTTGGGCCACGTGTCGGGCCAGGTCGGACAGGCCCCGGGCCAGGGCGAAGGCAAAGGCCCGGCCCCGCCAGAAGAGGCCGTGGACCGGATCGGCCATGGCCGGCCGCAAAAAGGCCAGGGCCGCGTCCGTGTCCTGGCCGTCGC
>CAZIJE010000029.1:0-31221 GCA_964539435.1 uncultured Desulfovibrio sp.
CCCCCCCCCCCCCGCCCCCCCCCCCCCCCCCCCCCCCCCCCCCCCCCCCCGCCGGAGGCGTTCCTCTCCCCGCGCTACACGGCATACCCCAGGGCGCGGGCCAGGTCGACCATCTTGCCGGAAAACGGGCGGCGCTCCCACAGGGCGTTCTGGGCGGCCCACCAGTCCGGGCGGAGCTCCAGGTCCACGGCCCGGCGCACCAGCCGGGCGAGCTTCGGCGCGTCCGGGTCGGGCCGGGCGATCAAGCGGGCCACCTCGGCGGCCAGCCTGGCTTCCAGGGCGGCCTTGACCGGGGAGTCGCGGCCGGCCTCGGTCAGGAACAGGCGCAGCAGGGCGGCGCGTTTCTCGGGCAGGGGCAGGTCGAAGACGTCGTGCCAGACCAGGCCGGGCCACAGGGGGAGCCACAGCGGGGCCAGGTTCAGGGTGTGCTGGGCCTCCTGGAGCTCGGTCACGAGCTTGCGGCCCGTGGCGGCCCGGGCCAGGACGTCCTCGAAAAAGACGGCCTCGTGGTGGCGGGCGAAGGCGTCGGCCAGGGCCTGGCGCTTGTTGACCGGCAGGCCCACGTCGCGCAGGCACAGGCCTTCCTCGGCCCCGCCGGCGGCCGGGATCAGGGTGACGCAGGCGTCGAAGGGGTCGGCGGTCGGGGACGGCCGATAGGTGAGGGCGAAGTTTTCGGTGGCGGTCTCCAGACGGTAGCGGATCTGGGCCGTGCCGGGCCGGGCGTCGGCCTCGGCCGCCTCCAGGGCCACGGTCACGGCCACGCCGGGCCAGGCGGCCACGGCCTGGCTGCCGGCGGCCGGCAGCCGGTCCTCCAGGGACAGGGTCAGCAGGGCCTGGGTGACGAGGGTCTTCGGGGACTCGCGGCGGGGCCGGACCATGGCGTCCCAGAGGTCGCGGCCCGAGCCCAGGGCCGGATCGTTGGATCTGGCCTCGGCCAGGATGGCCGTCACCTCGGGTTCGGGGTCGGCCATGCCCGTGGCCCGGGCCAGCTCCATGGCCCGCAGGGCGAAGGTCAGGCCGTTGACCGGCTCCAGGCGCGAGATCTCGTCGAAAAACCAGGCGCAGCTGGCGAACGACGACAGGCCCCAGGCCTGCATGGAAAGGAGCTTCCAGGCCGCGCCGCGCTGGGTCGGGGACAGGCCGGCGGCGAATCGGTCGGCGGCGTAGACCTCGGGGTCGAGGCTGCCGGCCAGGACCTTGCCGTAGGCCGCCAGGGCGGCCCGGGGGTCGTGGAACAGGGTTTGGCCGGCGGCGAAGAAGTGGGCGTCCAGGCGGGACTTGAGGACGTTTAAGGCCTTTCGCAGGGGGGCGCGCCACTTTTGGTTGTAGCCCGGGTGTTCGCCGTTGGTGCAGCCGCAGTCCGAGCGCCACCGCTCCACGCCGTGGGCGCAGCTCCAGGCCGAGGCCTCGCGGATGCGCACGAACCGGGTCGGCGGATGGGCGGCCAGGTAGGCGGCGTAGTTGGTGAGGGAGAGGCCGTCGCGGCCGGACCGGGCCTGGTCCAGGGCGTAGGCCAGGGCCATTTCGCCGAACGTGAAGTGGTGGCCGTAGGTCTCGCCGTCCGTGGCCAGGGAGAGCAGGCCCTCGCCGGCCGCGCCGGACAGGCGGCGGAAAAACTGCTCCCCGTCGGCCAGGAGCCGCTCGAAGGCCACGGCCTGGGACAGGGGGCCGTGGTAGAAAAAGACGGCCATGGGCCGGCCCGAGGGCAGGACCACGTGGTAGGGCCGGCGGATGTCCAGGCTGCCGGCGTCCGCATCGCGCCAGGTCCGGCCGTCGTCGCTGACGGCTGCGGCCTGGGACGGGGCCAGGACCGTGAACCGGATGCCGGCGGCGGCCAGGGCCTCCAGGGTGGGGGTGTCCACGGCGGTCTCGGCCAGCCACATCCCTTCCGGGGCGCGGCCGAACCGGGCCGTGAAGTCGTCCACGGCCCAGGCCACCTCCAGCTCCTTGTCCAGGTCCGAGGCCAGGGGCATGATGACGTGGTGGTAGACCTGGGCCAGGGCGTTGCCGTGGCCCAGGCGCAGGACGCTCTTGCGGTCGGCCTCCAGGATCCGGTCGTAGGTGTCCGTGGCGGACCGGGCCATCCAGGCCAGGAGCGTGGGGCCGGCGTTGAAGCTCATCCACTCGTAGCAGTTGAGGAGCTCGATGATCCGGCCCTCGCCGTCGAGGCGGCGGGCCCGGGCCATGGGGGCGTAGGATTCGCGGCAGATCCGCTCGTTCCAGTGCCGGCTCGGGGCGGCGGAGCCCTCGGGCAGGATCAGGCCGAGCCAGGGGTCCTCGCGGGGGGGCTGGTAGAAATGGCCGTGGATGCATAGCGCGCGGTCCATAGGGGCTACTCCTGTCCGTTTGGGCGTTCGATGCGGGGGCCGGCCGCGTCCGGGGACTCGAAGACCTTGCGGTCCAGGGCGTCCAGGGCCTTGGCCGCGATGTGGGCCTCGCGGCGGCGCAGGAGCGAGGCGTCCACGTAGTGGATCTCCATGGGGCCGGTCCTGGGGCGGCTGAGCGCAATGGAGACCCCGGGCCAGGACCAGAGGTGGACCACGCCGCCGTCGTCGCCCGGGCGCTCGGTCGGCTGGCCGTATTTGGCGGTATAGGCCGAAAGCACCCGTTGGAAGTCCTTTTCCGGGGCGTCGCCCGACGGGGTGACGACCAGGGTGACGCCGGCCAGGCGGTTGTCGTCGTAGCCGTAGAGGACGCTGGTCAGGGGAATGTCGCCGAGGTTCAGGCGCTCGTCGGTGCGGCGATAGTAGCGCCGTCCCCGGTGGCCGTACAGGTATTCCCCGGCCGGCAGGCTCTCGGCCGGGGAGCCGAAGGCGGCCCCGCGAAAGGACCGGGGCGGGTCGCCGCGCGTGACCGGGCGCAGGCCGCCGGACAGGGTCGGCGGCGCGCCGGCCCTGGTCTCGGCCGCCGTCACCGCGGCTAGCAGTGTGGCGTCGGCGTAGCGGATGGACAGGGAGCCGGTTTCGGCGTCGCGGGACAGGCCGATCTGGGCCTCGGGCCAGGTCCAGACCAGCTCCTCCTCCAGGGTGGACGGAATGGCCCGGGGCGGACCGTATTTGGCCTGGTAGGCCCGTTTCAGGGCTTCGAAGTCGCCGGCCTCGGCCCGCATGACCACGGCGAAGAACCGGTCCTGCCAGAAGCCGTAGAGGATGTCGGAAAGCCGCATCTCGCCGAGTTCCATCCGGTCGCCCTGGCGGCGGTGGTAGGCGGCCGCGCCTTCCCGGTAGGCCGGCTCCATGGCCGGGATGGTGGCCAGGCCGCGGCCGAACCGCAGGCCCCGGAAGCCGATGGGGCCTTTCTCCCGGATGTCCTCCGCGCTCTGCCAGACCTCGCGCTCGTCGCGGGTCAGGTCCGGCAGATAGACGTAGTCCACCTCGGTGTTCCCGTCCCGGGCGAAGTGGGACAGGGAGACGGTCAGGCTGGGCAGTCGCCAGACGAGCCGCAGGAACCCGGGCGCGCCTTCCCGGGCCGGCCGGCCGTACTTGGCCTCGTAGGCCTGGACCAGCGTGGAAAGGCCCTGGCAGCCGGACAGGGTCAGGCGGACGAAAAAGAGCGATCCCCGCGAGAAGCCGTAGCGGATGTCGGTGGGGCAGTCCTCGCCGAGTACGGGTTTTTCGTCGGCCCGGCGGAAAAAGGCCGTCTCGCCGTAGGCCGCCACCGGCTCCATGCCCGGCAGGGAGGAAAGCTGCGCGCCAAAGGCCAGGCCCCGAAATTCCGGCGGCCGGTGTAGAGGGGCGGCCGGGGCGGCAGCGGCGGTTTGCGGCAACAGCAGGAGGGCGCACAAGAGGCCCCAAACAAGGCGCGCCGCCATGGGAAACCCCGTCATCGCGCCAGCCGCTTGCCCAGGCGGCTGGCCATTTCCCGCAGGTTCTCGGCCAGCACCCGGACCTCGCCCGGGCCGGTGGCGTCCAGGCTGCTCGTCAGGCGGCCGACGCACAGGTCCCGGGCGAAGGCGGCGCAGCGCCGCACCGGCAGGCCCAGGGCCACGGCCATGGAGGCGGCGAAAACCGCGCCCGCGACCAGGACGCCCCAGGCGGCCGCCAGCAGCACCAGGCGGGAGGTGCGCAGGGTCCCGGCCAGTCCGCCGGCGTCCCCGGCCGCCTCGGCCAGGGACGCGCCGCCGAGTTCCGTGGCCGCGGCCAGGGCGGCCCGCTCGGCCTCCAGAATCTGGCGGCCCGTTTTGCGAAGCGCTTCCCAGTCGGCCAGGAGCCCGGCCACGGCCTGCCGGTATTCGGCCAGGGCGGCAAAGGCCGGCCCGATCCGCTTGGCGTCTTCGTCCCCGCCGGACCGGGCCTCGCGCAGGGCCGCCTCGGCCGCCTCGAACAGGGTCGCGGCCTCGGCCAAAAGGGCCGGATCGCGGGAGGCCCGGGCCGTCTCGGCGGCCTCCTTGACGTCCCGGCCGGCGGCCAGGGCGGCCTGGGCGGCCCGCAGGCGCTTGGCGAGCTGGCGCAGGGCGTCCGGGGCCGGGTACTTGGCGGCCAGCTCCTTGTCCCAGGCGGCGGTCTTGAATTCGACATAGCCTCCGACCGCCCCGGCATAGGCCTCGGCGGCCGCGGCCAGGGCGGCCCTGTCGGCGGCCACGCGGTCGTTGGCCGCCACCGAGGCCTCGGCCGCCTTTTTGTAGGCGTCGAGAAAATAGCCGATCTTTTCGGCCTCCCCGGCCAGGCTTTCCATGCCCGGCCGGGTGGCGGCCTCGCGGGCGTCGTGCAGGGCGTCGGCGGCCTTGGCCAGGTCTTTTTTGGCCCGGTCCAGGGAATCGCGGTCCGCGGTCAGGGCGTAGCTCCGGATGGCCTGGGCGGCCAGGAGCAGCCGCCGCTCCACGGCCACGGCCAGATCGGCCCGGGGCAGGCGCGCGGTTTCGAGGGTCCGCGACCGCTCGGCCACGGCGTCGAGCCGCGAGACCGCGAACAGGCCGAGGAACAGCGCGGCCAAGGCCGGCAGGCCGACGGCCAGGCCGATGGACAGGGGAAAAAGCGGAAACCTCATGCCGGTGCGTCCTTTGGTTACGGATGCGGCACGGGGGCGGCGGGAAACGGCGGACCGGGCTCCCGAGCGATAGGGAGTCATACCGGGAATCGGCGGGAAATCAAAGCGCCCGCGCAAAAGCCGCGCGCGGACCCGGCGGCCGGACGGGCCGGCGCGGCGCGGGGCTAGCCGAACCGGCCGGTGATGTAGTCCTCGGTCTGCTTCTGGGACGGACGGGTGAAGATCGTTTCCGTGGCGTCCACCTCGATCAGCTTGCCCATGTAGAAAAAGGCCGTGCGGTCCGAGACCCGGGCCGCCTGCTGCATGCTGTGGGTGACGATGATGATGGTGAAGTTGCGCTTGAGCTCGTGGATGAGCTCCTCGATCTTCTGGGTGGCGATGGGGTCGAGGGCCGAGGCCGGTTCGTCCATGAGCAGGACCTCGGGCTCGATGGCCAGGGCCCGGGCGATGCACAGCCGCTGCTGCTGGCCGCCGGAAAGCCCCAGGGCCGAGTCGTGGATCCGGTCCTTGACCTCGTCGAAAAGGGCCGCGCTCTTGAGGCTCTTTTCCACCTGTTGGGACAGGTAGGTGTTGTCGGACACGCCGCCGACCCGCAGCCCGTAGGCCACGTTTTCGAAGATGGTCTTGGGAAAGGGGTTGGGCTTCTGGAAGACCATGCCGACCCGGCGGCGCAGCTCCACCACGTCCAGGGCGGGGGACAGGATGTTTTCGCCGTCAAGCAACAGCTCCCCCTCGACCCGGGTGCCGGGAATCAGGTCGTTCATGCGATTCAGGCACCGCAAGAACGTGGACTTGCCGCAGCCCGAGGGGCCGATCAGGGCCGTGACCTGGTGCTCGTTGACGGTCAGGTTGATGTCGTGGAGGGCCTTGAACCGGCCGTAGTAGAAATTCAGGGACCTGGCGGCCATTTTCACGGTGTCGGGCATGGGGCGTTCCTCTTCGTACGGTTGCGGGCGCGCGGGCGGCTTGCCGCAGTCTGCCGGCCTGATGTGGACATCTTATGACGACTTGGCCGGCGGTCCAAGACAAACCGGCGCGGCGGCGGGGTCCTGGGGCGGGGCAACGGGCAGGGTGAAGAAAAACGCCGCCCCGGTCATCTCGCCCCGGCCCCGGTCGGCCCAGATCCGGCCGCCGTGGCGCTCCACGATGTGCTTGGCGATGGCCAGGCCCAGCCCGGTGCTGCCCGGGGTCTTGGAGCGGTGGCGCTCGACCCGGTAGAACCGCTCGAACACCCGTTGGCGCTCCTCGGGCGGGATGCCCGGCCCCTGGTCCAGGACGCCGAAGGTCACGGTCCCGGCGGCCGGGTCCGGCTCGGCGGTCATGGCCACGGGCGTGTCCTCGGGCGCGAACCGGACGGCGTTTTCCAGGAGGTTGCGCCAGACCTGGGTCAGCTGGCCGGAGTCGCAGGCCACGGCCAGGCCGCAGTCGGGCAGGCGGTTGTCCAGGACCAGGCGCTTGGCCGCGGCCAGGGGCTCGCACTCCCGCACCGCGTCGGCCAGGGCGGCGGCGGCGTCGGCCACCGGCGTGGGTCGGCGGTCCGCCCGGTCGCGGCCGGCCCGGGCCGGTTCCTCCTCCAGGCGGGCCAGGGTCAGGATGTCGTCCACCATCTTGGACATGTGGTTGGCGTTTTTTAAGATCACGTCCAGAAACCGGCGCTTTTCCGGGGGCAGCTCCGTGGCGGCGGCCAGGAGGGTCTCGGCGTAGCCCTTGATGGAGGTCAGGGGCGTGCGCATCTCGTGGGTGACGTTGGCCGCGAAATCGCGCCGGACCCGGGAAAGCCGCCTGGTCTCGGACACGTCGTGGAAGACCAGGACCGCGCCCGGCCCGGCCGGGCCGCCGGCCGCTTCCCGGTCCAGGCGAACCAGGGAGACTTCGTAGAACCGGCCCGGCCCGAGCTCCACCTCCACGGCCGTGGCCTGAGGCGCGCTCTCGGCCGGGCCGAGGAGGAGCCGGTCGCAGGCCATCTGGAGCTCCGGGCTCGGGGCCACCTCGATGGGGCGGCGGCCGACCGGGTCGCCCGAGCCCGGGGCGATGCGGCGCAGGGCCGGGTTGGCCACCCGGACCCGGCCGGCGGCGTCGAGAACCATGACCCCTTCGCGCATGCCGTCGAGGATGGCTTCGAGCTGGGTCTTCTGGTCCGTGATGACCGCGATGTGGGACTCGATGCGCCGGGCCATGTGGTTGACGGCCTCGGCCAGGGCCGTGAAGTCGCCGCCCGGGGAGAGGTGGAGGCGTCGCCGGTAGTCGCCGTCGCCGATGGCCCGGGCCACGGCGATGACCTCGGCCAGGGAGCCGGACAGGCGCTGGCCGAGAAACCAGAAGACCAGGCCGGCCATGACCAGGGCGGCTCCGGTCGCGCTCCACCGTTCCGGCCGGCCGGCCGTGGCCGGCAGGAGCTCGGGCACGGCCACGCAGGCGGCGGTGACGGCCAGGCAGAAGCCGGCGGCCCGAAGGCCCAGGATGGCGGGGGCGGCCATGGGCTATTCCTTGAACCGGTAGCCCACGCCCCGGACCGTCTCGATCATGCGGGAGCAGGGGCCGAGCTTCTGGCGCAGCCGGCGGACGTGGGTGTCCACGGTCCGGGCGTAGCCCTCGAATTCGTAGCCCCACACGGAATTGAGCAGCCGGTCCCGGGTCAGGACCCGGCCGGTGCTCTGGAACAGTTCGGCCAAAAGCCGGAATTCGGTGGCGGTCAGGGCCACTTCCTCGCCGTTGACCGTGACCCGGTGCGCTCCGAGGTCCACGGACAGGCCGTCGCGGCTCAGGACCTGCCGTTTCTCGGGCTCCGGGGCGTGGCGCTTGAGCACGGCCCGCAGCCGCAGGATGAGTTCCCGGGGCGAGAAGGGCTTGACCACGTAGTCGTCGGCCCCGAGTTCCAGGCCGACGATCCGGTCCACTTCCTCGCCCCGGGCCGTCAGCATGATGATGGGCGCGCCGGCGGTCTTGGGGTCGCGCTTGAGCTCCTTGCAGACCTCGAAGCCGTCGAGCCCGGGCAGCATGAGGTCCAGGATGATGCCGGCGGGCGGGGTCCGGCGGGCCTTGGCCAGGGCCTCGTAGCCGTCCTTGGCCGTTTCCGTGGCAAAACCGGCGCTTTGCAGATTGAACGCCAGGAGTTCGACAATGTCTTCGTCATCTTCGACGATCAGGATGGAATCCTTGGACATGCGGGCACCTCGGAGGTTTCGACGCTCGAAAGAACACGGAGGGTTGTCGCGCGCGTGAATGGCGCGTGACGATTGCGTGACAACAGGCGCGGCCGGCCTCCGTGGCCGGTATGGCACGGAGCGGATGCCTGGGCAACATCTTGCCGGCGTTTGACGCATTTTCCAAAACAGCCTAGGGTGTTGGACACTGAAAAATACCCGGGCCGCAGGCGGCGCGGGGGGGCCGTGATCCATGGCAGGCATGTTACGCGCGCTCGGCCGCGCCGTGCTGGGGACGGCGCTGGTGCTGCTGGCGGCCTCCCGGCTTTTTGCCGGCGAGGAAGGCCGTCCGATCCGTCTTGGCCTTTCGGCCGGGTTCACCGGGCCGACCCGGGCCATGGCCGTGGAGTTGTACCGGGGGGCCATGGCCGCCATCGACCAACAGAACCGGGCCGGCGGCGTGGCCGGACACCGTCTGGAGCTCCTGGCCGCCGACGACGGCTACGAACCGGTCCCGGCCATCGAAAACACGGTCCGCTTCCTGGTCCGCGACCAGGTCCTGGCCCTTTTTTCCGCCCTGGGCACCCCGACGGTCAGCCGGGTCCTGCCGGTGCTCAGGGCCTACGCCGACCAGGGCGCGCGGCTTTTTTTCCCGGTCACCGGGCTCGAGGCCTCGCGGGTCCCGCCCTACGCGCCCTATGTCTACAACCTGCGGGCCTCCTACCGCCAGGAGATCGAGGCCCTGGTCGCCTCGTTCGTGGCCAGGGGGTTCACGCGTATCGCCATCTGCCACCAGGCCGACGCCTTCGGCCGCAGCGGCTGGGACGGAACCGGCCGGGCCCTGGCCCGCCGGGGACTGGCCCTTTGCGGCGAGGCCACCTTTGCCCGACTGGCCGGCGTGGTCGAGGACATGACGCCCCAGGTCAGGCGTTTGGCTGCCAGCCGGCCGGACGCCGTCATTCTCATCGGACCGGCCCCGGCCTGCGCGGCCGTCATCCGGGACATGCGCCGGTCCGGGCTGACCGTTCCGGTGGGATTGGTGTCTTTTGCCGGGGGCGAAATCCTGCTGCAAACCCTGGCGGCCGAGGGCGAGCGCCTGGGCTGCCGCCTGGACGACGACCTGGTCCTGTCCCAGGTGACGCCCTGTTGGCGCGATCCGCACCTGCCTGCCGGCCGGGACTACCGGCAGGCCCTGGCCGAACTGGCCGACCGGCACCCGCCGCCGGGCGGCTGGGAAAACGGCCTGGCCGAGGGCAGCGCCGTCGGGTTCGAAGGGTTTCTCAACGCCCGGCTCCTGATCGAGGTCCTGAAATCCATGCCCGATCCCACGGACCGGTTCGGCCTCGACGCCGGAGTGGCGGCCCTGGGCAAGGCGGACATCGGCATCCGCGGGCCCGTCTTCCTGGACGGACCCGGACACCAGGGGCTGTCCAGGGTCTACCTGACCACCATGGACAAGGGCCGCCTGACGCCGCTGCCCGATACGGCCGCCGTGGCCGGGGACTGACGTCCGTGTCCAGGATTTTCCGCAAGACCCTGGTGGCCGTGATCGTGGTGTTCGGCGTGGCCGCCAACGCCACGGCCCTGCTTTCGGCCTGGCTGCTCCACCGCCACCTGACCGACGAATACGTGACCAAGGGCCGGGCCATCGCCATGGCCATCGCCGCGGCCAGCCCGGACGCCCTGGTGGCCGGCGACGACGGCTCGGTCCAGGCCCTGATCGACGAATTCCTGCACATCGACGGCGTGGGCTACGTGTTCGTGACCGACCGGCGGAGCCAAGTGGTGGCCCACACCTTCGTGCCGGGCATGCCGGCCGCCCTGGCCGATGGGATCGCCCGGCGGTCCGCCCTGGCGGTGGAGACGACCCGCATCGAGGGCATCGGCGACTACCTGCAGGTGACGGCCCCGATTTTGGCCGGGGAGGCCGGGCAGGTCAGCGTGGGCATGGACAAGGCCGGCATCTGGCGGGTCATGCGGGCGGCGGTCATGCAGCAGGAAGGCCTGATGCTGGCCATGATGCTGGTGGCCCTGGTGGTCTTCTACGCCCTGGTCGGTAGCGTGACCCGGCCCCTGGTGGCGCTGGCCGCCTACGCGGTCAAGATCAAGGACCACGACTTCACGGCCAGGCCGCCGGCCACGGGCGATGACGAGGTCGGGGTCCTGGCCCGGGCCATGGGGTCCATGGCCGCCCAGCTGGCGCTGCTCGTTTCGGACCTCAAGCGGGCTGTGGCCGACACCACCCGCGACCTCAAGGACTCCCTGGCCCACACCCGGGCCATCATCGACAACCTGGCCGACGGGCTGCTCGTGCTCGACGAATCGGGCCGGGCCACGCTCTACAACCCGGCGCTTTTGGCCATGTTCGGCCGGACCGAGGCCGAGGTGGCCGGCCGGGAGGCGTCCGAGGCCTTTCCCCAGGCTTTGGCCGCCCTGGCCGCGTCGGCCGCCGCGTCCCCGGGACCGGGCGACGAGGGACAGGTGCGGGCGGCCGAGGTCCGGCTGCCCGGCGGCGGCACGGGCAAGGCCGTGGCCACCCGGGTGCGCCTGGCCGGGGAGGACCGGGACGGCATCATCATCCTGGTGCGCGACATCACGGTGGAGAAGGAAGTGGACCGGATGAAGACCGAGTTCATCTCCACGGTCTCCCACGAACTGCGCACGCCCCTGACCTCGGTCCTGGGATTCGCCAAGATCATACGGCGGCGCTTCACCGAGCTGGTGGTCCCGGCCCTGGCCGGGGCGGAGCCCAAGATCCGGCGCGGGGCGGGACAGATCCGCGAGAACCTCGACATCATCGTGGCCGAGGGCGAGCGCCTGACCGAACTGGTGGACGATGTCCTGGACATCGCCAAGATGGAGTCCGGCCGCTGCGAGTGGAACATGGCCGGCCTGTGCCTGGCCGAGGCGGCCGAGCACGCCGTCCGGGCCGTCCTGCCCCTGGCCGCCCGCAAGGGCCTGGTCCTGGAGAACAGGATCCCGCCGGACCTGCCCCGGGTCCTCGGCGACCGGGACCGGCTGGTCCAGGTTTTTCTCAACCTTTTGGGCAACGCCATCAAGTTCACGGACGCCGGCCGCATCGACGTGGAAGCGGTCCTGGACGGCCCGGACATCCGGGTGACCGTGCGCGACACGGGCCCCGGCATCGCTGCCGGGGACCTGGAGCGGATCTTCGAGAAGTTCAAGCAGGCCGGGGACACCCTGACGGAAAAACCCAAGGGCACGGGCCTTGGGCTGCCCATCTGCCGCCAGATCGTCGAACGCCACGGCGGCCGCATCTGGGCCGCAAGCGGCGACGGCCCGGGCAGCGCCTTCCACTTCACCCTGCCGGCCCTGGCCGGGGAGGAGGAGTCCCTGCGGGCCTGCCCGCTGCCGGCCGTTGCGACGCAGTCGCCGCGCCAGGCCCCGGCCGGCCGGCGGCGCATCCTGGTGGTGGACGACGACCTGTCGGTGCGCCGGTTCCTGGAAATCCTCTTCCTCGACGCCGGCTATGACGTGGCCCAGGCCCGAAACGGCCTGGAGGCCCTGGCCGTGGCCGCGCAGTGGCGGCCGGACTGCATCACCATGGACCTGCGCATGCCGGGCATGGACGGCAAGGAGGCCATCCGGCGGCTGCGGGCCGCCGAGGCGACCCGGGACATCCCCGTGGTGGTGGTCTCGGTGGTTTCCACCCGGGAACGGGTGGCCAGCGGCGCGGACGCGGCCGTGGTCAAGCCCGTGGACCAGGACGCGCTGCTCGACACCGTGCGCGGGCTGCTCGAAGGCCATGACGCCGCGAGCGGCCGTCCCTGCCTGGTCTATTCCCGCGACGGCGGCCGCAAGGTCAGCCGCAGGTTCTTCATCTGCCCGGGCGAGGTCACCTCCCTGACCGAGGAGGACGACCTGTGGCGGACCGTGGAAGAAGGCTTCCAGGGCACGGTCTTCGTGCCGGCCGCCCTGGGCCACGACCTCGACCTCGACCGGCTGTGCGCCTTCGACGGCATCCACGTCATCATCATTCCGGATTAGAAACGAGAAGAGCCTCCGGCGGCCGGGGGAACCCTTTTTGAAAAAAGGGTTCCCCCGGACCCCTTCCCAAAAACTTTCCAAGGGCTTCGCGTCGGATGCGGGCGCCGCATGCGTTCGCAGGCAGGGAGGGTCCGGGAGGGGCTTAGCCCCTCCCGGCCGCCGGAGGCCTCTTCCCCTCCCCCGCTTGACCGCGCACCGACGCGGGGTCATACAGGCCAGAGTCGCCTTCCGGCGGCGAAACCCCATCAGGAGGAACGCGCACATGAGCGATCGGACCGGCCTCATCACCTTTCAGGGCAACGGCCTGACCCTGTCCGGCAACCCCATAGCCGTGGGCGACAAGGCCCCGGACTTCACCGTCTTGACCAACGACCTGGCCCCGGCCGGGCTCGGCGATTTCACGGAAAAAGGGCTCATCCTCATCGCCGTGCCGTCCCTCGACACGGCCGTGTGCGACCTGGAGGCCCGGCGGTTCAACCAGGAGATGGAAGGCCTGCGCGGCAAGGCCAAGGCGCTGGTGGTGAGCATGGACCTGCCGTTTGCCCAGAAACGGTGGGCCGAGGCCGCCGGCGTCAGCAACATCGTCACCCTGTCCGACCACCGCGACGCCTCCTTCGGCACGGCCTACGGCCTGCTCATCAAGGAACTGCGGCTTCTTGCCCGGGCCGTGCTGGTCCTCGGCCAGGACCGCAAGGTGGCGTACATGGAACTGGTGCCGGAAGTGACCAACGAACCCGACTACGCCGCGGCCCTTGCGGCCCTGGGCAAGGTCCTGTAGACACGGGGCCGGCCGCCTGGGCGGCCGGCGAGACGCAGCATGAAACACACCCCGTTTTCCCCGAGCCGACGCCTTGCGGCGTCGGCCCTTTTCGCGGCCCTGGCCGCGCTCGTCGCCCTGGTCGGCTGCGCCGGCCAACAGGCCACGGTCACGCCTTCGGTGGTCGTGGAAAAAGAGACCCTGGGGCGCGGCGTGGAAGTGGCCATCAAGGTGACCGACGCCCGGCCGAGCGCGGAAGTCGGGCTCTGCAATCCGGAATCCTCCTTCGGCGGCAAGCTGACCACGGCCTGCGATCCGTCGCCGGCCATGCGCGCGGCCGTGGAAAAGGGCCTGCGCGACAAGGGGTTCACTCCCTCGGTCGCCCACGAATCCGTGGTCAGGAACCTTTCCGTGGAGCTCAAGGAACTGTCCTACAAGCCCAGCCGGGAAGGGACCCAGCTTTTGGCCCGGGCCGTGGCCGTGGTCGGCGTGGTCGCCGACAACAACGGCCAGGTCATGAACCGGCGCTACGAGGGCGAGACCGTGTGGAAGCTGCCGGCCGAAGGCGTGGAGCCGGAATTCGACAAGCTTCTCAGCATGACCGTGTCCAAGGCCCTTTCCCGCATGGCCTCGGACTATGAACTGATCCATTTCCTGGAAAAGACCATCCTGCGCACGCGCGACATCAAGTAAGCCGGCCGGGGCCGCCAGGCGCGGCCCCGGCCCCTTTCCGCAACGGCCGCCCGCCGGCCCCATCCGGCGGCCTCCCCGCCGCTAAAGGATCACCCGCCCATGGCCCTTTCCGTCGGCATCGTGGGTTTGCCAAACGTCGGCAAATCCACCCTTTTCAACGCCCTCACCAAGGCCCAAAACGCCCAGGCCGCCAACTATCCCTTCTGCACCATCGAGCCCAACGTGGCCATCGTGCCCGTGCCCGACGCCCGGCTGGAGGCCCTGGCCGCCCTGGTCAACCCGGCCCAGGTCGTGCCGGCCACGGTCCGGTTCACGGACATCGCCGGCCTGGTGGCCGGTGCCAGCAAGGGCGAGGGGCTTGGCAACAAATTTCTGGCCCACATCCGCGAAACCGAGGTCATCGTCCACGTCGCCCGGGCCTTCGAGGACGACGACGTGGTCCACGTGGCCGGCTCCGTGGACCCGGCCCGGGACATCGACGTCATTGACACCGAACTGGTCCTGGCCGACGCCCAGGTCCTGGAGTCGCGCCTGGACCGGCTGGTCAAGCAGACCAATGGCAGCAAGGACCGGGACCTGCTGGACAAGGTCGCGGCCGGCAAGCGCCTCCTCGACCACCTCATGACCGGCCAGCCGGCCTCCACCGTGGCCGATATCGAAAGCCCGGGCATGGTGGCGCTCTTTGACGAGATCCGCCCCCTGTCGGCCAAGCGCGTCATCTACTGCGCCAATGTGGGCGAGGACGACCCGGCCGGGGAGTCGCCGCTCGTGGACAAGATCCGGCAGATCGCCGCCGCCCGTGGCGCGGAAATGGTCGTGGTCTGCGCCCGCATGGAAGAGGAGCTGGCCGGACTGGCCGACGACGAGCGCCAGGAGTTCCTGGCCTCCTACGGCCTGACCGAATCCGGCCTCGACCGGGTCGTGCGCCTGGCCTACCACACCCTCGGCCTCATCAGCTTTTTCACCGCCGGCCCCAAGGAAGTCCGCGCCTGGACCATCACCGCCGGAACCAAGGCCCCGGCCGCGGCCGGACAGATCCACTCGGACATCGAGCGCGGGTTCATCCGCGCCGAAGTCATTGCCTACGACGACTACATCAAGCACCAGACCGAGGCCAAATGCCGCGCCGCCGGCGTGCTGCGCCAGGAAGGCAAGGAGTACGTCATGGCCGACGGCGACGTGGTGCACTTCCTGTTCAACGTGTAGGGGCGCGACGCTTGGCAGAGGAAGAGGCCTCCGGCGGCCGGGGGGAATGATTCCCCCCGGACCCCCTCGCTGGGGGAGACGGGGCTGCCGAGCCTTGCGTCCGGGCGTCAAACCATTATATCAGGCGGACCGTCGCGGACACGGTTGCCGCGTCAAATCCAGCCAAGGAGAGGACCGGGGCGGTTTGGGCCGCGGTCCGCACCCGATATGCAGCATCCCCACGGCAAGGGCCCCGGCCATCCCCAGGCCGGCGGCCACCCCCACGGCCATCCCCACGGCGCGCCCCACGGCCAGGCCGGTCCCGGCGGCATGCCGCCGCTTCGATTAATCGCCTGGGAAGTGACCCGGGCCTGCAACCTGGCCTGCAAGCACTGCCGGGCCGAGGCCTGCCTCGATCCCTGGCCCGGCGAGTTCGACACGAAAGACGCCAAGGCGCTGATCGACACCTTTCCGGAGACCGGCAGCCCGATCATCATCTTCACCGGCGGCGAACCGCTCCTGCGGCCCGACATCTTCGACCTGGTGCGCCACGCCGGCAGCCGCGACCTGCGCTGCGTCATGGCCCCCAACGGCACCCTGGTCACGGCCGAAAACGCCCGGGAGATCAAAGCCTCGGGCATCGCCCGGTGCTCGATCTCCATCGACGCGCCGAACGCCCGGGACCACGACGACTTCCGGGGCGTGCCCGGGGCCTTCGAGGGGGCGCTGCGCGGCATCGAGTTCCTCAAGTCCGCCGGCGTGGAGTTCCAGATCAACACCACGGTCACCAAGCACAACATGGGGAACTTCAAGGAAATCTTCACGCTGGCCGAAAAGCTCGGCGCCGCCGCCTGGCACATCTTCCTGCTCGTGCCGACCGGCCGGGCGGCCGACCTCGGGGCCGAGATCATCACGGCCAAGGAGTACGAGGAGGTCCTCAACTGGTTCTACGACTTCCGCAAGACCACGAGCATGCACTTAAAGGCCACCTGCGCGCCGCACTACTACCGGATCATGCGCCAGCGGGCCAAGGCCGAGGGCGTGGCCGTCACGCCGGACACCTTCGGCATGGACGCCATGACGCGCGGCTGCCTGGGCGGCACGGGCTTCTGCTTCATCTCGGCCGTGGGCCAGGTCCAGCCCTGCGGCTACCTTGACCTCGACTGCGGCCAGGTCCGGGAGAAGCCGTTCCCGGAGATCTGGCGCACCTCGCCCCAGTTCCTCCAGTTCCGCAACAAGGAGGAATACCAGGGCAAGTGCGGCGCGTGCCAGTACCACCGCGTCTGCGGCGGCTGCCGGGCCCGGGCCCAGACCATGTCCGGCAACTACATGGCCCCGGAACCCCTTTGCGACTACACGCCCCCGCGCGGGTGATCGTGCCGCGCCGTGGCGCGGGATGTCGGAGAAAAGACGGGGCGGCCCTCGGGCCGCCCCGTCTTTTTGTTTGCGGCGCAAGGCGAAGTCCGCCCGGCCGCGCAGGCCGGAAGCCTCCCTGGGAACGCCTCCCGGACTGTCGCGACTGTCTGTAACCGGGCCCCCTTTGCCGACGACGGACGGGAAGGGTCGGGTGCGGCGGTCGTCGAGACGCGCGGCCTCCCCGACGACATCCCCCTTGGAGCGCCTCCGTGACAGTTCCCCCTTCCCGTGCCCCCGGCCTCGGCCCCGTGTCCGACCCCATCGACCCCGACGTTTCCGCCCGCATCGACGCACTGCGGGCCGTGCTGATCGGCCTGATCGTGCTGTGCCACGGCGGCCGCTGGATCGGCTCGGACGCGCCGTTCGCCGGCCCGGGCGTGGAGTTTTGCCTGACCCTGATCAACCGGGGCCTGGACTGCGTGGCCGTGCCGCTTTTTTTCGCCATCTCCGGCTTTCTGCTCCTGCGCCGGCAAGGCGATTCCCCGGCCGCCTACGGCCAGTTGCTGCGCAAGAAGTTTGTGGCCGTCGGCGTGCCGTTTCTGGTGTTCAACGGCATCTGGATCGTCTGGCTGCTTGTTGTCGGCAGTATCGACCATTTCGGTTGCCGGTCGTTTTTGCTCCAGGCCGGCATGCTGGAAAAGCTGGTCGGCTGGGGGACCGCGCCCATCAACTATCCGCTGTGGTTCCTGCGCGACCTGCTCGTGGTCTTCGCGCTGTCGCCGCTCTTCCTGGTTTTTTACCGGCGCATGCCCCTGGCCGGGCTCCTGGGGCTTTTGGTCCTGTGGTTCGCGGGTTCGCCCGAGGGCGAGTATTCGCTCGGCGGGTTCGCTTTCGCCTTCTACGCCGGCGGGTATCTGGCTCGGCGGCGGGTGAACCTGCGCGACACGGCCGGTTGGGACCGGATCGTGCTGCCGGTCTTTGCGGCGGGGAGCGTCCTGGTCGGGCTGACGCCCTGTCTGGGGCTGGACGTCTACGAACTGGCGGCCATGAAGAAGGCTTACCAGATCGTTGGCGTGGCCGCGTTCTGGTGCCTGTCGCGCCAGGGATGGATCAAGGGGAGCCGGGCGCTGCACCGCATGGCCGGCGTGAGTTTTTTCCTCTTCCTGACCCACGAACCGACCGTGTCGGTGCTCCAGGCGCGGCTCGCGCCGCTTCTGCACCCAGCCGGCGCGGCTTCGCAACTGCTCGCCTACCCCATTGTCGGGCTGGCGGCCATCGTCGGCCTCTCGCTCCTCGGCCGGACCCTGGCTGCGGCCACGCCCCGGCTCTACGCCGTGCTGACCGGCGCGCCCCTGCGGCTGCGCCACGTCCCCGCGCCGCGAAAGCCGCTGTCCGAGGCCGGAAGCCTCGCCACCGGCCTGTGCCGGGAAGAAGGAAAGGGGTAAGGTCAGAGAGCGGCACAGCTTGACCTCTCCGCCCACCTCGGGCATGGACCGAACTATGACACTTTTATTCGACGACGCTAAAAAACTGGAGAAAGCCATCGGCCCAGAGGCCGCCGAGGTGATCGCCAAGCTCTTCGAAACCCAGGACGAGGCGATCCGAAAGGGCATTGCCACCAAGGCTGACCTGGAAATTGGTCTGAAGACCTTGGAGATGCGTCTTGTCGAACGCATGGCCGACTTCAAGGCCGAAACCATCAAATGGGTGGCCGGTATGCTTCTGGCCCAGGCCGCCATCATCGCCGCACTGGTGAAACTGCTCGCCAAATAATTCCCGGCCGTAGATCGTCGGGGTGGCCGCGTTCTGGTGTGTTTCCCGGTACGCCTGGATCAAGGGGAGCCGAGTGCCCCACGCCATGGCGGCCATGAGCTTTTTCATCTTCCTGACCCACGAACCCACGATATCGCTGTTGCAGGCGCGGCTTATGCGGCTGTGGCAGCCGGCCGGCAAGGCGCGGCAACTCGTCGCGTATCCGGTGGCCGGACTGACCGCGATGGCGCTGCTCTATGGCCTGGGCCGGACGCTGTCGCGATTTGCACCTGGGCTTTTCGCGGTGTTGACGGGCGCGCTGCTGCGGCTGCGCCACGCCCCCGTGTCCGCGCCGCGAAAGCCGTTGTCCGAAACCGGAAACCTTGCCGCCGGCCTGTGCCGGGAAGAAGGAAAGGGGTAGGGTGTGGGGGTGGAGTAGCCGATTAAATTTCCACTAGAGATGAGCCTTTTCATTTAAACCGCGCCATGGCATGGGGTAAACCGAAAGCGAATGGTGAGGCAGGAATGTGGCCTCTGGCTAGAGCGTGTCATGAACTACCCAGGGGAAAAGCCCTATAATTTCAAGAGGCATAAGACACAGAAAACATCGGAGCGCAGGCCTGACGGTGATCAAGGCAGCCGCACTCTCGTGAGCTAATAGATTTTTCAAATGGCTAAACTGAACATCAACGCTCCGCCAAATGAATGGGACTGAACATTTTCGATCCAGTTCATGACACGCTCTAGGCATCATTTACTATGAGTGTAGTTTTGATAGTGGCATGTCGTTTCCGGAATTTTTTGGGTGCGTCAGGGCCGGCTGTACACATTACGAAGTTCATAGACCAATAATATTCCAAGGAAGTATAGAACAGGCATAGTGAGAGAGCTTCTTACTCTTCTTGAGTATTGAGAGAGGAGCGTATGACTTTCGATCCATTTTCGCCTTTGTTCGGATTTTTATTAAACTTAGTTCGTGACTTCCTTGGATGGTGTTTCCGAAAGTTTACAAAGAGAGTAGATTCAATAGAGCTTATAAGGAGAAGGCAAGATGTAAAGAACAATTTTGAGAATAACCTTCGATGGATTGATAATAGCGTCGGCTACGGTGAGGCAATAATTCGTGATGTGAACAGATGCGATTTATATCCGAATATAAATTAAAAAACAAAAGGAATATCGCCTTGGTTTCGAGTGGGTATCCTGGGATTGTATCATCGAGGTGTGGAGGTCGGTCTTAGAGCGTGTCATGAACTACCCAGGGGAAAAGCCCTATAATTTCAAGAGGCATAAGACACAGAAAACATCGGAGCGCAGGCCTGACGGTGATCAAGGCAGCCGCACTCTCGTGAGCTAATAGATTTTTCAAATGGCTAAACTGAACATCAACGCTCCGCCAAATGAATGGGACTGAACATTTTCGATCCAGTTCATGACACGCTCTAGATATGAAGCTTTAAAGTATGAAAAAAAAGATGAGGCATGGAGATTTACTAAAGATTATCAAGATAAAACTTTAACTGGGATCGTTGTTGGCCGAATTCCCTATGAATGGATTATCAGCATTGATTGGTCTGGTGATGAATTTTATTCATTTCCTCACATATATTGTTCATTTTCAAATAAAAATAAAGAGCCGTATGTCGAGATTCTTGTTTCAGAATTAAGAAGAGTTGAGGAAAGGCGGTTTTATAAGAAGCTTGCGACTTATAATTTGGCGAAGAAATTACAAATGAAATATGAGAAAATTGTTTAAGGAATAAATGGAGGCATAGGAAAATCATTTAAAAGAGCCGGGAGGATTGGCGTCCTCCCGGCTCTTTTTGTCTTTTACCGTTCGTACGGCGCGCCGCTACCCGACTACCACGTTCACCAGCTTGCCCGGCACGACGATGATCTTGCGCACGGTTTTGCCCTCGATGTGCTTGGCCACGTTGGGATCGGCCAGGGCGGCCGTTTCCAGGGCCTCCTTGCCGGCGTCGCGGGGCACGGACAGCTTGCCGCGCAGCTTGCCGCCCACCTGGACCACGATTTCCACTTCGTCGGTCACCAGGGCGGCCGGATCGTGGGCCGGCCAGGGCTGGTTGATGAGCAGGCTCGTGTGGCCGATCCGCTGCCACAGCTCCTCGCACAGGTGGGGCGCGATGGGCGAGAGGACCGTCAGCAGGGTGGACACGGCCGAGGAAACGGCCTTGCTCCCCTTGGGCTCGGCCCGCAGGGCCTCGACATTGGCGTAGAGGAAGTTGACCAGCTCCATGACGGCCGCGATGGCCGTGTTGAACTGGAACCGCTCCCGGATGTCGGCCCCGGCCTTGGCCGCGGTGGCGTGCTCGCGGCGGCGCAGCTCGGCGAAGATGCCGGGCAGGCCGGACAGCCCCAGGGCGTCGGCCGGGGCGCAGGCCGGAACGGCCGAAAGCAGCCCGGCCAGTTCCTCGGTCACCAGCCGCCACAGGCGCGACAGGAACCGCGAAGACCCCTCGATGCCGGTGTCGCTCCAGTCCAGGTCCTTTTCCGGGGGCGCGGCAAAGAGGATGAACACCCGCACCGTGTCGGCCCCGTACTTGCCGATCATCAGGTCCGGGTCCACCACGTTGCCCTTGGACTTGCTCATTTTCGAGCCGTCCTTGATGACCATGCCCTGGGTCAGCAGGTTGCGGAACGGCTCGTCAAAACTGATGTAGCCGCAGTCGCGCAGGGCTTTGACGAAAAACCGGGAGTAGAGCAGGTGCAGGATGGCGTGCTCGATGCCGCCGATATACTGGTCCACGGGCAGCCAGTAGCCGACCTCGTCCGGGTCGAAGGGCCGGCCCGCCTCCCGGGCCGAGGCGTAGCGGGCGAAGTACCACGAGGACTCGAAAAAGGTGTCCAGGGTGTCGGTCTCGCGCCGGGCAGGACCGCCGCAGGTCGGGCAGGCCACGTTCACGAACTCCGGCGAGTGGGGCAGCGGCGACCGTCCGTCCGGCCGCATGGCCAGGTCGCGCGGCAGCTCCACGGGCAGGTCCTTTTCCGGCACCGGCACGATGCCGCACTTCTCGCAGTAGATGACCGGAATGGGCGCGCCCCAGTAGCGCTGGCGCGAGATGTTCCAGTCCCGAAGCCGGTAGTTGACGCTTTTCCTGCCGCGCCCGGACCCGTCCAGCCAGTCGATGATTTTTCCCTTGGCCTCTTCGTTGGGCAGTCCCGTGAACTCGCCCGAATCCACCAGCCGGCCCGGCTCGGTGTAGGCGGCGGTCATGGCCGCCGGATCGAGGGTCTCGCCCTCGGGCGTGATGACCACCTTGAGGGGCAGATCGTATTTCCTGGCGAACTCGAAGTCGCGCTGGTCGTGGGCCGGCACGGCCATGACCGCGCCCGTGCCGTAGCCCATGAGCACGAAGTTGGCGACGTAGATGGGGATCGGCTGGCCCGTGGCCGGATTGACGCAGTAGGCGCCGGTGAAAACGCCCTCTTTTTCCAGGTCCTCGGCCGAGCGCACGATCCGGTCCATGTTGCGCACGGACTCCACAAAGGCGGCCACGGCCGTTTCCTGGGGCTTGCCCGCAATCAACTGCGGCACCAGCGGGTGCTCGGCGGCCAGGCTCATGAAGGTGGCGCCGAACAGCGTGTCCGGCCGGGTGGTGAAAACCGTGACCGAGTCGGCCCCGTCCACGGGCTCGGCCAGGGGGAAGGTCAGCTCCGCGCCCACGGACTTGCCGATCCAGTTGCGCTGCATGGTCAGCACGCGCTCGGGCCAGCCGCCGGAGAGCTGCTCCAGGTCGGCCAGGAGTTCCTCGGCATAGTCGGTGATGCGCAAGAACCACTGCTCCAGGTCCTTCTGGACGACGGGCTTGTCGCAGCGCCAGCAGCAGCCGTCGATGACCTGTTCGTTGGCCAGGACCGTGCCGCAGGTTTCGCACCAGTTCTGGGGCGAGTGCTTGCGGTAGACCAGGCCTTTTTTCAGGAAGTCGAGGAAAAACCGCTGCTCATGGACGTAGTAGCCGGGGTGGCAGGTGGCGATCTCGCGCCGCCAGTCGTAGGAATAGCCCAGACGCTTGAGCTGCGTGCGCATGGAGTCGATGTTGGAGATGGTCCAGGAGGCCGGGTGGAGCTTGTGCTTGATGGCCGCGTTTTCCGCCGGCATGCCGAAGGCGTCCCAGCCCATGGGGTGCAGGACGTTCATGCCTTCCATGCGCTTGAACCGGGCCACCACGTCGCCGATGGAGTAGTTGCGCACGTGCCCCATGTGGATGCGGCCCGACGGGTAGGGGAACATCTCAAGGACGTAGTACTTGGGCCGGGAGGGATCGGCCTCCACGCGGAAGTGGCCGCCCTCTTCCCAGATGGCCTGCCATTTTTTCTCGACGTCCTCGGGCACGTACTTGCTCATGGGAAAACGCTCCTTGGCGGAAATGGGTCCGTGGCGATCGGAGGCGCGTAACACACGGGAGTTACAGGTCTTTGTGGATCTCGAACTCGCCGCTGTCAACGGCCTTGGCAATGGCGTCCAGGATGCCGTTGATGAAGTTGCGGGAGTTCTCGTCGCCGTAGCGTTTGGCCAGCTCGATGGCCTCGTTCAGGGCCACGCGCAACGGGATGTCCGGCCGGTGGAGGATTTCGAACACGGCCAGGCGCAGGATGGTCAGCTCCACCTTGGCGATGCGCGAGAGCTTCCAGTTTTTCGAGAACTTGACGATCAGCGCGTCCAGTTCGCGCTGGTTGGCCCACACGCCCTGGACCAGCTCCCAGGCAAAGGCCTGGCCCGTCCCGTCCTCGCCTTCCTCCACGTCGTGGGGGCAGCGGGAAAACAGGCGGCGCAGGGAGCGCTCGTCGGCGGCGGACTCGAAAATGAGGCCATAGAGGCACTCGAAGGCCTGCTTGCGCGCCTTGCGGCGGGACAGCACGGGCTTTTTGTCTTCGGATTCGGGCATGATGCTCTTTGCGGCAGACGTCACGGACGTCAAGGGTTAGAGTTGCTCCAGAACGCGCACCATCTCCAGGACGGCGGCGGCGGCTTCGACGCCCTTGTTGCCGGCCTTGGAGCCGGCGCGCTCGATGGCCTGCTCCAGGGTGTCCACGGTCAGGACGCCGAAGCCGACCGGCACGTTGGATTCGAGCATGACGTGGGCCAGGCCCTTGACGCACTCGTTGGCCACGTATTCGAAATGCGGGGTCGCGCCCCGGATGACCGCGCCGAGGCAGATGACGCCGGCGTAGTTGCCGGATCCTGCCAGCTTTTTGGCGGCCAGCGGGATCTCGAAGGCCCCGGGCACGCGCACGAGCGTCAGGTCGGCCCGGTCCGCGCCGTGGCGGGTCAGGTAGTCCACGGCCCCGCCGACCAGCCGCTCGGTGATGATGTCGTTGAAGCGGCCGGCGACCATGGCGAATTTGAGTCCCTTGGCGTCGAGCTGGCCTTCGATGGTGTTGACATGGATCATGGCGTCTCTCCCGGACGGTCCCCCGTCCGCGTTTCAGGCGTTCGGTTCAGGCGGCAGCGTGGCGTGGCAATCCCAATCCTTCAGGGTTTCCAAAGGGCAGCGCCCTTCGGTCGCCGGAGGCATCCCACCCGCGATGCTACGCGCCGACTCCCTTGGCTCCGTCGAGGTGGAGCAGGTGGCCCATGCGGTCGCGCTTGGTGGTCAGGTAGCAGGTGTTCTCGGCGCAGGGGCAGGTCTCGATGGGCACCCGCTCCACCACTTCCAGGCCGTAGCCTTCCAGGCCGACGATTTTTTTCGGGTTGTTGGTCATAAGCCGCATCTTGGACACGCCAAGGGCCACCAGGATCTGGGCGCCGGTGCCGTATTCGCGCAGGTCCGGCTTGAACCCGAGGCGCAGGTTGGCCTCCACCGTGTCGAGGCCCTGTTCCTGGAGGGCGTAGGCCTTGATCTTGTTGGCCAGGCCGATGCCCCGGCCCTCCTGGCGCATGTAGAGGATGACGCCCTTGCCTTCCTCTTCGATCATGCGCATGGCCTCGTGGAGCTGGTTGCCGCAGTCGCAGCGCAGCGAGCCGAACACGTCGCCGGTCAGGCATTCGCTGTGCACGCGCACCAGCACCGGCTCGTCGGGCCGGATGTCGCCCTTGACCAGGGCCATGTGGGTCTTGTGGTCCTCGCTGGCCTCGAAGGCCACGGCCCGGAAGGTGCCGAAGGCCGTGGGCAGGCCGGCTTCCGCGACCTTGGTCACGGCCAGGTGGCCGAACTTCATGCGGTAGCGGATCAGGTCGGCCACGGTGGCGATCTTGATGTTGTGCTGCTCGGCGAACTCCACCAGGTCCGGCATGCGGGCCATGTTGCCGTCCTCGCGCATGATCTCGCAGATGACGGCCGCGGGCTTGAGGCCGGCCAGGCGGGCCAGGTCCACCGAGCCTTCGGTCTGGCCGGCCCGGTCCAGGACGCCGCCTTCCTTGGCCCGCAGCGGAAAGATGTGGCCCGGGGTGACCAGGTCGTCCGGGGTCGCGCCGTCGGCCACGGCGGCCAGGATGGTGGTGGCCCGGTCAAAGGCCGAGATGCCGGTGGAAACGCCGACCTTGGCCTCGATGGAGACGGTGAACCCCGTGCCGAACGGCGACTTGTTGTCGCTGGTCATCATGGGCAGGCCGAGCTGGTCGACCAGGTGGGGGGCGAGCGACAGGCAGATCAGGCCCCGGCCGTGGGTGGCCATGAAATTGATGAGCTCGGGGGTGACTTTTTCAGCGGCGACCGTGAGGTCGCCCTCGTTTTCGCGGTCTTCGTCGTCGACGAGGATGACCATCCGTCCGGCGCGGATTTCCTCGATGGCTTCCTCGATGGGGCTGATGCGCATGTGGGTTACCTCATTCGGCCGGCGACAGGTGCCGGCACTTGTGGAAAAGACCAAAGACCCGGCCGGGCCGGGTCCAAGGGGGAAATAGTCTACGCGAGGGGGGAAGGCAAGGCAAGGGAAGGGGATTTTCCCGGCCCGCCGGGCCGCTCAACCGGCCAGGACGTTTTTCACGAATCCCGGCGGCATCATGGTGGCGGCCGCGATCTCCTGCTCGGCCAGGCCGGCGGCGGCAAGCCGCCGGACCACCGTCTCCATGGGCTCGGCCAGCTCCACGATGTGGCCGTCCGGGTCCCGGACCCGGAAGCACCGCTGCCCCCAGGGCTGGACCTTCATGGCGTGGACAGGCTCGGCCCCGGCCAGGACCTGGTCCCAGGCCGCCTCGATGGCCTCGGTCTCGAAATACAGTTCGAAGTTGTCCCGGCCCAGCCGCCCGGAGGGCAGGGCCAGCTTGTCGTCGAAGACGTGCTGTGCGGCGCTGTCGGCCCGCCACAGGGAAAAGCCGGCATAGACCACGTAGCCGTCGAGGACCAGGGTCGGCGTCTGGCCGAGGGTCTGCTCGTAAAAGGCGCGCGACCGTTCCAGGTCGGCCACGAAGACGCAGGGGCTGTGGAAGGTGATGGGCATGGACGCCTCCGGTCTCGGGTTATCGGAGGAAATAGCCGACCGCGCGCCAGGTCCCGTCCGGTTCGCGCATGAAGGTCACGGTCTCCGTGGCCGCCTTCTTGTTGGTGAACGCGGCGGCGAACTCCATGACCACATACGAGCCGTCGGGTGCGCCGGGCAGGGAGGCGGCGCTTTGGGCCCGGGTCAGGGTCCGGCTGGCCAGGCCGCCGAGCGGCCCGCGCGTCCCGGTCAGGGCCGCCACCCACTTGTCCTCGGTGATCGCGCCGCGAAAATAGGCCGCGGCCTGCTTCCAGCTGTCGGCGTAGCGGCCGGCGTCGATGCCGGCCAGCCAGGCCTTGGCCGCCTCGACGGCAGGTTTCTGATCGTCGGCGACGGCCTGCGGCGCGTCCTGGGCCAGGGCGGCGGTGGGAATCAAACTGAGGAGGAGTAGGGCGAGGAGCAATAATACTGTACGATAGTGCACGGTGCCTCCCAGGGTATAAATATGTTCGCGTGGCTCGGATGCCAGAAGACGAAGTTGTACATTAAGACTTCTGCGTTGTCTCGATTCTATTTTCCTCTCACTGCTTGAAGGACCGAGAGATCGGAAGAGCGTAGCTTTAATGGTAGTTGGTAAAATTTTTTGATACGCAATTTATAGAATAAATGTTAATTATTACCTTCTTGACGAGACGATTAGTATGGTCTCGTGTCTCTTCTTCCGTCAGCGTATAGAATTATTAAAAATTCTTTTCCAAAAACTGTAAGTTGGAAATTTCCGTTGGCAATTGTTACCAGATCTTTCTTTATTAAGAAACTCATGAATTGGTCAAAAGAAAAATCATCATAAAAACCATCGTGCTGGTTTTTAATAGTATTTTCAAAAAATTGCTCGATTAATTTGTATGGCGCGCCATCTGGGCTTTGGTTTAGCATTTTTAATATAAAGAGCTGACTTCCAAAAATTACGCTATATACTTTCTCGAATTCAAGAAGAATGCGAAAGATTGCGCACCTTCTGTATAAATAGTCTGAGTCAACTTTTCCGGCTAGATTTAAATCATTGTCTTCCTTTTTCAGGTTTTCGATAACAATATTTATCAGGTTATTGTTGTAAAGTTGTGGTTGAAAGTTGTCTAAGGAGGAGTTTGCTGTCGAGGAGATTTGAGTTTGTTGGGTAGCTTTGTCGATGTCTTCGGTTGATCCGACAACTGCCTCAAAATCTTTATGTTTTAATTTGATGCCTAAAGATATAAGATTGCATACAGGTTTTCTAAAAATTAAAGCCATAGTTACAAGAGATATGAATACTGTAATAGGCCAAACAAATGGTATTATTATGCTGAGATTGTTCATTTTTTGTTGCTATTAAATAGTACAATTAAAACCCGTGCTCCTTCAAAAACGTCTCCGAAATCTTCGAGTCCTTCTTTCCCTGCGCCGCCTGCCACGGCCCGAGCATGCGCAGCACGTATTTCCCCAGCATGTCGGTCTCCATGTTGACGGTCGTGCCCGGCCGCCAGGTGGAGATGGTGGTGGCGGCCTGGGTGGAGGGGATGATGTTCACGGTCAGGTAGCCCGCGCCGCAGTCGTTGACGGTCAGGCTGATGCCGTCCAGGGCCACCGACCCCTTGGGCACCACGAAGACCGAAAAGTCCTCGGGAAACGTCAGCTTGTAGCGGACCGACTGGCCGACCGGGGTCAGGGACTCCACCGTGGCCACGCAGTCCACGTGGCCCGAGACCAGGTGCCCGCCCAAACGGTCGCCGAAGGCCAGGGCCCGCTCCAGGTTGACCGTGCCGCCGGGCCGGAGTTTGCCCAGCCCCGAGGCGGTCAGGGTCTCGGCCGAGGCATAGGCCGTGAATTCGTTGTCCCCGGCCGTCTCCACGGTCAGGCAGACGCCGTTGACCGCGATGGACTCGCCGAGCACGATCCTGTCCAGGTCGAAAAGGGCCTTGATCCGAAACCGGGTCTCGTCGCCCTTGGCGTCGGCCGCCATGACCCGCCCGAGCCCCATCACCAGTCCAGTAAACATTATGGTGTCCTTAGCGTTAGACGAGTCGGTATTGAAGCCTCCGGCGGCCAAAGGGCTGTCGCCCTTTGGAATCCCAGGAGGGGGGCGAGGGGTTCACAGGGCAGCGCTCCAGGACGTCACCGATTGTCCGGGCCTGGTCAGCGCCGTTTCCCGCTGTGCTTCCTTTTCGCAAGGGCCGCTTCCCTGCGCAAGCCCAACCCCTTTCCCTTTCAGGGGGTCCGGGGGAGATGATCCCCCCCGGCCGCCGGAGGCATCTTCTCTTCTCTTCTCTTATTTATCCACGTTCACGCCTTCGCAGGCGAGCATGTAGCGTTTCATTTCCGTGCCCGGTCCGAAGCCGCCGATCCCGCCGTCCGAGGTGATGACCCGGTGGCAGGGGATGACCAGCGGGAACCGGTTGCCGGCCATGACCCGGCCCACGGCCCGGGCCGCCCTGGGGCTCCCCGCCCTGGCCGCCAGCCAGCCGTAGCTGACGAGCTGGCCGTGGGGCACGGCGAGAAGCGCCTCCAGCACCCGCCTGGCGAACGGGCCAAGGCCGGTCCAGCGAAACGGCAAGGCCGGCCAGTCGACCGCTTCGCCCGCCACGTAGCGCTCCATGGCCGCCTGCATGGCCCGACCGGCCTCGGACGTCACGGACGGCTCGCGGCCGTCGGCCCAGGCCAGGCGCATGGACGCGATTTCGCCGTCCTCCCAGTCGATCTCCAGGGCCAGTCGCCCGGCGATGCACGTTTCGGTCAGCGTGGGCATGGGGGTGCCTCCGGCGGCCGGGACGCTGTCCCGGGCCCTGCCAGGGCGAAGCCCTGGACCTGACCAGGGCTCCGCCCTGGACCCGCCGGGGGGGATCATCCCCCCCGGACCCCCTGGACGGGGGTGGGGTGAGGTGGGTCTTACGATATTTTGGCGTGGGGGGCCATCATGCGAAAGTGGGGGAAGTGGGGGAAGGCGGGAAGTCGCAGCCCTGGGTAATGTCGCAGGCCTCCAGCCGCTCCCGGATCTCCCGCAAAATCCCCTGCTTGTCGGCCGCCCAGGCCGGGGCCACGAGTTCCCCGGGCGCGGGGTCGGCGTTGACGCGCTCGATGACCATGTCCGGCCGCAGCCGGGCGATGGCCGCCACCGCGCAGGCGACGTAGGCGTCCCGGGACAGGGGGGCGTAGCCGCCGGCCGCGTGCAGGGCGGCCAGGCCCGAACCGGATGCGACCAGGGTGTTGTGGAGCTTGACGCCCGAAACGGGCAGGGCGTTGACGAAATCCACCGTGGCCAGGAAGTCGGCGGTCGATTCCCCGGGCAGCCCGGCCATGAGGTGGGCCGTGACCCACAGGCCGGCCCGGGCGGCCGCGGTTGCGGCCCGGGCGAAGCAGGCCGCGTCGTGGCCCCGGTTGATCCGGGCCAGTGTCGCGTCGTTGGCGGACTGGAGCCCCAGTTCCAGGCGGACGTGGGCCAGGGGGGCGGCGGCCAGGAGGGCGATTTTTTCCGCGTCCAGGCAGTCGGGCCGGGTGCCGACGCACAGGCCGGCCGCGTCCGGCAGGGCGGCGACCTCGGCCACCAGGGCGGCCAGCCGCTCGGAGGGACCGTAGGTGTTGGAAAACGACTGGAGATAGGCGAGGAGGGCCTCGCCCCGGCTTCTGGCGGACGGGGTGAGCGCGTCCCATTGCGCCCGGAGCCCGAAGCCCTTATGGTGAAGCCCCGTTCCCGACCCGGAGGCGTTACAGAAAAGACATCCGCCCCGGGAACGCGCGCCGTCGCGGTTGGGACAGGCGCTCCCCGCATCAAGTGGTATTTTTTTTGCCCGGCGGCCGAAAATCGTCCGAAAGGCCTGGGAAAGGGTATTGTAACGCACTGGCGCGGCCGGTGGCGGGGCTTGAAATCAACCGTTGACAACAGGGTGCGAATCGGCAAACACAACGCGTTTGCGAGACCACGAGAGCCGAGTTTGCGGCAAGCGAGGCGGTATGTCCAGGATTTTGGATAAGATTTTAGGCCTGTTCTCCAACGATCTGGCCATTGACTTGGGAACGGCCAACACCCTGGTGTTCGTCAAGGGCAAGGGCATCGTCCTGTCCGAGCCGTCCGTGGTGGCGGTCAAAAAGGACCCCCGGGGCGGCAACAAGGTGCTGTCCGTGGGCCTGGAGGCCAAGCGGATGCTCGGCCGCACGCCGGGCAACATCGTGGCCATCCGGCCCATGAAGGACGGCGTCATCGCCGACTTCGAGGTGACCGAGGCCATGCTTAGGCACTTCATTTCCAAGGTGCACAACTCCCGCCGCCTCGTGCGGCCGCGCATCATCATCTGCGTGCCGACCGGCATCACCCAGGTGGAGAAGCGCGCGGTCAAGGAGTCGGCCCAGAGCGCCGGCGCCCGCGAGGTCTATCTCATCGAGGAGCCCATGGCCGCGGCCATCGGCGCCAACCTGCCCATCACCGAGCCCACCTCCAACATGGTGGTGGACATCGGCGGCGGCACCACCGAGGTGGCCGTCATCTCCCTGTCCGGCGTGGTCTATTCCAAGTCCGTGCGCGTGGGCGGCGACAAGATGGACGAAGCCATCATGCAGTACGTCAAGCGCAAGTACAACATGCTGATCGGCGAATCCACGGCCGAGCAGATCAAGATCCAGGTCGGCTCCGCCCACCACTCCACCAGCCAGGGCGAGATGGAGGTCAAGGGCCGCGACCTCGTGACCGGCATTCCCCAGAACATCACCATCAGCGCCGAGGAAGTGCAGAAATCCATAGCCGAGCAGGTGGAGAGCATCGTGCAGGCGGTGCGCATCGCCCTGGAGCAGACCCCCCCGGAACTGGCCGCGGACATCGTGGACCGGGGCATCGTGCTGACCGGCGGCGGCGCGCTCCTGCGCGGCCTTGACCAGCTTTTGCGCGAGGAGACCTCGCTGCCCATCACCGTCGTCGAGGACCCCCTTTCGACGGTTGTCCTCGGGTCCGGCCGGGCCCTGGACAACCTGGACGTGCTGAAGGAGGTCACGATAGATTAAACCCTCTCCCCAGCGGATCGCGATCGGCCTGCTCATCGTCCTCTTCCTCTATCTGGGCCTTTTCACCTGGAACATCCGGACAGGCTACGTCGATACGCTGGCCAGCCATACCGGACTCGAATTCGCCAGGTGGGTGTTGGCTCCGGGGAAGCTGGTCCATGACCAGGCGGCGTCGCTATGGAGCCGCTATCTGTATTTCGTGGGCATCCGGCAGCAAAACGACCAGCTGCGCCAGGAGCTTGACGCCGCGAAAGACGAGCTGTCCAGGCTCCGGGAGAACGCCTCGGAGGTGGAGCGCCTGCGTCGGCTGTTGTCCATGACGCCGCCCGAGGAGTGGACGCGCCTGGGCGTGCGGGTCGTTTCCCACCGCCTGGGCCCCAACGCCGCCCTGGAGACCTTTCTCATCGACAAGGGCAGCGCCTCGGGCGTGGCCCAGAACACGCCCGTGGTCGCGCCCGAGGGCGTGGTCGGCCGGGTCCTGCGCATTTCGCCCACAGCGGCCACGGTCCTCTTGATCACCGATCCCAACAGCCGCATTCCCGTGATCTCCCAGAAAAACCGGACCCAGGGCATCCTCAAGGGCGAAGGCCCGAATCGGGAGCTGTCCCTCCAGTACGTGGCCCAGGGCGCGCCCCTGGAGGAAGGGGAGATCCTGGTCACCTCCGGCCTGGACGAGATTTTTCCCAAGGGCCTGCCCGTGGCCAGGGTGACGTCGGTCGGCCGGTCCGGGGCGTCGCTGTTCCAGGTCGTGGCCGCCGCCCCCCTGTTCGTGCCGCAGCAGATCGAGGAGGCCGCGCTTCTGTTTCGCGGCGCGCCGGTCGTCCCGGCCGCGCCGCCGGCCGGAACCGTGCCCCCGGCCGCGCCCGAGCAGCCCCTGCCGGCCAAGCCGGGCAAGCTCCCCAAGACGTCCGCCGCCATCCCGCCCGCGCCGCGCCC
>CAZIJE010000030.1:0-13356 GCA_964539435.1 uncultured Desulfovibrio sp.
GCCAAATCCGAATAAATCGGCCGGCCGGCTGCCGCCGTGGCTGCGGGTCAAGCTGCCGGCCGACGCCCGATTCGCGGCCACGGCCCGGACCGTGGCTTCCGGAGAGTTGCGCACCGTCTGCCGGGGGGCCCGCTGCCCCAACATCTTCGAGTGCTTCTCCCGGGGCACGGCCACGTTTCTCATCCTCGGCGGCGTGTGCACCCGGGGCTGCGCCTTCTGCAACATCGTTCCGGGCGCGCCCGATCCGGTCGACTCCGGCGAGCCCGAACGGCTGGCCCGGGCCGTGGCCGAACTGGGGCTTTCCCACGTGGTGGTCACGTCCGTGACCCGCGACGACCTGGCCGACGGCGGGGCAGGGCACTTCGCGGCCACCATCCGGGCCGTGCGCCAGGCCGCTCCGGGCGCCACGGTCGAAGTCCTGGTCCCGGACTTCGGCGGCGACGCCGCTGCCCTGGAAACCGTGCTGGCCGCCCGGCCCGACGTCCTCAACCACAATGTGGAGACCGTGCCGCGCCTCTATGCCACGGCCCGGGCCGGCGCGAATTACACGCGCAGCCTGGCGCTCCTGGCCCGGGCCGCCGCCCGGGGCGGGGCGGTCGTCAAAAGCGGGCTCATGGTCGGGCTTGGAGAGACCGTGGAGGAACTCGGGCAGGTCTTTGCCGATCTGGCCCGGGCCGGCTGCACGGTGGTCACGGTCGGCCAGTACCTGCGCCCGTCGCGCCGCAACCTGCCTGTCGTCCGGTACGCGCCGCCCGAGGAGTTCGACGCCCTGGCCGCCCTCGGCCGCGAGCAAGGGATTGCCAAAATGTTGGCCGCGCCCCTGGTCAGAAGCTCCTACCGGGCCGGCGAAACGGCCGCCCTGGCCGGCCGGACCTGTTGTCCGCGTCCCTGAAATGGGATAGGGACTGCGGCATTCCGATGCAGGATGCAAACAGATTAGCAATGGGAGGTCCCTCGTGGAGGTGTCACAAACCGGCATCCCAGGGCTTGTGGTCATAAAGCCCAGGGTTTTCGGCGACAACCGAGGGTTTTTTCTGGAAACCCACAGCCGCCAGGCCTTTGCCGCGGCCGGTCTCGACTATGATTTCGTCCAGGACAACCACGCCCGTTCCGGCCCCAGGGGGGTGCTCAGGGGCCTGCACTTCCAGCGGCCGCCCAACACCCAGGCCAAGCTCGTCTGGGTGGTGCGCGGAGCGGTCTTCGACGTGGCCGTGGACCTGCGCGTGGGGTCGCCCACCTACGGGAAGTGGTACGGCATCGAACTGTCCGAGGACAATTTCCTGCGCCTGATGGTGCCGCGCGGGTTTGCCCACGGCTACGTGACCCTGACCGAGAACGCGGAGTTCATGTACAAGGTCGACGCTCCGTACGCGCCGCAAGACGACGCGGGCATCGCCTGGAACGACCCGGACATCGCCGTGGACTGGCCCGTGGACGCGCCGGTCCTCTCGGACAAGGACGCCCGCCAGCCGACCCTGGCCGCGTCCGGCTCCCCCTTTGTCTACGTTCCCTAACGCCAAGCGGACCAAGGAGGTCGCATGACCGCATCCGATACGCCCGCCGCCGCCCCTGCCGCCACTTCGGGCGACGCCGGGGCCAGGTACGCCCTGATCCTGGCCGGCGGCTCGGGCACCAGGCTCTGGCCGCTTTCCCGCACGCTTTTGCCCAAGCAGCTCCTGGCCCTTGGCGGCGGGGAGACCCTGCTCCAGTCCACGGCCCTGCGCGTGGCCGAGGCCTTCGAGGCCGACCGGGTGCTCGTGGTCACCAACGAGGAGCACGCCTTCGAGGTCCGGTCCCAGCTCGGCTCGGTCCTGCCGGACGCGGCCGGGCGCGTGCTGGCCGAGCCCATGGGCCGCAACACCCTGCCGGCCATCCTGCTCGGCCTCGAAGCCGTGGTGGCCGAGGACCCCGAGGCCGTGGTCGGCGTCTTTCCGGCCGACCACCGCATCGACGACCGGGACGCCTGGCGCAGGGCCATGGACCAGGCCGTGGCCCTGGCCGGGCAGGGCTGGTTCGTGACCTTCGGCATCCCGCCCCGAAACCCGGAAACCGGCTACGGCTACATCCACCGGGGCCAGTCCCTGGGAGAGGGCGCGTACGCGGTGGCCGGATTCACGGAAAAGCCGGACCTGCCGACGGCCGAAAAACTCGTCGCCGGCGGGGAGCACTACTGGAACAGCGGCATGTTCGTCTTCCGGGCCGACATGTTTCTCGAGGCCGTGGCCGCCCATGCGCCCGAAGTCTTCGCCTGGTGGGAAAAGCGGGCCGAGCGGCCCCTGGCCGCCGGGTACGCCGGCCTGCCGGACGTGTCCGTGGACTACGGCGTGGTGGAGAAGCTCGACCACATCGCCATGGTCGAGGCCCCGTTCGACTGGGACGACCTCGGCAGCTGGGAGGCCCTGTACCGGCTGGGCGCAAAGGACGCGGCCGGCTGCGTGGTCCAGGGCGAGGTCCTGGCCCTGGACTGCCAGAACTCGCTTTTCATTTCCGAGGGCAGCTCCCTGGCCGTGGCCGGGGTCAAGGACATGATCGTCATCCAGACCCGCGACGCCACCCTGGTCTGCCCGGTGACCGAGGCCCAGCGGGTCAAAGACGTGGTCGGGGCCCTCAAGTCCCAGGGCAGCAAGCTGATCGAGGCCCATGTGACCGTGCGCCGGCCCTGGGGCAGCTACACCGTGCTCGAGGGCGGGCCGGGCTACAAGATCAAGCGCATCGAGGTGCCGCCGGCCGGCCGGCTGTCGCTGCAGATGCACCACCACCGGACCGAGCACTGGGTGGTGGTGTCGGGCACGGCCCTGGTCCAGCTTGGGGACGAGGAGCGGCTGCTGACCGAGAACCAGTCCATCGACATTCCCAAGGGCACGCTCCACCGGCTGTCCAATCCGGGCAAGCTGCCGGTGGAGATCATCGAGATCCAGTCCGGGCCGTACCTGGAAGAGGACGACATCGTGCGGTTCGACGACGTCTACGGCCGCAAGGTCGGGGGCGGCGGCAAGGGGTCCTGACGGCCGTGGCTTCCATGCGTCGGGGATTCGTGAATTTTTTCATTAAACCTTGACACGGAAGTTGCGGCCTGGGTAAAAAGCGCGGTGCGGCTCTCCCGGCCTGGGCACGGGGACTGCCCTTCGGGACGGCCGTACCTCGCAAACGTCTCTTTTTTTCCGATCGCGCCTGCAAGGGGCGGCGGGCGTCGCGCGTCTTTGCGCGCGGCGTACAACCAGCAACGGCACAATGGGCAGGGGAAGTATGGAGGAGAAAAGATCGAATTCGGCCGGCGGCGTTGGCGGCATGGTCCTTTTTGGCCTGATCGGCTTCGTCGGCGCCCTCGTGGTGGGGTGGGTCATCTTTCCGAAAATGCTTTACAGCGAAAAGACGCAACCCATTCGTTTCAGTCACACGGTGCACGCGCAATTGGGGATCGATTGCGAGCAGTGCCACCATCTCGGCCCGGACGGCCAATTCGCGGGTCTGCCCTCGACCGCATCCTGCGCCGAGTGCCATGGCGAGGAAACCGGCGACAATTCGCCTAATGGCAAGGAAATCGACAAGTTCGTCAAGGACTATGCCAAGACCGGCGCTCAAGTCCCCTGGCTTGTCTACCAGTACCAGCCTGACAACGTGTTCTTCTCCCACGCCGCCCACAAGGGATTCGAGTGCACCAAGTGCCATCCCGACGTGGCCAAGATGGACAACCCGCCGGCGTATTACGAGAACCGGTTGAGCGGCTACAGCAAGGACACGATGAAGATGTGGGAGTGCGAACGCTGCCACGCCTCCATGGGCACCAGCAACGCCTGCTTCGTCTGTCATAAATAAGGGGGAAGAAATGGGACTTGATCGCAGAGCTTTCCTCGGGCTTGTGGCGGGTGGCGCCGTGGGCACCATGTTCACCCCCATCCCGTGGAAGATGTTGGATGACGTGTCTATCTGGACCCAGAACTGGCCGTGGATTCCCAGGGTGCCCAAGGGCCAGATGGACCAGGTGGCCACCACGAGCAAACTGTGTCCGGCCGGCGAGGGCCTGAACATCACGCGCGTGGCGGGCAATCCCGTCACCGCGGGCGGCAACCCGGCCCATCCCCTGTCCCGCGGCGGCGTTTCCGCCCTGGCCCGGTCCGAAGTCTACATGCTCTACAGCCCGGCGCGCGTGAAATCGCCGATGAAGAAGTCGGGCAAGGGTTTCGAGCCCATCACCTGGGAGCAGGCCCTCATCGAGATGTCCGACAAGCTCGGCGCGGCCAAGGGCGGCGTCGCCTGCGTGTCCGGCGACAACACCGGCACCATAAACGAGCTGCTGTCCGCCTTTGTCGGCAAGCTCGGCTCGGCCGGCTACTTCATGATGCCCTCCGAGGCCACCACGGCCGCCAAGGGCATGAAGCTCATGGGCGCCAAGGGCCAGGCCGGCTACGACTTCGAGAACGCCGACGCCGTGCTGGTCCTGGGCGCGGACATCTTCGAGACCTGGGGCACCTCCACCCGCAACCGCAAGGCCTTTGCCGAGTTCCGGCCGGCCGGCCAGAAGCCCGCCTCCACCTACGTCTACGTCGGCCCGGTGCGCAACAACACGGCCTCGGTGTGCGACCAGTGGATCCCGGCCTCGGCCGCGGACCTCGGCGTGGTGGCCCTCGGCATCGCCTGGCACCTGCTCAAGGCCGGGGCCACGAGCACGGCTCCCGGATTCGACACCTTCAAGGCCGTGGTCAACGGCGGCTTCGGCCCCGAGGACGTCAAGCGGGCCACGGGCATCGGCCCGGATGTCCTGGCCGGCGTGGCCAAGACCCTGGCCGCGGCCAAGGCCCCGCTGATCGTGACCGGCTCTCCGTTCGGCCAGGGCCTCGGCGCCGGACCGTTTATCGCCGGCATGTCCCTGAACCTGCTCCTAAACCGCGTCAACAAGCCCGGCGGCGTCTACGCCCTGCCGGAACTGGCGACCGTGGTTCCCGGCGCCCTGACCCGGGAGGCCATGCTCGAGGGCGACCTGCCCGCCTTCCTCAAGGGCGTGGCCGACGGCAAGACCCCGGCCCCCAAGGCCCTGCTGGTCTACGACGCCAACCCGGCCTACGGCCTGCCCGAGGCCAAGACCATGGCCCAGGCCCTGGAAAAGATTCCGTTCAAGGTCAGCTTCTCCTCGTTCATGGACGAGACCGCGGCCATGTGCGACCTGGTCCTGCCCAACTCCCTGACCCTGGAGCGCTACGACGACGTGGTCACGCCCTACGGCTCGGGCTTTTGCCTCTACAGCCTGGTGCGGCCCATTCAGAAGCCCGTCCACGACACCCGGACCACGGGCGACGTGCTCCTGGCCCTGGCCCGCAAGATGAGCATGGACCTCAAGTTCGACGCCTTCCTGCCGCTGCTCAAGGAGAAGGCGGCCACCCTGGCCAAGGCCACGGGCGGCTTCGTGGCCAAGGACGTCATGCCCTGGCAGGTGGCGGCCGGCAAGCCCGCGCCCGCCCTGGCCGGCGGCGACCTCTGGAAGGCCCTGGAAGCCGGCTACGCCTGGACCATGGTCGGTTCCGTGGCCCAAAACGGCATGGGCTTCGCCCCGGACGTGTTGGCCAAGGCCGTCAAGATCGCCAAGGCCCCGGCCAAGGCCGCCGTCCTGGCGCCCTACGCCCAGCTGCGCACCGGCACCCCGACCACCGGCATTCCCTGCCAGGACCTGACCATGGTGCCCGACACCGAGCTGCTCGGCGAGACCACCTTCGTGCGCGTCAACGCCGAGACCGCCAAGGCCCTGGGCCTGAAAAAAGGCGCCACCGTGAAGCTCACGGGCGCTGGCGCCGACTGTCCGGCCAAGGTCCACATCTTCGAGAGCGTCATGACCGGCATGGTCGCGGCCCCCCTCGGGTATGGCCACACGGCCTTCGACATGTTCAGCAAGGACAAGGGGGCCAACTACCTGTCCCTCATGGCCATTGCCGAAGAGCCGGGCACCGGCATGTCCGTGTGGACGGCCCCGGAAGTCAAAATAGCCTAACGCAAGCCAGAGGGAAGCCGACATGTCCGCACAGAACAAGGAATTCCCGATCACCTGGGGCATGGTGATCGACCTCGACAAATGCACCGGCTGCGGGGCCTGCATGGCCTCCTGCCAGACGGAAAACAATATCAATCCCCAGCCCGAGGCGTCCAACAAGCTCCGGTCGACGTCCTGGATGCTGGTGTACGAGCTGACCAACGACAAGGCCTTTCCCGACCACGACATCGCCTACCTGCCCCGGCCCTGCCAGCAGTGCGGCAACCCGCCCTGCGTGTCCGTCTGCCCGGTCATCGCCACGGACAAGAACGAGGACGGCGGCATCGTGAGCCAGATCTATCCCCGGTGCATCGGCTGCCGGTACTGCGTGGCCGCCTGTCCCTACCACGTCCGGTACTTCGGCTGGTACGATCCGGTCTGGCCCCAGGGCATGGAAAAGACCCTTACGCCCATGACGTCCGTGCGCCCGCGCGGCGTGGTGGAGAAGTGCACCTTCTGCCACCACCGCTGGAACTTCGCCAAGGACGCCGCCCGGGCGGCCGGAAAGAACCCCGACAACCTCGATGACGGCGCGTACGTGACCGCCTGCGTGCAGAATTGCCCCTCCGGGGCCCTCCAGTTCGGGGACCTCAGAAATCCCAAGCACAAGGTGCACGAGCTCATCAAGAGCCCCAACGCCTTCCGTCTGCTCGAGCGCCTGGGCACCAACACCCAGGTCTATTACCTGAGCCGGCGGGAGTGGGTGCGCAAGCTCGGCGACAACTACCTTAAAAGCGAGTAATCCGGGGGGCATGCAATGAGCTTCGTGGAAATGGAAAAAAACTGGTATCCCATGGGGGTCGAGCGGTGCGCCCTTGGGAAGTTCATGGGTTGGCTCGGCTTTCTGGGGCTGTGGGTCCTTTTCGGAGCCATCGCCGCCGGCGTCATCCTCTACCGGGGGATCGGCGTCACCGGCCTTGACAACTACTTCGGCTTCGGCCTGTGGATCACCTTCGACCTGGCCGTCATCGCCCTGGGCGCGGGAGCCTTCTTCACGGGACTTTTGCGCTACATCATCGGCATCGACGAGCTGAAAAACATCATCAACCTGACCGTGATCAAGGGCTTCATCTGCTACTCCGGAGCCATGATCATCCTGTCCCTGGACGTGGGCCAGCCGATCCGGGCCTGGTTCGGCTACTGGCACCCCAACGTCCACTCCATGCTGACGGAAGTTATCTTCTGCATCACCTGCTACCTGATGGTGCTCATCATCGAGTACGTGCCGCTGATCCTCGAGCAGAAGCAGATCAACAAGATCCCGTTCCTGCACAACCTGGCCCACCAGATGCACGTGGTCATGCCGCTGTTCGCCGGCATCGGCGCCTTCCTCTCGACCTTCCACCAGGGATCGCTCGGCGGCATGTACGGCGTCATGTTCGCCCGGCCCTACGCCTTCCGCGACGGGTTTTTCATCTGGCCCTGGACGTTTTTCCTGTTCGTCCTGTCGGCCATCGCCTCGGGCCCGTGCCTGACCGTGCTGATCGCCGGCTTCATGGAGAAGCTCTCCGGCCGCAAGCTGACCACCTACCGGGTGAAGTCGCTCATGGCCAAGATCGGCGGCACCATGCTCCTGATCTACATGGTGTTCAAGTACCTCGACACCTGGGCCTGGGTGAACGACATCCTGCCCCGGGCCGGCCTGACCTTTGACCAGATGTTCTACGGGCTGGTCTACGGCCGCTGGCTCTTCTTCACCGAACTGGTCCTGTGCCTGCCGGTGCCGGTCATCCTCCTTTTGACCCCGCTGCGCAGAAAGCCGGTCTTCATGTACACCGGCGCGATCCTGGCCTGCCTCGGCGTGGTGATCAACCGCTACGTCTTCACGGTCCAGGCCCTGGCCCAGCCGGTGCTGCCGTTCACCAAGTGGGAGATCTACACTCCCAACTGGGCGGAGTGGTCGACGTCGCTGATGATCGTCGCCTACGGCTTCATCGTCATGAGCCTGTCCTACCGGTATCTGCCGATCTTCCCCCAGGAAGTGGCGCTCAACAAGAAGTAGACGGGTTCCGGATTCCGGACGCCAAGCCCGGCCGCCTTGCGCGGCCGGGCTTTTTTTATTTTTCCGCGGTTTGCCGAAATGCCGGCGGGACGTCGGCCTCTTGCACCAGGCGGGGCCGGCCCTGTCGGCGATCCGGAGCCGGCAAGGCTTGCGCGCGGCCGGTCGCGAAATGGACGGGAGGATGGCATATCGGTTGCACAAAATCGGGAAATATGCGTAAAATTCCTTTTGTGGGCAACCTTGCGCGATTATCCGGTCCCGGGGAACAGTCCCCTCACGAGCCCCTTCCCCGGGCTGTGGACGCATCCCCCGGCCAGGGTGGATCGTTGGCGTTCAAGACCAGGCAGGGAGCCCTGACCTGGCTTCGCCTCGTCGATCTGGCCGTGGCGGCCGTTTCGCTGGTGGTGGCCGTGGCCGTGGCCACCAGCGGCCTGCAGGCCGTGCCGCCGGACGTGACCTTGCGCCTCGATGGGGCGACCACGGCCCTTTTCGCCGGCCTGTTCGTGGCCACGGCCAGCGTATTTCCGCTTTTTGCCCTGTACACCGAAAGCGCGCTTTTCCAGTGGCGCGAGGCGCTCAAGGCCTCGGTCAAGGCCGTCACCGCCGTGGTCCTGGTCCTGGTCGCGGCCGCGGCCGTGCTGAACCCGCCCCTGGTCACCCCGGCTTTTCTGGCCACCTACTGGTGTCTGGCCTGCGCCGGGGGCATCGCCGCCCGGTTCGTGACCCGCCGGCTCCTGTTCCTGACCGAGGCCCAGGGCATCGCCGCCCGCCGGACGCTGATCGTCGGCACGGGCCGGCGGGCCCAGGAGATCGCCCTGCGCATGCTGGCGCGGCCCGGCCACGGCCACCGGTTCATGGGCTTTGTCGGCGATGCCTGGGAAAAGCCGGCCCCCGAACCGGCGCCGGAACGGTTCCGGCTGGTCTCGGGGCTGTCGGATTTCGCCGCCTACCTGCGCGGTCACGTGGTGGACGAGGTGCTCATCTGCCTGCCCCTGTCCGAGCTCCACGACACCGCCACCACGCTCGTGGCCGAGTGCGAGGAGCAGGGCGTGTCCGTGACCGTGGTGACCCGCCTTTTTGATCTGGCCAATCCGCGCCGCCGTCCGGGCAGCCACGGCGGCGAACTCATCGTGCCCATCACCAACACCCTGGCCGACGAGCGGGAGCTGATCCTCAAGCGGTTCCTGGACGTGTCCGTGTCCCTGGCCATGCTGGTGCTGCTTGCGCCGCTTCTGCTCCTGGTCTGGGCCCTGGTGCGCCTGACCTCGCCTGGGCCGGCCTTTTTTGTGCAGGAGCGGGTGGGGCTCAACAAGCGGCTCTTCAAGTTCTACAAGTTTAGGACCATGGTCCAAAACGCCGAGGCCCTGCAGGCGGCGCTCGAAGCCCAAAACGAGATGGACGGGGCCACCTTCAAGATCAAGGACGATCCGCGCATCACCCGGCTCGGACGGATCCTGCGCATGACCAGCATTGACGAACTGCCCCAGCTCTACAACGTGTTGCGCGGGGACATGAGCCTGGTCGGCCCCAGGCCCCTGCCGGTGCGCGACGTCATCCGCATCGAGAAGGACTGGCCGCGCCGCCGGTTCGGCGTCAAGCCCGGCATCACCTGCCTGTGGCAGATCTGCGGCCGCAACACCGTGCCCTTCGAGCGGATGATGGAGCTCGACATCGAATACGTGGACACCTGGTCCGTGGTCCTGGACATCAAGATCCTGCTGCGCACCATTCCGGTGGTGTGCAGCATGCGCGGGGCCTACTAGCGTGACGTCCCTGAAAAAATACGATAGTATTTATCCAAGAAAACATAAATTCTAAAGTAAGTTGTCCATGGGACACGCCTGTGCGTGTTTCGCGGACGCGACACAAGGCCAAGCCCCGCGCCGGACCGGCCTCAGTCGACCACCACCACCTCCAGCCGCTTGACCCCGAAGGCCACGGCCTGTTCCCGGTCGGGCAGGCACAGGTCCATGCGGCCGGTGAAGCGGGGGTGCATCAGGTCTTCCACCACCCGGACTCCCAGGCCCTCGATATAGACCTTGCGGCCGAGCAGGCGCTTCAGGTCGCGGGAAACGGCCACGGTGCGGCCGGGCCGGGCCGGACCGCCCAGGGCGGCCGGCTGGGGCGTGTCCTCGTCGGTGAGGCAGAGCGGGCAGTAGGCCGTGGCGGTCAGGCGAAAGCGGCGGCGGTCCTCCAGGTCCAGGGAGAACAGGTCGGCTAGGCGCGCGGCCTCGTCCTGGCGCATCACGGCCTCCTGGGCCAACCGGACCGTTTCGTGGCGCAGTTCGGCCTGGCTGCGGGCCAGCAGGCCGCTTCCCCAATCGAGGCCGCAGCCGAGCAGGGCCAGGCAGGCCGTGGCCGCCGGCAGGGCCAGACGCCGCGTCGCGGCCGGCGCGGGCGTGGTGTCGGTTTTCCCTTGCATGAAGCCTCCTTTGCCGTGAGCCTGGCGGCAGGCCTTGCTTGCCCGAAGCCAGGCCCTGTCCTATAGTGTCGGAATCCGGCCTTCAGGGGATACGAAACCCATGCGCATCAAAAAACCCTTCAAGCGACGCAGGAGCCTCGGTCCCGCTTTTTTTGCCCTGGCCGGCGCGCTGCTCCTTTCCCCGGTGGCCGTGGCCGGGTTCGCCGGATACTACCTGTTTCTCAAGGATGCGCAGAAACCGCAAGTGGCCTTGTCCCCCGAAGCCGACGCCGCCAGCCTGAAGCGGCCCTTCACGGTCCAGGCCTCGGACGACCAGTCCGGCATCCGTTCGGTCACCGTCACCGTCACCCAGGGCCAGCGCCGCTTCGACGTGCTGCGCAAAAATTTCGATCCGCCCCGGGACCGGATCTCCGAACGCTTCACCCTGGAAGGCTCGGAGCTGCGCAGCGGCGCCTTCGAACTCCAGGTCGCCGCCTTTGACGGCTCCTACGCCAACCTCGGGGCGGGCAACACGAGCCGGATCACCCGGCGCATGGTCCTCGACCCCGTGCCGCCCGTGATCAAGCCCCTGACGCCGGCGCACTACATGCGCCAGGGCGGGGCGGGGCTGGTCATCTACGAGGTGAACAAGGAGGTGACGCGAAGCGGCGTGGCGGTGGGCGATGCCTTCTTTCCGGGGTATAAGCAAAAAAGCGGCCAATACGCCTGCCTGTTCGCCTTTCCCATGGATGTCGCGGCCGAGGCCTACAAGCCGCGGCTGTTCGTGGAGGACGCGGCGGGCAATGAAAAGACTGGATTTTTCGTCAATATGGCCATCAAGCGGCGGTTTCGCGAGGAGCGGGTGGAACTGACCGACGAATTTTTTACCGCCCGGCTGCCGGCCTTTGCCGGCCTCTTTCCCGAGACCGTCGACCCGGCGGAACGTTTCAAAAAGATAAACAGTGAACTGCGCCGGCAAACCGAGGCCACCATGGCCGCCCTGGCCGCCAAGACCAGTCCGGAGCCGTTGTGGGAGGGCGGGTTCGTGTACCTGCCCCGGTCCGTGGTGCGCGGCTCCTTCGGGGCCGACCGGGTCTATGTCTACAAGGGCCAGGAGATCGACCGCGAGCGCCACGACGGCATCGACCTGTCTTCGGTCCCGAGGGCTTCGGTGCCCGCGGCCAATGCCGGCAGGGTGGTCTTTGTCGGGCCGCTCGGCGTGTACGGCACGACCGTGGTCATCGACCACGGCATGGGGCTCGAAAGCCTCTACGGCCACCTCTCGTCCGCGTCCGTGGCCGTGGGCGACTTCGTCAAAAAGGGCGACGCCATCGGCCAGACCGGGACCACGGGCCTGGCCGGCGGCGACCAGGTCCATTTCGCCATGTACCTGGCCGGCCGGCCGGTCATTCCCATCGAGTGGTGGGACGCCCGCTGGCTCGACGACAACGTCACCGCCAAGTTCAAGCGTTTCGCCGCCCCGCCGCCGGCCTCGTGAGGGCCGCGACGCCTGACGCGGCGGCGCTGCCCCCGGTGGCCGGGACCGCGCCGGGACCCGGCCGGCGGCACGGCTTGGTTGACAAACCGCGTCCTCCCTTTTTAACCATGCCTGTTGTTCCAAATTTCGAATGAGGAGAGCAGGCGCATGGAAAAGACGGTATATTGGATCGAGGGCGACGGAATCGGCCCGGATGTCTGGAAGGCCGGTCGGCCGGTCCTCGACGCCGCCGTGGACAAGGCCTACGGCGGCAGCCGCAAACTGGTCTGGAAAGAGCTGCTCGCCGGCGGCAAGGCCTTCAAGGAGACCGGCGACTATCTTCCCCAGGCCACCCTGGACGCGCTGACGGGCGCGGAGCTGGCCTTCAAGGGCCCGCTGGCCACCCCGGTGGGCGGCGGCTTCCGCAGCCTGAACGTCACCCTGCGCCAGGTCCTGGACCTCTACGCCTGCATCCGCCCCATCCGCTACTTCAAGGGCATCGAATCCCCGGTCAAGCGTCCCGACCTCGTGGACATGGTCATCTACCGCGAGAACACCGAGGACGTGTACGCGGGCATCGAATACGCGACCGGCACCCCCGAGGCCAAAAAGCTGATCGCGTTTTTGCGCGACGAGCTCGGGGCCAAGGTGGACGACACCGCCGGCATCGGCATCAAGCCCATCACCCCGGCCGGCTCCAAGCGGCTGGTGCGCAAGGCCATCCGGTTCGCTGTGGACACCGGCCGGCCGAGCGTCACCCTGGTCCACAAGGGCAACATCATGAAATACACCGAGGGCGCCTTCCGGGCCTTTGGCTACGAAGTCGCGGCCACGGAGTTCGCGGACACGGTCATGACCGAGGAGGAGGCGGCCGCCGGCGGCGCCAAGCCCGTGGTCATCAAGGACCGGATCGCGGACAACATGTTCCAGGTGGCCCTCATGCGGCCCCAGGACTACTCGGTCATCGCCACCACCAACCTAAACGGCGACTACATCTCCGACGCCCTGGCCGCCCAGGTCGGCGGGCTCGGCCTGGCCCCCGGCGTCAACATGAGCGAAAAGCTGGCCTTTTTCGAACCGACCCACGGCATCGCACCCGCCCTGGCCGGCAAGGACAAGGCCAACCCGGGCAGCCTGATCTTAAGCGGCGCCATGCTCCTGGAGCATATCGGCTGGAACGAGGCCGCCAAGCTGATCCACGATTCCATGGACAAGACCATCTCGGGCAAGAAGGTCACCGTGGACCTGGCCGACCAGATCCCGGGCGCGACCACCATCGGCTGCGCCGCCTTCGGCGAACTGCTGGCCGCCAATCTGTAATCTGTAGTAAGTCGTAAGGAAGCCTGCGGCGACCAAAGGGCTTTGCCCTTTGGAAACCCCTGAAGGGCTCAGGGCGCAATATCGTATTGCGTATCACCCCTGAGCCAGCCCAGGGGGTCCGGGGGGGATGATCCCCC
>CAZIJE010000030.1:13366-30813 GCA_964539435.1 uncultured Desulfovibrio sp.
GAAAAGGGGGGCCGGATGGCCATTGTCGGCGTCGATACCGGAGGCACGTTTACCGACATCATCTGCCGGGGGGCCGAGGGGTTCGCGGTCGTCAAGCTTCCGTCCACCCCGGACAACCCGGCCCGGGCCGTGCTGGAAGGGCTCGCCCGGCTGGGCCTGCCCGTCGCCCGGGTCCTGCACGGGTCCACCGTGGCCACCAACGCCCTGCTCGAACGCCGGGGCGCGGTCACGGCCTTTGTGACCAACGCCGGGTTCGAGGACCTGATTGCCATTGGCCGCCAGAACCGGCCCGAGCTATACGACCTGGCCAGCCGCAAGGAGCCGTGCCCCGTGCCCGAGGCCCTGCGGTTCGGCGCGCCCGGCCGCGTCTCGTCCGCCGGCAAGGTGGTGGAGGAGATGACGCCCGAGGACGCCTGGCGCGTGGCCCAGGCCGTGGCCGCCTCCGGGGCCGCGTCCGTGGCCGTGTGCCTGCTTTTTTCCTTTCTCCGGCCCGAGCACGAAAAACTGCTGGGACAGGCCCTGGCCGAGGTCGGGGTGTCGGTTTCCCTTTCGAGCGAGCTCTTGGCCGAATTTCGCGAATACGAACGGGCCGCCACCACCGTGGCCAACGCCTACGTGGCCCCGGTCATGGAAGGCTACCTCGGCGAGCTGGAGGCCGGCCTGCCCGGGGACGCGCCGCTTTCGGTCATGCAGTCGAGCGGCGGCCTGATCGCCGCCGCCACGGCCCGGCGCGAGCCCGTGCGCACCATCCTGTCCGGCCCGGCCGGCGGGTTGGTGGCGGCCCTGGCCGTGGGCAAGGCGGCCGGATACGACCGGCTGATCACCTTTGACATGGGCGGCACCTCCACCGACGTTTCGCTTGTGGACGGGGGCCTCGGCATGGCCATGGACACGGTCCTGGCCGGCCTGCCGATCAAGACCCCCATGCTCGACATCCACACCGTCGGGGCCGGCGGCGGGTCCCTGGCGGCCCTGGATGCCGGCGGGGCGCTTCGCGTCGGGCCGCGAAGCGCCGGGGCCGATCCCGGCCCGGCCTGCTACGGCAAGGGCGACGCCCTGACCGTCACCGACGCCAACCTGTTTCTCGGCCGCCTGGCCCCGGACCGGTTCCTGGGCGGGGCCATGCCGCTTTTCCCGGACAGGCTGCCGCCGCTTTTCGCCGCCCTGGGCCAGGCCGCCGGACTCTCGCCCGTGGAGGCGGCCGAGGGCGTCGTGGCCGTGGCCGAGGCCGCCATGGAGCGGGCCATCCGGGTCATCTCCGTGGAGCGGGGCCACGATCCGGCCGACTTCGCCCTCCTGTCCTACGGCGGGGCCGGCGGGCTCCACGCCGTGTCCCTGGCCCGGCTCCTCGGCATCCGCACCGTGATCGCGCCCCGCCACGCCGGGCTCTTTTCGGCCCTGGGCATGCTCCATGCCGACGTGGTCAAGGATTTTTCCGCCACGGTCATGCTGTCCTCGGACACCACCGACATCTTCGAGCTGGCCGGGGCCTTCACCGACCTGGAGGCCAAGGCCCGGGAGGGCATGGCCGGGGAAGGCGTGGCGGGCGACACGGTGGTCCTCGAACGCCAGCTCGACATGCGCTACCGGGGCCAGTCCCACGAACTGCCCATCCGCTTCGTGGCCGATCCCTATTCCGCCTTCCACAACCGCCACGAAGCGGTCTTCGGGTTCAAGGACCCCAAGGCCGTGGTCGAGGTGGTGACCCTGCGCATCCGCGCCCGGGGCGTCACCGACAAGCCGCCCTTTGAGGAAGCCACGCATCTGGTCGCGGCCGCGCCCGAGGCGGCCAGGCTCGGCGAGCGGCCCCTGGTCTGGCGCGGCCGGGAGATCGCGGCCCAGTGGTACGACCGGGAGGCGCTCCTTCCGGGCAACCACCTCCTCGGTCCGGCCTTGATCGCCGAGGCCTCGGCCACCACGTTTCTCCCGCCCAAGGCCGAGGCCACGGTGGACGGCTTCGGCAACCTGGTCATCGCCACTGGAGCGGGGCGGTAGGAGCAGTCGCCTCCGGCGGCCGGGGGGATCATCTTCCCGGACCCCCGGACGGGGGCGGAACGAGCGGGGGAGCGCGGTTTAAGGCCAGGCAACACGCCAGGCAAAACAGTCGACGAGGCCACGCCATGCAGATCACGCCCATTACCCTGGAAGTCTTCAAGAACAAGTTCGCCTCCGTGGCCGAGGAGATGGGCGTGGCCCTTTGCCGGGCCGCCTATTCGCCCAACATCAAGGAGCGCCGGGACTTCTCCTGCGCCGTCTTCGACGCCAAGGGCGACATGGTGGCCCAGGCCGCCCACATCCCGGTGCATCTCGGGTCCATGCCGCTTTCCGTGTCCGCCATCCTCCAGGCCATGGAGCTCGAACCGGGCGACATGGCCATGGTCAACGACCCGTTCAGGGGCGGCACCCACCTGCCGGACATCACCCTCGTGGCCCCAGTCTACGCCGGCGGGGACACGCCGCTTTTCTACGTGGCCAGCCGCGCCCACCACGCCGACGTCGGCGGCATGGCCGCCGGCTCCATGCCCCTTTCCACCTCCATCTTCCAGGAAGGGCTGGTCATCCCGCCGGTCAAGATCGTGACCCGGGGCGAGGTCGTTGCCGACGTCATGAACCTCTTTCTGGCCAATGTCCGCACCCCCCGCGAGCGGCAGGGCGACTTCGCGGCCCAGATCGCGGCCAACCGGACCGGGGTCGCCCGCCTGGAAGGCCTGGTCGAAGCCCACGGCCGGGACGCGGTCGCGGCCATGGCCGCGGCGCTGCTCGACTACGCCGGCCGCCTGATGGCCGCGGTGGTCGCCGCCATTCCGGACGGGACCTACACGGCCGAGGACTGCCTGGACGACGACGGGGCCGGAGGCCAGGACATTGCCGTGCGTCTGGCCCTGACCGTTGCGGGCGACCAGGCGGAACTGGATTTCTCCAAGAGCGATCCCCAGGCGGCCGGGTGCGTCAATGCCGTCAGGGCCATTGCCGTGTCCGCCGCCCTCTATGTCTTTCGGGCCCTGGCCGGGGGCGACATGCCGACCAACGCCGGCTGCCTGGCCCCCCTGACCGTCCGGACCCGTCCCGGCACGGTGGTGGACGCCGTCTTTCCGGCGGCCGTGGCCGGGGGCAACGTGGAGACGTCCCAGCGGATCGTGGACGTGATCCTGGCCGCCCTGGCCCAGGCCCTGCCGGAACGGATCCCGGCCGCCTCCCAGGGCACCATGAACAACCTGGCCATGGGCGGCCTGGACCCCCGGACCAAAAAGCCATTCACCTATTACGAAACCCTGGCCGGCGGGGCCGGGGCCGACGCCTCCGGTCCGGGCCAGGCGGCCGTCCACTCCCACATGACCAACACCTGCAACACGCCCATCGAGGCCCTGGAATACGCCTACCCGCTGCGCGTGACCCGTTACGCCCTGCGCCGGGGTTCGGGCGGTCCGGGAAAGCACGCGGGCGGCGACGGGCTGGTGCGCGAGATCGAGGCCCTGGCCCCGGTCGAGGTGACGGTCCTGTCCGACCGCCGGGCCAGCGGCCCGTGGGGCCTGGCCGGCGGCGGCGAGGGGATGGCGGGTGTCAACGTGGTGACGCGCCGGACCGGCGAGATGGTCATGCCCGGCAAGTTCCATGTTCGGCTGCGGGCCGGGGACCGGCTGCGCCTGGAGACGCCGGGCGGCGGCGGGTACGGGCAGCCATCCTGATTTCCGGCCAGAACGGCGACATCGTTCCGGTGGGCCAGGCGGATCGGCCGCCAGCGCGCAGGCTCCGGTTTAAGGCTTTCCTTTTGCCGGGCCTTCCTGTAGTATTGCCTATTTCGTGTCCGCGACCATATCCCACACGATCCAAAATCCGCCCCGCCCTGGCCGGGCAGGGGCGATAAGCCTGGAGGAAGCCTTGGAATATAACGTCAATCAGATTACGCCTGTCAAAACGCAGGTGAACGTCTCCGTTCCGGTCGAGGAAGTCAACGCCGCCCTGGCCACCGCCGTGGCCCTGTACCGCTCCAAGGCCGACATCAAGGGTTTTCGCAAGGGCAAGGTGCCGTCCAGCGTCATCGAGTCCCGCTTCAAAAAAGAGATCGTGGGCGAAGCCACCACCGACCTCATCAACGTCCACATCAACGAGGTCATGGGCGAGCTGAAGCTGTCCCCGCTGTCCGGCCTGGACGTCAGCGAGGCGGCCCTGGCCAAGGACACGCCCCTGGAATACACCTTTTCCTTTGAGCACGCCCCGGCCTTCGAACTGCCCGAATACAAGGGCCTGGCCATCGAGGAAGAGGACGTGGTCATAAGCGACGCCGAGATCGACGCGGTCATCGAGCGGGTCCGCAAGAACCTGGCCGAGGTCAAGCCCGTCAGCGGCGACCGTCAGCCCGCCGACGGCGACGTGGTGTCCGTCACCTTCGAGGCCTTTGAAAACGGCCAGCCCGTGCCCGGCGTGCGCGCCGAAAACTTCGAGCTGACCCTGGGCGAGGGCCAGGCCCTGCCGGAGTTCGAGGCCCTGGTCAAGACCGTGCCCGCCGGCGGCGAGGGCGAGTCCGAGATGACCTTTCCGGCGGACTTCATCAACGCCGACCTGGCCGGACGCACCGTGACCATGAAGGTGACCGTGCACGTGATCAAGGAGCGGACCCTCCCGCCCGTGGACGACGAGCTGGCCAAAAAGGCCGGCAACTTCGAAAACCTGGACAAGATGCGCGAAGCCATTACCATGTCCTACAAGAAATCGCGCGCCGACCTCCACCGGTCCTCGGCCCAGAAAAAGCTCCTGGACAAGCTCCTGGCTGAGGTGGACTTCCCGTTGCCCCCGACGGCCGTGGAGCAGCAGGTGGCCCAGATGGCCAACGAGTACGTCAACCAGCTGGAGCGCCGGGGCAAGAGCCTGGAAGGCACGGGCAAGACCCTGGCCGACCTCGAGGTGGAGATGACCCCCAGGGCCGAGGAGATGGTCAAGACCCAGATCTTCCTGTCCGCCGTGGCCGCCAAGGAAGAGTTGACCGTCACCCCCCAGGAGATGGACGCCTTTTTCTACCGCCTCTCCACCCAGGTGGGCCAGGACGTGATCCTGCTCAAGCGCTACTACGAGGACAACGGCCTCATGATCATGGTCCGCGACAAGCTTCTGGCGGACAAGGCCGCGGATTTCATTTATGCCAATGCCATGGTCACCAAGGTGGCCCCGGCTGAGGCCGCGGAAGGGGCGTCCGGCGAAGCCGCCGGCGAATAGCCCGAAGAAAAGGCCCCTTTCTTGCATAGTACATAGCGAACCGGGCCGGCCGGCGGGAACATGCCCGCCGGCCGGCCCGAAACCCGGAGCCGGACGGTTGCGGCGGATGCGGGCGGCAGACAAAATTGTCGCTTCGCGTCGCGCCCCGGCGCAAAAAGGGAGCCCCATGCCCACCATCCCCATTGTCATCGAGACCACCGGCCGGTCCGAGCGGGCCTATGACATCTACTCCCGGCTGCTGCGCGACCGCATCATCCTGCTCGGCAGCGCCGTGGACGACCATGTGGCCAACCTGATCTGCGCCCAGCTCCTTTTCCTGGAGTCCGAGGACCCGGAAAAGGAGATCTTCATGTACGTCAATTCCCCGGGCGGTTCCGTCACCGCCGGGCTGGCCATCTACGACACCATGCAATACGTGCTGCCCAAGGTGTCCACCCTCTGCATGGGCCAGGCCGCCAGCATGGGGGCCCTGCTCCTGTGCGCCGGCGCCACGGGCATGCGCTACGCCCTGCCCCACAGCCGCATCATGATCCACCAGCCCATGGGCGGTTTCCAGGGCCAGGCCACGGACATCGACATCCACGCCCGCGAGATCCTGCGGATCCGGGAGTCGTTGAACGAGATCATGGCCCGCCACACCGGCCAGGACCTGGAAAAGGTCCGGGTCGACACGGACCGCGACTATTTCATGAACGCCGACGAAGCCGTGGCCTACGGTCTCATCGACAAGGTGTTGACCTCCAGGGAACCTGTTGCGAAAAAGGAACCCGAACAGGGATAAGGCCCTGTTCGGGTTGCGGTCAAAACGCCCGGCGCGCCGGGCAGGGTGGGTTTTCCCATATGACTAGGAAGAAGAGCACCGTGTCGGGCGAGCTGTGCTGCTCGTTTTGCGGCAAGAACCAGGACGAGGTCCAGCGGCTGATCGCCGGCCCGGACGTCTACATCTGCGACGAGTGCGTGTCGCTTTGCAACGAGATCATTGCCCAGGAGTCGGTGAGCGAGGAGACCGAGGGCGGCAAGCTCCTGCCCCCGGCCGAGATCAAGCGCCTCCTCGACGAGTACGTCATCGGCCAGGAACAGGCCAAGAAGATCCTGGCCGTGGCCGTGCACAACCACTACAAGCGGGTCTACTACGCCGGGGCCGCCGGCGCCGACGACGTGGAGATCGACAAGAGCAACATCCTCCTGATCGGCCCCACCGGTTCCGGCAAGACGCTGCTGGCCCAGACCCTGGCCCGCATCCTCAACGTCCCCTTCGCCATCGCCGACGCCACCACCCTGACCGAGGCAGGCTACGTGGGCGAGGACGTGGAGAACATCCTGGTCCAGCTGCTCCAGAACGCGGACTACGACATCGAGGCCGCCAGCAAGGGCATCATCTACATCGACGAGATCGACAAGATCGCGCGCAAGGGCGACAGCCCGTCCATCACCCGGGACGTGTCGGGCGAGGGCGTGCAGCAGGCGCTGCTTAAAATCATCGAGGGCACCGAGGCCAACATCCCGCCCAAGGGCGGCCGCAAGCACCCGCAGCAGGAATTCATCCGCTTAAACACCGCCAACATCCTTTTTATCGTCGGCGGCGCGTTCATCGGCCTGGAAAAGATCGTGGGCCAGCGGATGCGGGGCACGGCCATGGGATTCGGGGCCAAGGTCGAGGCCCGGCATGACGACGACATGTCGCGGATGCTGTCCCAGGCCCATCCGGCCGACCTGATCAAGTTCGGCCTGATCCCGGAATTCATCGGCCGCATTCCGATCCTGACCAGCCTCGAGGAACTGACCCGCGACGACCTGGTCCGCATCCTGACCGAGCCGAAAAACGCCCTGACCAAGCAGTACCAGAAGCTCTTCGAACTGGACAAGGTTAGGCTGCGGTTCACGAAAAACGCCATGGAGGCCATCGCCGAGAAGGCCATCGAACGCAAGACCGGGGCGCGGGGCCTGCGAAACGTGATGGAGAGCATCATGCTCGATATCATGTACAAGCTGCCGTCCCTGACCGGCGTCAAGGAGTGCGTGATCAACAAGGCCGTGGTGGAAAAGGGCCTCGAACCGCTGCTGTTCTACCACCAGGAAGTGAAATCCGCCTGATTCCCGACCTTTCGTTTGACAACGGTTTTTCCGGCCTTACCTTGAAACCTGCCGCAAAACCCCGGGCCGGAGGCGTCCGGCCCGGGGATGCAAGCCGAATAAAACCCCGTAAGCGGGAGGTTGCATGACTGGTTTTACCTTTGACAGCGATCGGTACGCCGCCGAGACCATACGCCTTCCCATGATGAGCCTGCGGGAAGTGGTGATGTTCCCGCGCTCGATCGCTCCGCTGTTCGTTGGCCGCGAGGCCTCCATCAAGGCCATCGAGCAGGCCGTGGCCGCCCATGACAAGAAGATTTTCCTGGTGGCCCAGCGCTCCCCGGAGACCGAGAAGCCCGCTTCCGACGACCTGTTCGAAATGGGCACGGTCAGCAAGATTCTTCAGATGCTGCGCCTGCCCGACGGGACCATCAAGGTCCTTTTCGAGGGCCTGTACCGGGCCGAGTGGGAGCCCGAGACCATGGGCGTGGGCGAGGACGCCGACTATCCCATGGTGACCGTGCGCCGGGTGCCCGAGGAGGAATCCACGGGCGCGGAATCCGACGCCCTGATCCGCGCCACCCAGGAGGCCCTGGAGCACTACGGCCGCATCAACAAGAAGCTGGCTCCGGAAACCATTCTGGCCATCAATTCCATCACCGTCCCCGGTCGGCTGGCCGATGCCGTCATGCCGCACCTCAAGGTGGACTATATCAAGAAGCAGGGCGTGCTCGAGGAGCTCGAGCCCGTGCGCCGGCTGGAAGAGGCCTATGCCTTCCTCCAGGGCGAGATCGAAATCTCCTCCATCGAGAAGCGGATCAAAAACCGTGTCAAGCAGCAGATGGAGAAGAACCAGAAAGAGTACTATTTAAACGAGCAGATCAAGGCCATCAACAAGGAGATGGGCCGCGAGGACGACCCCGGGGCCGAGGCCGCGGAATTCGAGAAGCGCCTCGACGAGAAGAACATGCCCGACGAGGCCCGGGAGAAGACCCTTCGCGAGATCAAGAAGCTGCGCCAGATTCCGCCGTCCTCGGCCGAGTACACGGTGGTGCGCAACTACGTGGAATGGATCCTGGACCTGCCCTGGAACGTCTACCAGGAGACCGACCTCGACATCACGGCCGCCGAGGGGATCCTCAACGAGGACCACTACGGCCTGGAAAAGCCCAAGGAGCGGATCCTCGAGTACCTGGCCGTCCAGAAGCTCGTGGACCGGATCAAGGGCCCCATCCTCTGCCTGGTCGGCCCGCCTGGCGTGGGCAAGACGTCGCTGGCCAAGTCCATCGCCAAGGCCATGGGCCGGGAGTTCGTGCGCCTGTCGCTCGGCGGCGTGCGCGACGAGGCCGAGATCCGCGGCCACCGGCGGACCTATGTCGGCGCCCTGCCGGGCAAGATCATCCAGTCGCTCAAGCGCGTGAAGTGCAACAACCCGGTCTTTTGCCTGGACGAGGTGGACAAGATGAGCACGGACTTCCGGGGCGACCCCTCGGCCGCGCTGCTTGAAGTCCTCGATCCGGAGCAGAACTACGCCTACAACGACCATTACCTCGATCTGGACTACGACCTGTCCAAGATCTTTTTCATCACCACGGCCAACTCCCTGCACTCGATCCCGCTGCCGCTGCAGGACCGCATGGAGATCATCCGCATCCCGGGCTACCTGGAGACGGAAAAGACCCAGATCGGACGCCGGTTCCTGTTGCCGAAAAACATCGAGCAGCACGGCTTGAAGGACGAGAACATCTCCTTTGACGAGGAGGCCCTGCTCGACGTCATCCGCCGCTACACCCGCGAGGCCGGGGTCCGCAACCTCGAGCGCGAGATCGCCTCCGTCTGCCGCAAGGTGGCCCGCAAGCTCGTGGAAGGCAAAAACGAGGAAGACACGTTCGCCATCACCAAGGAGAACCTCGAATCCTACCTCGGCGTGCCCAAGCACCGGCACGGCGAGATGGAGGCCGCGCCCCGGGTCGGGCTTTGCACCGGCATGGCCTACACCGAGGTCGGCGGCGAGATCCTGATGGTCGAGGCGGCCATCATGCCGGGCACCGGCAAGGTGGAGATCACGGGCAAGCTCGGCGAGGTGATGCAGGAGTCGGCCCGGGCCGCCCTGTCCTACCTGCGCTCGCGCTCCGGGCTCTACGGCCTCAAGCCCGATTTCCACAAGGAGATCGACATCCACATCCACGTCCCTGAAGGCGCGATTCCCAAGGACGGTCCGTCGGCCGGCATCACCCTGGCCACGACCATCATCTCGGCCCTTTTGAACATCCCGGTCAGAAACGACATCGCCATGACCGGCGAGATCACGCTCCGGGGCCGGGTCCTGCCCATCGGCGGGCTGCGCGAAAAGCTGCTGGCCGCCCACCGGGGCCTTATCCGCACGGCCATCATTCCGGCGGAAAACGAAAAGGACCTGAAGGACGTGCCCGAGCCGATCCTCAAGGACATGGAGATCATCAAGGTCGAGAGCATGGACGAGGTCCTGGGGAAGGCCCTGGTCTGCCAGGAGCCGGACAAGGTCTTCTGCCGCACCGCCGACAACGCCGTGCCCCTGGCCGAAACCCTGCTCAAGGAAGAATTCCGGGCCGAGCCCCGGCATTAGGCGCCGACGGCGGCCGGGGGATGCTCCCCCCGGACCCGAGGCCGGGACACACTGCGACAAAGGGCCGGGACGCGCGAGCGTTCCGGCCTTTTTGTCTTTCCGGCTGTCCCGGTGGGCGCGAAGCTGCGAAACGGTGCCAACAACCCAACGGCAGGCCGACGGCCTGATGCGTCCTCTCGAGAGGCGACTCGTTTTGACGCCGCGAGCGTGGCAAGCGGGCTTGCGACAATGGAGTCAGGGCGCAACAAGGACTGTGGCGTCGGCGTCGATGGCCCGGCGAAAAGCGTCCGAGACGGTTTGGTAATCCACGACATCCACGGAAAAGGGCAGATCGGAAGCGGAAAAGGCGTCCTTAAGGGCTTCGAGGAGCGAGACGGGCAGGGAAGCGACCCCCATGACCGCCAGGTCCAGGTCCGAATGGGGACGGGCCGTGCCCCGGACCCGGGAGCCAAAGGCAATGACCGTAGCGCCAGGCAGATGTGCGGCCGCGATGCGCCTGACGGTTTGCAGTTCCTCGGGTGACAGGTCAATCATTGCGGGCGGCCAGTGCGGCGAAAAGTTCCATGGCGTAGGGGAGGAAAGCCGTGGCCATGCCGAACGCGGCAAGAGCGTTGCCGCTGTCGTAGGTATGGGAGGTCCGGTTCCTGGAGTCGGAGAAATCGAACCAGGGCAGGGGATCGACGATCAAACCGGATCGGGCGGCCATGCGGAAGAGTTCCTTGCGGGTGCGGGGGAAATCCGCCTCTTCGGCAACGGCGTTTTCCCGAAGCCAGCGCTGCATGAATTTCCAGCACAGTTCGTAGGCGACTTCGAAATGTTGGATGACGCCGGCCTGGACGGTTTCGCGCAAATCGGGGTCCGTTGTTTTCGGCAGGCGTAGGCTTGTGTCTATGGAGCGGCGCAGGGAGTCGATGGCTTTTTCCAGGCTCGTCAGGTCAAGCGTCATGCGTTTTTCTCCCTGAGGAGGTTCCGGTTGGGTCGGGCCGTTGCCTGGCCCAAATGGTCTTGACGCAATCCGGGATCACTCCTGCCGTGGCGAGGCCGGGTCGGAAGGGGATTTCCCTTCGGCCCCTTCCTTGTCCTCGCCGCGCTTCTTGTCCATCTCGGCCAGCTTCTGGCACCGCAGGTTGCGCAGTTTCTCGCCGGATTCCGGACCGCGCATCCGCTGCTTGCCGGGCAGGTGGACCGAGAGCATGACCTTCAGGTCGCGCTGGACCAGCGGCCAGACGTCCTCGCCGCTGTCGGCCCTGACCACCTGGAACATCGGCTCCACCAGCTCGTGCTTGTGCAGCCACGTGAGCATGTCCACCCGGGTGCCGGCCCGGAGCTCGTGGTAGCGGGCGGCCTTCATGTGGAACCTGGCCGCGGCCACGCCCGACTCGCGCACCCGGTTGGGGAGCTTGAGGCGCTTGCCCAGCTCCTCGGCCACCCCGGCCCCGGCCTCGTCGTGGCCGTGGTGGCGGGGCCACTCGACCTCGGGGGTCAGGGTCTTGCCGAGGTCGTGGCACACGGCCATCCAGCCGGCGATGGGCTTGCCGGCGAGCAGGTCCGTCATGGCGCACAGGTGTTCGAAGACCGAGCCGGTGTGGTGCTCGGGCGGGCCGGCCGGCACGTGGCGGGTGGCCTCCAGTTCCGGCATCCAGGGGAGCAGACAGCCGGTTTCGGCCAAGAGCGAGAAAAACCGCGACGGCTTGGCCGCGTCCAGGGCCTTGCGGACCTCCTGGGCCACCCGTTCGGCAAAGATGTCGGACAGGGCGCCGCAGGCGGCCACGGCCCGCATCTGGGCGATGAGCTCGGGGTGGGGCGAAAAATCGGGCAGGGAAGCCGCGAACCGCGCCGCCCGGAAGACCCGCAGGGGATCGTCGAACATGGACATCTCGCCGCAGGGACGCAGGATCCGGTCGCGCAGGTCGGCCAGGGCCAGGGGGTGGAAGTGGAGCCTGCCCGCGATCTGGCGCGAGTCGCCCATGGCCATGGCGTTGATGGTCAGGTCCCGGGCCAGGAGGTCCTCATGCACGTCGCCGCCGCGCGGCCAGGCGTACTGGGCGCTGCCGAGCATGAAAACCGGAAAGGTCTTGCCGACTTGCCGCGCTCTCCGGTACCGTCGCACGAATGCTTCGGGCGTGGCGTCCACGATGAGATAGTCCTGATCCACTACCGGCCGGCCGAGGAGGATGTCGCGGACCGCGCCGCCAACGAGATAACGTTTCATGCATGACTCCGGGGCGGACCTTGTCCCAAAAAGCCTGAAAAATCCAGGGGGCAATACCCCTATGACGCAAAACCCCTTTCCGGGGGGCGGCGTCTGGCTGTGGCGCTCGGGCCGGCCCGGCCTGGCCGGGCCCCTGACCCCGCACGCCCTGGCCGCCGCCCATCCCCTCTGGCTGGCCGATGTGGCCCGGCTGGGGCCCTGGCGGACCGTCACCCTCGGTCCGGAGTCGGGCCCCGCGGCCGGAGACTGGGACGTGGCCCAAGGCGAGGCCGGCCAGGTGGCCGACCCGGTTCTCTGCGTGGGGCCGTGCGGCTCGAGCCTGGATGTGGCCTGGGAATTCGCCCGTGCCGGCCTGTTCCCGCCCTTTGCCACGGTCCTGGCCCTGTCCCAGACCCGGGGCAGGGGACAGATGCGCCGGGACTGGGTTTCCCCGCCCGGCAACCTGTACGCCGCCCTGTCCTGGCCCCGGGCGTCCGGAGACCTGGCCGCCATGGCCCCGGTCCTGGTCGGGGCCTGTCTGGCGGACGCCCTGGTCTGCCGGGGATTTTCCGCCAAAGTCAAATGGCCGAACGATATTCTGGTCGAGGACCGGAAAGTCGGCGGCATCCTGCTCGAGGAGCGGGACGGGACGTCCGTGGCCGGGGTGGGGCTCAACCTGACAAGCGCCCCGGACCCGGCCAGGCTGCGGCGCGACCACGCCGTTCCGGCCGCGCCCCTTGGCGCGTTTGGCGAGGTCCAGGGCGCGGTTACGCTGTGGACCGAACTTGTGAAGTCCGTGCAAACCTGCTATCGGCAGTGCGTTGCGGTATCGGGCTCACAGGAGCTGTCCCGTCTGGTTGCGCGCCGCCTGGCCTGGATGGGGCGGGACGTGTTTGTGCGCGAGAGCGGAACGGACGGGTTTCGGGCGAAGATCGTCGGATTGGCCGGGGACGGGGGACTTCGGCTCAGGCGTTGCGACCCCGGCCCCGGGCAGGATTTGACGCTGCATAACGGGAGCATATCCCTCCTTTGATGCCGGCCCCCGCCGGATCGTCACACGCTAAATGGATTGGTCGCCCGAAGGGGTCAGAGGACAGCATGATCGCCAAGACGTTTCTTGAAGTGCTTTCCGAAGTGGAAGGCAAGAAGATCCTTGTCGCCAACCGGGGCATCTCGGCGCGGCGTGTTCTGCGTTCCATCCGTGAGCGGCTGCGCGCCATCCCGGTGCTCACCGTCACCGACGTGGACATGACGTCGCCGGCCACGGCCGGAGCCCACGAGCTCATCACCCTGGGGCCCGATCCCCGGGCCTACCTCGATATCGACGGCATCATCAAGAAAGCCAAGGCCCACGGCGTGGTGGCCATCCATCCGGGCTGGGGCTTCGCCTCGGAAGATTCGGAGTTTCCGCGCAAGTGCGCCGAGGCCGGCATCATCTTCATCGGCTCCTCGGCCGAGGCCATGCAGAGCCTCGGCAACAAGGTCGAGGTCCGCCGTCTGGCCATGGACCTCGGCATCCCGGTGGTGCCCGGGTCCGAAGGCTCGGTCTCCATTCCCGAGGCCCGGGAGATCGCGGCCAAGATCGGCTTTCCCATCATGCTCAAGGCCGAGGGCGGCGGCGGCGGCCGGGGCATCTACGAGATCTATTCCGAGGCCCAGCTCGAAAGCGCCTTTTCCAAGGCCTCGGCCATGGCCCAGGCCTCGTTCGGCAACCCCCGGCTGTTCGTGGAAAAGCTCCTGACCTCGGTGCGCCACATCGAGATCCAGGTGGCGGCCGACATGCACGGCAACGTGTTCGCCTTTGACGAACGCGACTGCTCGGTCCAGCGCAACCATCAAAAGCTCGTGGAGATCACGCCCTCGCCCTGGCGGGGCATGACCGACGAGCTCCGGCAGCGCCTCAAGGACTACTCCGAGCGCCTGGTGCGCGAGACCGGCTACTACTCCCTGGCCACGGTGGAGTTTCTGGTCGACGCCAACGGCGAGCCGTACCTGATCGAGGTCAACACCCGGCTGCAGGTCGAGCACGGCATCACCGAGTGCCGCTACGGCGTGGACCTGGTGGAGGAGCAGATCAACATCGCCTTCGGCGGCAAGCTGCGGTTCAACTGCGGCGACACACGGCCCTTCCTCCACGCCATGCAGCTGCGCATCAACTGCGAGGACCCGAAAAAGAATTTCACGCCCAACGCCGGCCTCATCGCCCGGTACCTGTCGCCCGGCGGCCAGGGCATCCGGCTGGATTCCTGCCTCTCGGCCGGGTACGAGTTCCCGACCCAGTACGATTCCGCCGGCGCGCTCCTGATCTCCTACGGCCGCAACTGGCCCAAGGTCGTGGCCGTCATGGAGCGGGCGCTTCGCGAGTACATCATCGGCGGGCTCAAGACGACCATCCCGTTCCACCGCCAGATCCTGCGCAACGAGGATTTCGTCAAAGGCGAGTTCGACACCAAGTTCATCGCCCAAAACCCCATTCTCCTGAACTACCTGGACGAGGAGCCCGAGGCCCTGCGCCTGTCGTGCCTGGTGGCCGAGATCGCCGCCCGGGGCTACAACCCCCACGTGATGCTCGGCAAGTACCGGGGCCGGGAGGACTACCGCCTGGGCCGGTTCAAGCCGCACATGCCCGAGGTGGACTTCCGCCGGCACGAGAGCCCGTACCCGCGCGGCGACCGCCAGGCCATCCTCGACGTGGTCCGCGACTCGGGCAAGGTCCACTTCGTGGACACCACCACCCGCGACATCACCCAGTCCAACAGCGGCAACCGGTTTAGGCTGGCCGAGGACGAGCTGGTCGGGCCGTACCTCGACAACTGCGGCTTTTTCTCCCTGGAAAACGGCGGCGGCGCGCACTTCCATGTGGCCATGCTGGCCAACATGACCTACCCCTTCACCGAGGCGGCGGAGTGGAACCGGTTCGCGCCCAAGACCCTCAAGCAACTGCTCATCCGCTCCACCAACGTGCTCGGCTACAAGCCCCAGCCGCGCAACATGATGCGCCTGACCGGCGAGATGATCTGCGAGCACTACGACATCATCCGCTGCTTCGACTTTCTCAACCACGTCGACAACATGTACCCCTTCGCCGAGGTGGCCCTGTCGCGGCCGGATGTCATTTTCGAGCCGGCCATTTCGCTCTCCTTTGCCAAGGGCTTTGACGTGCCGCACTACCTGGGCGTGCTCGAAGCCATCCTGGACCAGGTGGCCAAGGCCGGCGGCATGACCAAATCCAAGGCCGCCAAAAGCATCATCCTGGCCCTCAAGGACATGGCCGGCGTCTGCCCGCCGCGTTTCGTCAAGGAGCTGGTCACCGCCATCCGCAAGGCCTATCCCGACCTGGTCATCGACTACCACCGCCACTACACCGACGGCCTCTTCGTTCCGGCCGTGGGCGCGGCCGCCCTGGCCGGGGCCCACATCGTGGACACGGCCATCGGCGCGTCCGTGCGCTGGTACGGCCAGGGCGAGGTCCTGTCCACCGCCGCCTACATCGAGGGCGACCTGGGCGTGCCCGTGGCCCTGACCAAGGCCAACAAGGAGATGATCCGGGCCGCCAACTTCGTCCTCAAGCAGGTCATGCCCTATTACGACCGGTACACCGCCCCGTACTTCCAGGGCATCGACTACGACGTGGTGGACCACGCCATGCCCGGCGGGGCCACGTCCTCGTCCCAGGAAGGGGCCATGAAGCAGGGCTACATCCACCTGCTGCCCTACATGCTCAAGTTTCTGGCCGGCACGCGCAGGATCGTGCGCTACCACGACGTGACCCCGGGCTCCCAGATCACCTGGAACACGGCCTTCCTGGCCGTGACCAGCGCCTACAAGGCCGGGGGCGAGCGGGCGGTCAAGGACCTGCTCGAAGTCCTCGAGGCCGTGGCCGAGACCCCGGACGAGTGCCTGACCCAGGCGGCCCGGCACGACCGGCTGCTCCTGTACGCCAACTGCAACGACGCCTTCCGCAACCTCCTTTTGGGCAAGTTCGGCAAGATGCCCCTTGGCTTTCCCCCGGACTGGGTCTACGAAAGCGCTTTTGGCCCGGACTACAGGCGGGCCATTGCCGAGCGGACCGAGGACTCGCCCCTGGACGCCCTGGGCGAGGTCGATTTCGAGGCCGAGATGGCGGCGCTGACCAAGCAGATCGGCCGCGAACCCACCAATGAGGAGTTCGTGCTCTACCTGAACCACCCGGGCGACGCCCTTAAGACCATCGAATTTCGCAAGAAGTTCGGCGATCCCAACCGCCTGCCCCTCGACGTCTGGTTCGAGGGCCTGGAACCCGGCGAGGAGCTCCTGTTCTCCGACAGCCTGGGCAAGCCCCACCACCTGTCGATCCTGAACATCTCCCGGCCGGACGTCTCGGGCGCGGCCACGGTCCGCTACGCCCTGGACTCCGAAATCCTCACCCACCAGGTCCAGGTGGCCGCGCCCCAGGGCGGCTCCGCCCCCCAGGTGGAGATGGCCGATCCGAACAATCCCTACCATGTGGGCGCGCCCGTTTCCGGCGACCTGTGGGTCATGCAGGTCAGCCCCAACGACTATGTCCGCACCGGCGAGGAACTGTTCAACATCTCGGTCATGAAGCAGGAAAAGTCCGTGTCCGCGCCCATGGACGCCACGGTCAAGCGGGTCCTGAAAAGCGCCGACTACTCCAACGACCGCAAGATGGTTCCGGTCCGGGAGGGAGAGCTCCTGGTCGAACTCGGGCCGGTCACCAAGGACTGCCCCGGCTGCCGTCAACCCGTAGCGGACGATCATTACAAGTTTTGCCCAAACTGCGGTCAGCAGGTGTAAATTTCGCCACGAACGTGTTAACGGTGGCCGGTCGGACGGACCGGCCCGCCGAGCCGGAAGAGACAAGGAGGGGAGAATGGCCAAGACCAACGCCAAAGACCAGCCGCGCCAGGAGGACGCCACGTCCGCCACGCCCGCTCGCGCGGCCATTGATACCACCAAAACGCTGATTCTGACCGGAGCCGACATCGTCGCCATCGGCGAGGAGGCCGAGATCCTGGTCGGCGGAAAAAACTACAATACCGCGCTGATCAGCCAGATCGCGGGCATCCGGGCTCCCCAGTTCAGGGCCGTGTCCTCCGTGGCCTTCCACCGGGTGCTCGACGAGACCAAGGTCAACGCCGCGCTTATCCGGGAAGTGGTCAACGACGGCTACCGCCGGGTCAACTGGAATGACGAGGAAGTCAACAGCGACCCGGAATACATGAAGAATCTCGTGCGCGACCTGGCCGAGGAGGCCCGCAGCCGGGCCGCGGGCGCGCCGGGCACCACCATCAAGCTGCGCACCTTCATCAACAACGTGGTCGAGGGCTTCGCCACCTCCCCCGAAGGCATCGACCAGTTGCGCAAGCG
>CAZIJE010000031.1:0-25859 GCA_964539435.1 uncultured Desulfovibrio sp.
CTGCCTGCACCCGATGCAATAGGGATGCGGCCAACGCCTCCGGCGGCCGGGGCCCTGCCCCGGACCCCGCCGGGACGCTGTCCCGGACCCAGCCAGGGCGCTGCCCTGGACCCGCCGGGGGGGATCATCCCCCCCGGACCCCCTGGAAAGGGTGCGCAGGGAGGCGGGGCCGCACCGGCGAAGGTGTCTTTCCCAAAGTCAAAAGGAAAATAAATTTTTAGGAACGAATCCAGCGACTTCCTCAGAAAGCCTGGCTGTTCCTAACTCCTGCAACCGATCTTGTTCGCTCCTCAATCCTCAGTTCCCATCAACGATCGTTTCCCGTCTTCTCCCGTTCCTGCGGCGTTGACTTTCCACGACCATCCTTCCTATATCCTGGCCGCGTCGGTGTCCGTCTCCCAGGCCGAACAGGGCCGGGACGGACCGCGAGAGGGAACCCGGTGCGACTCCGGGACTGCCCCGCAGCGGTGAGCGAAAACGACCCCCGCCACGAAGCACTGGACAGGCGTCCGGGAAGCGGCGGGCACTAGGAACCCGGCCCCCTGGGCCGGAAGGTTCGCGAGTCCGAAGACCTGCCGACGCCGTCCGCGAAACCGGTTCGCGGACGCACCGCCACGGGAGCCTCGCGGGAGGGCTCCCCGGCCCGCCACGCGCCCTGCGCGCCGTCCGGCCGTCTTCCATATTCCGTTCGCGCCAACCGCGCCGCACCAGCCCAGGGAGGATACGCAGCATGCCACAGTCCATGGACCACGGAAATTTGGCCCTCGATGCCCACCCGTCCGACCAGCGGTTCTCCGCGTCCGGCCACGACGCCTCCGTCCGCGACCTTCCGGCCGTGGCCGCCGTGCCCGTCCGCATCCGCAAGCGCGACGGAACGATCGTCCCCTTCAACGCCGACAAGATCCGTTCGGCCATCCGCCGGGCCGGCGCGGCCACGGGCGATTTCGGCGACGACGAGGCCATGCTGCTCACGGCCCAGGTGGTCAAGGTCCTGTCCCACCGCTTCGTCGGCCAGATCCCGGACATCGAGCGGATCCAGGACGTGGTCGAGCAGGCCCTTATTTCCGCCAACCATTTCCGGACCATGCGGGCCTATTCCGTCTACCGCGAACAGCGCGCCCGGCTCCGCGAAGACAGGAAAACCGTGGTGGACGTGGCCGCCTCGGTCAACGAATACCTGGACCGCCAGGACTGGCGCGTCGCGGCCAACGCCAACCAGGGCTATTCCCTGGGCGGCCTCATTTTAAACGTCTCGGGCAAGGTCGTGGCCAACTACTGGCTTTCCCACGTCTATCCCCCCGAGGTCGGCCAGGCCCACCGCGACGGCGACCTCCACATCCACGACCTGGACATGCTGGCCGGCTACTGCGCCGGCTGGTCCCTGCGGACCCTGCTCACCGAAGGCTTAAACGGCGTGCCCGACAAGGTGGAGGCCGATCCGCCGAAACACCTCTCCAGCGCCGTGGGCCAGATCGTCAACTTTCTCGGCACGCTCCAAAACGAGTGGGCCGGGGCCCAGGCCTTCTCCTCCTTCGACACCTACATGGCTCCGTTCCTGCGCAAGGACAACCTGTCCTACGCCCAGGTCCGCCAGTCCATCCAGGAACTCATCTACAACCTGAACGTGCCGTCCCGGTGGGGCACCCAGACGCCCTTTACCAACCTGACCTTCGACTGGACCTGTCCCGAGGACCTGGCGGGCGAACACCCGGTCATCGGCGGGCAGGCCATGCCCTTTGTCTACGGCGACCTGCAGGCCGAGATGGACATGATCAACCGGGCCTACATCGAGGTCATGACCGCGGGCGACGCCAAGGGCCGGGTCTTCACCTTCCCCATCCCGACCTACAACATCACCAAGGACTTTCCCTGGGAGTCGCCAAACGTCGACATCCTGTTCGAGATGACCGCCAAATACGGGCTCCCCTATTTCCAGAACTTCATCAATTCCGATCTCGAGCCCGGCATGGTCCGGTCCATGTGCTGCCGGCTCCAGCTCGACCTGCGCGAGCTCCTCAAGCGCGGCAACGGGCTGTTCGGCAGCGCCGAGCAGACCGGGTCCGTGGGCGTGGTCACCATCAACTGCGCCCGCCTCGGCCATCTGCACAAGGGCGACGAAGCGGGCCTCTTCAAACGCCTCGACGGCCTGCTCGAAATTGCCCGCACCAGCCTCGAGATCAAGCGCAAGGAGATCACCCGCCGCATGGACGCCGGGCTTTTCCCCTACACCAAGCGCTATCTCGGCACCCTGCGCAACCACTTCTCCACCATCGGCGTCAACGGCATCAACGAGCTGATCCGAAACTTCACGTCCGACGCCGAGAACGTGACCACCCCGGCCGGCCACGCCCTGGCCGTGCGCCTGCTCGACCACGTCCGCGACCGCATGGCCGCCTTCCAGGAGCAGACCGGCCACCTCTACAACCTGGAGGCCACCCCGGCCGAGGGCACGACCTACCGGTTCGCCAAGGAGGACCGGAAACGCTACCCCGGCATCCTCCAGGCCGGCACCGACGCCAAACCCTACTACACCAACTCCTCCCAGCTGCCGGTCGGCTTCACCGACGATCCCTTCGAGGCGCTCTCGCGCCAGGAGGAGCTCCAGCGCAAGTACACCGGCGGCACGGTCCTGCACCTCTACATGGGCGAGCGCGTCACCAGCGCCGACGCCTGCAAGAAGCTGGTCCGCCGCTCCCTCACCCGCTTCGCCCTGCCCTACGTCACCGTGACGCCGACCTTTTCCATCTGCGACGTCCACGGCTACCTGGCCGGCGAACACCAGACCTGCCCGACCTGCGCCGCCGAGGGGACCAGCCGGGCCTGCGAGATCTGGACCCGGGTCATGGGCTATTACCGCCCCAAATCGGCGTTCAACATCGGCAAGCAGGGCGAGTACGACGAACGCGTCTGCTTTGCCGAGCCGAAGATGTAGGAAAAGAGGCCTCCGGCGGCCGGGGGGGATCATCCCCCCCGGACCCCCTGGAAAGGGGTGAGGGGTGGGCGGGGCATGCAAGAATTGACTATTGGCGGGGTGACGCCGCTTTCGACGCTGGATTTTCCGGACGCCCTGGCCGCGGTCGTCTACTGCCAGGGCTGCCCCTGGGGCTGCCCCTACTGCCACAACGAACCGCTGCGCGAGATCACGGACAAGGCCGAACGCGACGGCGCGTCCGTGCTGTCCTGGCTGGAAGGCCGGCGGGGGCTGCTTGACGCCGTGGTCTTCTCCGGCGGCGAGCCGACCCTGCAGGAAGGGCTCGGCGCGATGCTCGGCGCGGTGCGGGACATGGGCTTCAAAACGGGCCTGCACACCACGGGCATGTTTCCCCGGGCCCTGGAGGCGGTGCTGCCTCTTTGCGACTGGGTCGGCCTGGACATCAAGGCCCCGGCCGACGACTACCCCCGGATCACCGGCGTGGCCGGCGGCGGCGAGGCAGCCTTCGCCAGCCTCGCCCTGCTCCTGGCCGACGGCCTGCCCTTCGAAACCCGCACCACCTGGCACCCCGGCCTCCTGTCCGAGGCCCGGCTCATCGCCCTGGCCCGGGAACTGGCCGCGGCCGGCGCCGGCCGCTGGGTCGTCCAGGCCTTCCGGCCCGACGGCTGCGCCGACCCGTCCCGGGCCGCCGCCGGCCCCACCGTCTTCCCGCCGGACCTGGTCGCTCGCCTGCAAGCCGCCGCCCCCCGCCTGACCATCGCCACGAGGAGTTGAGAAGGCAAATGCCTCCGGCGGGGGGGGGGGGGGGGGGGGGGGGGGGGGGGCGCCCCGCCGGGCGCGGGGGGGGGGGGAGGGGTGACCCCTCCCGGACCCACCCGAAAGGGGAGGGGGCGGCCTATGCTTTCGCCGTTCCTCCTGCTATTGTGGAAAGGCAGGAGCCGGACGAGGGACGCAGGGGAATGGACGAACCGCTTGTACGCATCACCGCCCGGGTGGCCATCCCGGCCGACGAACTGGCGTTTACGGCCTCGCGCAGCGGCGGGCCGGGCGGACAGAACGTCAACAAGGTCAGCACCCGCATCACCTTGTGGTTCGACCTCGACGCCTCGCCGAGCCTGACCGACACGGACAAGGACCGGATCCGGCGGGCCCTGGGCAACCGGATCGGCAAGGACGGGGTCCTGCGCATCGTGTCCCAGACCACCCGCAGCCAGGCGACCAACAAGGAGCTGGCCGTGGCCCGGTTCGCCGAACTCCTGCGCGACGCCCTGACCCCGCCGCCGCCCCGGACCAGGACCCGGCCGACCCTGGCCTCCAAGCACCGCCGCCTGGACGCCAAAAAACAGCACGCCGCGCTCAAGCGCCAACGCACTTCCCGCCCCACCACCGACGACTGATCCCCCTCCCCCTTCCCCCCTTTCGGGTGGGTCCGGGAGGGGTCACCCCTCCCGGCCGCCGGAGGCCTCTTCCCTACTCGATCGCCATATCCGCGTTCTCCTGGCGCATGTCGTCGATGAGCCGCTTGATGTCGGCGATTTGGCCGGCCAGCTCGTCGATGGCCAGGGCCGACTGGCGCATGGCTTCGGAGGTGACGGAGGAGATGCGGCTTAAGTCCTCCACGGTCCGATTGATCTCCTCGGACGTGGCCGACTGCTCCTCGGAAGCCGCGGCGATGGCCCGAACCTGGTCGGCGGCGGTCTGAACCAAGCCCACGATTTCGGCCAGGGCCTCGCCGGATCTCCGGGCCATGACGGTCGCCTGCTCGATGGTGGCGGCGGCCCGGTCCACATGGCCGATATTCTTCCTGGCCTCGGCCTGGATGCCGCTTATGGCCGCGTCCACTTCCGAGGTTGCGGTCATGGTCTTTTCCGCCAGTTTTCTCACCTCGTCGGCCACGACCGCGAAGCCGCGTCCTGCCTCGCCGGCCCTGGCCGCCTCGATGGCGGCGTTCAAGGCGAGCAGATTCGTCTGATCCGCAATGTCCGAGATGACCGAAAGGACATGGCCGATTCCCTCGGCCTGCCGGCCCAGGCTGTCCATGTCCGCCTTGAGAGCCAGCGCCTGGTCCTTGACCTGAGTGATGCCCGCAACCGCTTCGCCGACCACCCGGGCCCCCTCGGTCGCCCGACTCATGGCCGTGTCCGTGGTGGTCGCGGCTTGAGCGGCGTTTCGCGGCACCTCGAGCACGGTGGCGTTCATCTCCTCCATGGCCGTGGCCGCCGCGTCCAGGCGGCCGGCCTGCTCCGTGGCCCCCTGGCTGGACAGGTCCACCTGGGCGGAAAGCTCCTCCGAGGCCGAGGTGACTACACCAACGATGCCTTGGAGTTCGGCGGCCGCCTGGAGCATGCCCTGCGCCTTGGCCCGCTTGGCCTGGCGGGTGGCCTCCCTGGCCACGGCGGCTGATTCCCGTGCCGCCTGGGCCTCCCGGGCCGCTTCGGCGGTCTTGTTGTCAGCCAGGGCGATCTTGTCCTTCAGGGCCGCGACCATCGTGGCGATGGCGTTTTTGACGGACAAAAGCTCCTGAATGAAGCGGCCCTTGGGGGCGGCCTCCAAATCGCCTGCGGCCACGGACTTGGCAAAGGCCCGCAGATTGGCCAGGGGACCGAGGATGTCGGCCTGGAGCCGCCACCAGGCGATGCTTATGACCACGAGCAGTACGGCCAAGGTGGCCCCGCCCGTGTAAACGGCGGCCTGGGTGGCTTGTTTCTTGGCCTCGTCCAGGGAGGAGATGATCTCGAAGGCTCCGTGCAGCTCGCCCTCCTTCCAGCCCTCCTTGACGCCGCCCACAGGGTCCGGCTGGCCCTTGGCGTCTCCGTGGCAGTAGAGGCACTCCTTGGTCAGCCGGATGGCCTGGAAATAGCGGATACTGTCGCTGTCCCGGACAACCATTTCGGTCAGATTTTTGGTCCGCATCTCCTGGAGGACCCGAAGCTCTTCGGCGGTTGGCGCGTTATGCGGGTTGCGGGGCTGCTCCTTGGGCACACGAAAGGAGAAGCCGAGACTGCCGGCATTTTCGCGGACCATGTTGATGGCGGTGATGACCGGCACCGCCTCGATGAGCCGTTCCCTCGGAATCTGCTCGAAAGGACGAATCACTTCCATGTCCATCTTTTTCGCCATTTCGGTCCGGGCGGACGTCGCCATGGACACAACGCCCCGCGAAGCCTGCAGAACGGCCGCGTCGTACGATGCGGCGATAAATCGCATGTCAATAAAATACACTACTAAGGCGGTAAGAATAGGGCCGAGGATGACGACAAGAAGCGCACGCTGCCTGATGGTCATGGATGCTTCCTCATAACAACTTGCTAACGTTGGAAAAGTTACTCAGTAGAGACATCTTACAAGAAATGGCGGTCACTTTAAAGGCCTTCCTATGGCCGCCACGGATATTGGCGGCGCTGCAACGCCATTCTATAAATAAACTTTTTCTTCAAAGGCCCTTGGTCTTCCGGCTCGGCGGCAGACCGGACCCGCTTGACGCACCCCTCCGCCCAGGCTAGGGAAGCCTGTCCCGGCCGGCTTCATACCGGTCGGACCGCAACGCCCGATCCGGAGCAACCACCCAATGTCCTCACTGGAACAAAAACGCCAGAAGACGTCGTTTTGGCTTTCGGCCACCCGGGCCCAGGCCAGGGACACGGGCATGGCCCTGGTCCTGGTCAGCCTGATCGTCTTTTTCGTCACCCGGGAGATCCGGTACGTGACCATCGCCACGGGCCTGCTCGTGCTCGACATGATCTGGCCGTCCCTGTTCAAGCTGCCGGCCAAGCTGTGGTTCGGCCTGTCCCACGTGCTCGGCACGGTCATGTCCAAGGTGATGCTGTCGCTGATTTTTTTCCTGGTGCTCTCGCCCATGGGCATCCTGCGCGGCCTGTGCGGCAAGGACCCCATGCGCGTGCGCCAGTTCCGCAAAGGCGAGGGTTCGGCCTTCCGGGTCCGGGACCACGCCTTTGTGGCGGCCGACATCGAACAGCCGTTTTGACGCCGCGGCCCAAGCGCCGCAACCGATACGACCGATTTGCCGCTTGCTGGCCCGTCGCGGCCAGGCGGCCCTTGGAGGAACTATGGAATTTCTGCGTGAACTGTGGGGCTTTCTGCGGGTCCGGAAAAAGTTCTGGCTGCTGCCCATCATCCTCGTGCTGCTGCTCTTCGGCGTCCTGGTGGTCCTGACCAGCGGCACGGCCGTGGCCCCGTTCATCTACACGCTCTTCTAGGCGCGACGTTCATGGCCCAATATATCCTCGGACTCTCGGCCTATTACCACGACAGCGCCGCCGCCCTGCTGAAAGACGGCGCCATCGTGGCCGCCGCCCACGAGGAGCGGTTCACGCGCAAGAAGCACGACCCGGCCTTTCCACGGAAAGCGGCGGCCTACGTGCTGGAAGAGGCCGGCATCGGCCTGTCCGAAGTCGACGCCATCGCCTTTTACGACAAGCCGTACCTGAAGTTCGAGCGGCTCATGGAAACCTACCACGGCTTCGCCCCGCGCGGCCTGGTCAGTTTCCTGTCGGCCATGCCGGTCTGGATCAAGGAAAAGCTCTTCATGAAGAAGATGCTGCGCGACGAACTGGCCAAGCTCGGCCAGGGCAGGCCGCGCATCCTTTTTCCCGAGCACCACCTGTCCCACGCCGCCTCGGCCTTCTACCCCTCGCCGTTTGACGAGGCCGCCATCCTGACCATCGACGGCGTGGGCGAGTGGTCCACCACCACCATCGGCCTGGGGCGCGGCAAGGACATCACCTTCCTGCGCGAGCTCGACTTCCCGCATTCCCTGGGGCTGCTCTACTCCGCCTTCACCTACTACTGCGGCTTCAAGGTCAACTCCGGCGAATACAAGCTCATGGGCCTGGCCCCCTACGGCATCGAGGGCTCGGAGCGCGTGGCCGCCTACAAGCAAAAGATCCTGGACGAGCTCGTGGACCTGCGGCCCGACGGGTCCATGCTGCTCAACATGGCCTACTTCGACTACGCCACGGGCCTGACCATGTGCCGCGACGGCAAGTGGGAGGCCCTTTTCGGCCTGCCGCGCCGGGCGGCCGAATCCGAGCTGTCCCAGGAGCACATGGACCTGGCCCTGGCCATCCAGCAGGTGACCGAGGACGTGGTCCTGCGCCTGGCGGCCACGGCCCGGGAGCTGACCGGCTGCAACAACCTGGTCATGGCCGGGGGCGTGTCGCTCAACTGCGTGGCCAACGGCAAGCTCCTGCGCCAGGGCATCTTCGACGACGTCTGGATCCAGCCGGCCGCCGGCGCCGCCGGCGGGGCCCTGGGCGCGGCCCTGGCCGCCCACCACATCTGGGCCGGCCACGACCGCGCGCCCCTGCCCGAGGGGGCCATGGACCGGATGGCCGGTTCCTACCTGGGGCCGGAATTCACCCGCAAGGACGCCCTGCGCGTGGCCTCGCGCCACGACGCCCCGTGCCGGGTCCACGACGACTTCGACGTCCTGTGCGCCACGGTGGCGGACCTGCTGGCCGAGGGCAAGGTGGTCGGCTGGTTCCAGGGCCGCATGGAATACGGCCCCCGGGCCCTGGGCGGCCGCAGCATCCTCGGCGATCCGCGCAATCCCGAGATGCAGAAAAAGCTGAACCTCAAGATCAAGTACCGCGAGGGGTTCCGGCCCTTTGCCCCGTCGGTCCTGGCCGAGGCCGCGTCCGACTGCTTCGTCCTGGACCGGCCCTCGCCCTACATGCTGCTGGTGGCCCCGGTGGCCGAGAAGCTGCGCCACGAACTGCCCGAAGGCTACTGGGAAAAGCCCATGTTCGACCGGCTCTACGTGTCGCGCTCGGACCTGCCGGCCATCACCCACGTGGACTTCTCCGCCCGCATCCAGACCGTGCACGCGGCCACCAACCCGCGCTACCACCGGCTGGTCAAGACCTTCGAGGCGCGCCACGGCTGCCCGGTCATCGTCAACACCAGCTTCAACGTGCGCGGCGAGCCCATTGTCTGCACCCCGTCCGACGCCTACCGGTGCTTCATGCGCACCGAAATGGACTACCTGGTCATCGGGGACTGCCTCTTTGACAAGGAACAGCAGCCCGAATACGCCGACGCCGGCGACTGGCGCGACGAATACGAACTGGACTAGCCGACCGAGCGGGGAAGGGCGGATGTCCTTCCCCGCTTTTCCTGCGATCCTCTCCCGTCTCCCGCCGTCCCCCGGGCGCGCCCTTGCCGGCGCCCCGCTTACGCCCTATTGTTTCACGCACAAGAGGTTTCCGCATGGCCAACGAATACACGGCTGTCATCAAGCAGGATGGGGACTGGTGGGTCGGCTGGATCGTGGAAGTTCCCGGCGTCAACTGCCAGGAGCCCACGCGCCGGGAACTGCTCGAAACCCTGCGCCTGACCCTGGCCGAAGCCCTTGAGGACAACCGGCGCGACGCCCTGCTTGCCGCCGGCCCCGGGTACACCACGGCGTCGATCCGCCCGTGAAGCGGATCGCCTTTCTCAAGCACCTGACCGCCCAAGGGTGCCTCCTGTTGCGCGAGGGGGCCCGCCATTCCTGGTGGTGGCATCCGGAGACGGGCAAGCGCTCGGCTGTGCCGCGCCACACCGAAATCGCCGATCTCCTTGCCCGGAAGATCTGCGTCGACCTCGGCGTACAAAAGCCCTAACAGCGGCGACCGGATGTCCCAAGCACCGGCTTTCGCCGCCACAGCCGTCACGGGACCCGCGCCTGACCGCGCGATCGCCCCGATGCGCTCTCCCGCACCATGACCGACTCCGCCCTGTCGCCGTCGCAGCGGCGCATCCGTTTCAAGCGAACTATCCTGTAACTCTTGAACAATCGAAAAGGCTTCCCGCACGGCGCGGCAAATCCAAAGACCGTCCTTGACTTTATGTTACACTCGTATCAAATATGTTTTCATGAAGAACAAAAAATGGCTGGTTCTTTCCTTTTCCCTGCCGGCGAAAAGCCAGGCCATCCGGGTCAAGGTCTGGCGACGGTTGCAGGCCATCGGCGCCGTCCAGGTGAAAAACGCCCTCTATGTCCTGCCCGCCGGCGAAGCCCAGGCCGAGCACTTCACCTGGCTGGCCAGGGAGGTCGAGGAGGCTGACGGGGAAGCCCTTTTTTTCGAAACAGAAACCGTCCGCAACATGGACGACCAGGCGATCATGGGCGCGTTCGCCCGGGAGCGGGACGCCGAGTACGCGGCCCTTGACGAGGAGCTGCAGGCGGCCCTGTCCCAGGCCAGGGGCAGGGACCGCGTTGCCCTTGACCGGGAACTGCTTGCCACGCGCCGCAAGCTCGGCAGAAGGCTCGAAGCCGTCCGTGGCCGCGACTTCTTCCCGAGCGGCAAAGGCGTCAGGACCGCGGCCCTGTTCCACGAACTCTCGGCCCTCCTGGACGGCCGCGACATCCGGGACGCTCCTGCCATCGCAAGGCTTCGCAAGGAAGACTTTGCCGGCAAAACCTGGATCACCCGCGAGCGCCCGTATGTGGATCGCCTGGCGACGATCTGGGCGATCCGGCGTTGCATCGATCCGGACGCCCGCCTCGCCTTCGTGGCCCATGACGCCCGGGTGGACAAACGCGAAGGCTGTGTCCGGTTCGATATGCCCGAGGCCGAATTCACCCATGCGGGCGGGCGCATCACCTTTGAAGTCGTGCTCGCCGCGTTCGGGCTTGCCCAGGATGTCCCGGCCGGATTGGTCGCCGCGCTCCGGGCCATTGACCTGGAAGAAATGGAAACCGCGCCCGCCGAGGCTGCCGGCATAAAACGCCTGCTGGACGGCCTGCTCATGACGGTGCCGGACGACGACCGGCTCGTCGCGGTGGCGCTGCCCTTTTTCGACGCCTTGTCGGCAACCTACCAGCACCAAAAAGGAGATCCGCTGTGAAAGAAACCGCCATCCACGTCGCGCAGCTCATGGCCGCTTCCGCCCGGACCGCCCCCAAGGCCGGCGGAAAGGACTTCCTGGAAATCGCCGTCATCACCCTGGACGACGACCTGAAAAAGATCGCCGCCGCCATGCGCGAATTCGCCCCCAAAAGCACCAACGAAGCGTTCTGGCTGCGGGACGCGTCCAACATCGAGAACTGCCAGGCCCTGGTCCTGGTCGGCCTGGGGAAGTCCCTGGGGGCGGGCTACGACTGCGGCGCCTGCGGCTTCGCCACCTGCGCGGCATTCCTCAAGCACCGGCAGACGACGGAAAAGGAGATGGGATACGCGGGGCCGCACTGCGTCATGCGCATGATGGACATCGGCGCGGCCCTGGTCTCCGCCGCCAAGACCGCGAGCCTGCTCAATCTGGACAACCGCGTCCAGCAGCGGGTCGGCGCGGCCGCCCGCGCCCTGGGCTACATCGAGGCCGAGGTCGCCATGGGCATTCCCGTGGGCTATTACGGCAAATCCATCTTCTTCGACCGGGCCGCCCCCAAACACTAACCGCGAGGCCGGGGAAGGCCGGCTAGGCTTCCCCGGCGCACCGAGGGTGTCATGTCCCCATTCCACAATCTGTGCACCGTGGGCTTTCTGGCCCGCTTTTCCTACGCCCTGGCGAGAAATCCCGTGCTGCCGCTTTTCGCGCTGTTTCTGGGCGCGGGACCGGAGGCCATCGGCCTTGCGGTCGGCATTTCCACGGTGACGGGCATTTTTTTCAAGCTCCCGGCCGGCGCGCTGTCCGACGTGGTCGGACGACGCCGGACCATGCTGGCGGGCCTGGTGGTTTTCGGCGTGATGCCGTTTTTCTACCTGTTCGTTGCCTCCTATCCGGCCCTGGTCGTCGTGCGGTTCCTGCACGGCCTGGCCACGGCCATTTACGGTCCCGTGGCCATGGCCGTGGTCGCCGAGGTGGCCGGCGCGCGCAAAGGGGAGCTCCTCTCCTGGTTCTCCTCCGTCGGCATCATCGGCACGCTGCTCGGCGCGCCCATCGGCGGCTTCCTTCTGGACGCCGGGACAAGCGGCGGTCCGGTGCTGTGGCAGTTCCGGCTCGTCTTCGCCCTGAGCGCCCTTGCCGGCCTGGCGGCCATGGTCCTCGGCTTCAGGACCCTCGGCATCGAGGAAAAGGTGGAACACGGCCTGGGCTTCGGGGCGCGCCTGGCCAAGTTCCGGGAAGGCATCCGCGAGGTCCTCTCGGACAGGCGCATCGTCACGACCTCGTCCATGGAAGGCGTGCAGAACATGACCATGGGGGCCTTGGAAGCCTTCTTGCCCGTCTATGCGGTGAAGGTGGCCGGGCTCAGCGAATTCCAGGCCGGCCTGTTGTGGGGCGCGCAGATCGTCGTGACCATGCTCTCCAAACCGCTCATGGGCCGCGTCTCGGTCGCCCACGGGCGCAGGCCCCTTATTGTGGCCGGCCTGGCCCTTTGCGCGGCCTCGTTCGCGGCGGTGCCGTTCATGGGCGGATTCTGGACACTTCTTGCCGCAAGCCTGGTCTTCGGCCTGGGCGAGGCCCTGGTCACGTCTTCGTCGGCCGCGCTGGTGGCGGACCTGTGCCGGCAGCGCCATTTCGGCTCGGCCATGGGCGCGTTCGGCACCATTTTCGACATCGGCCACGCCTCCGGCCCCATCCTGGCGGGGCTTCTGGTCGGTTGGCTGGGATACCAAACCAGCTTCCCCCTCCTGTCCATCGCCTTGGTCGCCGCCATCCCCGTGTTTCTGAAAAATGTCCCGCAAGAGGGCTGAGATACGCTCCCTCGGGGGGCGTCCGGCATGGCGCGCCTCCCCGTGGGGGCCTTTCACGCCGCCGTCCCCATTGCCGGAGGTCCAGGGACTGGACCCGCACTCACTATTGGGCCACAAGAAGCCGAAACCGTCGAACATCCTGGGGCGTCAACAGGGCTAAAGGAAACGTCGGGAACGACGATGGGAACCGGGAGAGGGCGGCGGAAGATCGCCCGGGAGGCGTGCATGAAGCGGTTTGCGACCCTGGCCGTGGCCGTGGCCCTGGCCGTCGTCCTCGGCCTGCCCGGCCGGGCGGCCGCCTTTGACGAACAGACCGTCTTGGCCTGCGCCTTCCGGCAGGCGCTCGGCATCCTGACCTGCAAGACGCCGGACAAATACAGCTTCGTCGGCATCCGCGACGGGGTCTATGTCTTCAATTCCTTCTTCGCCAAGGGTTTCGTGGAATTCTACGTCCAGCTAAACGGCGACATCGCGGTCTTCACCAGCCGGGTCTGGCACGGCCGCATGCCGGCCGGCCGCATCCAGCGCGACTACACGGCCGGATGCGTGACCGTGGTCGTGGACCCGCTCCCCTGCTCAAGCCAGCGCACGGCCCGCTGCTGCGGCAGTCCCTAGCCTTTTGCCGCCGGCCCGGCGCCGCCTTCCCGGTCCCGTGCGGGCCCCCGAGGGCCGCCGCAAGCGCCGGCCCTCGGCCGTCTCGCATGACGTCCCTGAAAAAAACATAGCTTCTACAGCATGTTGCCCATGGAACACGCCTGCGCGTGTTTCGCGGACGCGACCCCTAGTCCATCTCGATGCAGTCGTGAGGGCAAAAGGCCATGGCCCGCTCGATCTCCTCGCCCGGGGCCTCGGCCAGGAGCAGGACCGGCTTTTCCGTGGCCTCGTCCATGGCGAACAGTTCCGGGACCAGGGCGGCGCAGGCGCCGCAGCCGTTGCAGCAGACCGGATTGACGCTGTAGCCGTGGAGACTCGTGTCCATGGGCATTCCTCGGTTTGAGTGGCGGGCCGAACCTTTTCCATCTATGCTGGAAGGCGGCATTGTCAACGAGGGGGCCGCCGGACACGGCATGCGCTGCAACAAATGCGGGACACAGAGCCCGGACACCGTACGGTTCTGCCCGGTCTGCGGCCACAAGCTCCAGTCCGACCGCGAGAGCCGGGAGAACGCCCCGGACCCAGGCGACGGGACCGATACGCCCAATCCCGTCTCCCGGCTCCTGGACTTCCAGGGCTGGGCCGACCCCAGGCGGGGGCGCGGCCGCTACCTCGAGGCCTGCGCCTATGCCGCCGTCCTGGCCGGAGGCGTCGCCTGGTATCTGGCCACCGGCATCCTGTGGCCGCTCTACCCCCTGGTGGCGGTCTGCGGCCTGGCCGCCTGGCTGCGCCGGCTCTAACCCCTTCCACGCGCCCGGCCGTCGGGCCGCCCCGTCAAGAGCCCTGGCGTCCGGCCAGGCGCCTTCCCGTCCTCCGCCGGCCCCAAGCCCATCCCCGCCAGGCTCAGGACACCGAGGCCCCCTGCCCCGGAACAGCGGCAACGGCCGCCGGCGGATTGCGGCGCATGCGCCACCAGGTCATGACCGCGGCCATGGCCATGGGCATGACCCCGGCCACGATGAAGACCGTGTCTCCGGGAAGCCTGGCCCATTCCAGGGCCCGGATCTTCTCGCGCCCCAGGTAGTCCAGGCCCCGGGCGTGCCAGTAGCCGTTTTCGAGCACGTCGTAGACCTGCAGGACGCCGCCTGGGAACAGGCTTGCCGCCAGCATGAGGAACAGCCCGAAGTTGAGTCCCCAGAAGCCGATCTTCACGAACCGCTCCGGCCCCCGCCACTGGTCCTCGGTCAGGACCTGCCGGAAGGCCAGGACGGCCATGGCCATGGCCTCCATGCCGAAAACGCCCATGAGGGCCGCATGCCCGTGGTTGGGCGTCAGCATGGTGCCGACCTCGAAGTAGCTGACGATCGGCAGGTTGATGAGAAACCCGAAGATGCCGGCCCCGACGAAGTTCCAGAACCCCACGGCCATGAGGAAGTAAAAGGCCCATTTGTGGGGGATGGACACCTCGCCCCCGCAGGCCTCGCACCGGGACTCGGTCAGCTTGACGAAGTCCCAGGCGTCCAGGGTCAGAAGCGTCAGGGGCACCACCTCCATGGCCGAAAAAAGGGCCGAGAGCGACAGGTTGAGGTTGGTCTGGCCGCTGAAGTACCAGTGGTGGCCCGTGCCCACGATGCCGCTGCCGAGAAACAGGATGGCGTCGAGGTAGATGACCCGCACGGCCGTCAGGCGCGAGACCAGGCCGAGCCGGTAGAAGGTCACGGCCACCATCAGGGTCACGAAGAGCTCGAAAAACCCTTCCACCCACAGGTGGATGATCCAGAACCGCCAGTTGTCCACCACCGTGAAGTTCGTGGTCGAGCCGTAAAAGAAGGCCGGCAGGTAGAAAACCGGGATGGACAGGGCCGAGAGCATGAAAAGGGTCGAGATCTCCCGCCGCTCGGGATCGAGCAGGGCCGGCATGATGGTGCGCAGCAAAAGGACCACCCAGCCGATCAGCCCGATGGCGAGCAGGACCTGCCAGCCCCGGCCGAGGTCCAGGTATTCCCAGCCCTGGTGGCCGAACCAGGACCACAGGCCGCCGAGCATCTGGCGCACCCCGGCCAGCTCGCCGAGCAGGCTTCCGACCACCACCAGGACCAGGGCCCAGAACAGGGCATGGATGGCCCGGACCTGGCCCCTGGGCTCCCGTTCGCCCATGGCCTGGGCCAAAAGCAGCCCGCCGCCCACAAAGGCCGTGGCGATCCAGAAGATGGCCGACTGCAGGTGCCAGGTCCGCAGGATGTTGCTCGGCAGGTACTCCGACAGGTCGAAGCCGTAGAAGGTGCCCGGGTCGGCCCGGTAGTGGGCCGTGGCCCCGCCGAGCAGGGCCTGGACCAGAAAGAGCAGGGTGGCGGCCACGAAATACTTGACCACCGCCCGCTGGGTCCGGCTGCCGGCCCCGGGCAGCAGTTGCGCGTGGACATGCTCCTGCGCGCCCTTCCAGCCCAGGTACTCGAACTTGCCGAAGGCGAAAAGGACCAGGGCGATGCCGGTCAGAAGCGTGATGAGGCTCAGCGCGCTCCAAAGGACCGTGGCGGCCGGGGGCGTGTTGCCGAGGGCCGGCTCGAAGGGAAAGTTGTTCGTGTAGGAAAAGGCCTCGCCCGGCCGGTTGGCCACCGAGGCCCAGGCCGTCCAGGCGAAAAAAGCCGTCAGGTCGTGGAGTTCGCCCGGGTCCTCGATGGCCCCGGCCTTGAGGCCGCCGTTGGCCTTGGGATCGGTGAAATACCGTTTCCACTGCCCGATCTGGTTGCGAAACGACGTCACCTCCTCCGGCGTGAAGGTCAGGACGCCCCGTTCCGGGTCGTAGCGGTTCTCCTTGAGCTGCGACGCCGCCTCCGCGTCCACGGTCAGCCGCTCCTCGGGGGTCAGCTCCCCGTGGGGCCGGCCGAACCGCTCCAGGGCCCGGCTCCGGCCGACCTCGAGGCCCAGTTCGTGGAGGTAGTGGGCCGAGAAGTCGGGGCCGAGGTAGGCCCCGTGGCCCCAGATGGAGCCGTTTTCCATGAGCCCGTGCTTGAGGAAGACTTCCTGGCCGGCCGCGATGTCCGCGCCCGTGAACACGACCTGGCCGGCGCGGTCCACCACCTGGTCCGGGATGGGCGGCGCGTGGCGGTAGGCGTAGACGGTGATGAGGATCTCGAGCCCGAATCCGACCGCAAGGACCACCAGCACGGCCTTGCGCCACCACGACGACATCTTTTGCCTGGGAAAGCCCTCCGTCTCCATGACCGCCTCCTTTCCTGCGTCCGGACGCACGCCTCGGTCTTTCCGGCATACGCCCTTTTAGACGACCCTGTCACCATTTCCGTCGCTTTTTCGACTTCGGATGCAGCCACGGTTGCGCGGCGGCGCAACGGGGCTCCGGCGTCGGCCATGCCCCGGCATCCGGCGTTGACCGGCCGGGGCCTGCCGGGGTACTCGACTGGCCAGATGCGCCCAAGGAGCCGCCATGTCCGAACCCAGGTCCCCAAAGTCGGACAACGTCCCCTACGACCTGACCAACCCCCAGGTCCTCCTGGCCTGGCAACGCAACCACCTGGCCAACGAGCGGACGTTTCTGGCCTGGTGCCGCACGGGCCTGGCCCTGTTCGGCTTCAGCTTCGTCATCGAGCGGTTCGACTTCTTCATCCGCCAGATCCAGGACGTGCCCCTTTTTTCCGGCGTGGCCAAAAAACACCTGCACACCGAGGCCGTGACCCTGTCCACCTTCGCAGTGGGCGTGCTGGTCATGGTCGTGGCCGTCTGGCGCTTCTGGTACATCCGCCGCTGCATCGACACCGGCGCCAAAACATTTTCCCCGATCCCGGACGTGGTCTTCACCACGGCCGTGGTCGGCATCATTGTCGGCCTTTTTTCCGTGTTCTGGCACCTGATCGTACAATGAGCCGCTCTCCCGGAGGTCTGTCCATGCGTGTTGCCGCGGCGTTTGCCATGGGATTGCTCCTGTTTTGCGCCGCCATGCCGGCTCAGGCCGGCCCGGCCGGCGTCCCGCCCCTGGCCCGGGCGCTTGTCGTCGAGGCGGCCGGCCGCCTGGACGACGCCCTGGCCGCCGTGGCCCAGAGCACCCGGTCACTGGGCGCGGCCTATGCCGCCCTGTCCCGGGAGGCCCCGGCGGCCACGCCCGAGGAACGGGGCCGGTTCCTGCAGAGCTATGCGGTCAAGGACGGCACCGTGGCCTTCCGCGATCCCCAGAGCCCCTGCGGCCCGGAGCCGGCCGCCAAGGCCCCCTGCCCGGCCCTGCTCTTCTACGACGGCGAGAACTTCACGGACGAAACCTTCCGCCAGCTCGCCGTCCTGTCCCGGCTGGCCCCGGCCATGGCCGCGGCCCACGACGCCTTTCCCTTCTCCTGGGTCTACCTGACCACCCCGGGCCAGAACTTCGCCATCTACCCCTACCTGCCCCTGGCCGAGGCCGTGGCCAACGCCCAGCCGACAGACAAGGACTTCTACAAGGCGGCGAATTTCAAGGACAAGGACTGCGGCTGGCAGTCGCCCTACCTGGATTTGGTCGGGGCCGGCATGATGGTCACGGTCTCCTGCCCGGCCTACGATGGAGAAACGCTTCTGGCCGTGGCCTCCCGGGACGTGACCCTGGCCCAACTCTCGGACCGGATCATGGCCGATCTGGCCGGCATTCCCGGGGCCCGGGCCGTGCTCATGAACCGGCGCGGCAAGGCCATCGCGGCCAGCGACCCAAAACTCTCCGATTTCATCGTAAGCGAGAACACCAAGGCCGACGACGCCGTGGTCTACTTCCGGGCCGACCGGGGCCTGGCCGCCCTGGGCCTGGAAAAGGGCCTGACCTCGCCGGACGAGGCCGTGAACCTCGCGGCCGAGGAAGTAGTGTCCCGCCACGAGACGGACCGGGACAACCCCATGGTCTTTACCCAGGGCAAGGACACGGTCCTGGCGGCCCGTCTGCGGACCACGGGCTGGTATCTGGTCCTCCTGATCCCCCAAAAGGCCTCGCGGTGAAGGACGCCTTTCCCCACGGCGGCAACCGCCGCGCCCTGGCCGCGTCCGTCGGGCGCGATCCCGGCGGCGTGCTCGACGCCTCGGCCAGCATCAATCCCCTGGGGCCGCCCGACTGGCTGCGGCCGACCATCAGCGCGGCCGTGTCCGACCTGGTCCACTACCCCGACCCGGACTGCGCCGACCTCCTGGCCGCCGCCAGCCGGCGCTACGGCGCGCCGGCCTCCCATTTCGCAGCCGGAAGCGGCACCAGCGAGCTCCTCTACGCCCTGCCCCGGGCCACGGGCCTGGCCCGGGCCGTCCTGCCCACGCCGTGCTACGCCGACTACGCCACGGCCTGCCACAAGGCCGGCTACGACCTGCGCCGCCTCCCGGCCGCCGAACTGGACGGCTTCGCGGTCCATCCGGACCGGATCGAGGCCGTGCTGCGCTCTCCGTCCCTGGTGCTCCTCGGCAGCCCCAACAACCCCACCGGCCGGATCATCCCGGCGGCCGCCGTCCGGGAGATGGCCGGCCGCCACCCCCAGAGCCTGTTCGTGGTGGACGAGGCTTTTGCCGACTTCGTGCCGGACTTCGAGTCCCTGGCCGGGGCGTCCCGGCCCCACAACGTGGCCGTGCTCCTGTCCCTGACCAAGGCCTTCGCCATTCCGGGCCTGCGCCTGGGGCTTCTGGCCGCCAGCCCCGACCTGGCCGACTGGGTCCGCAAGAACCTGCCGCCGTGGACGGTCAACGCCCTGGCCCAGGCCGTGGGCGTCAAGGCCCTTGGCGACGCCGCCTATCTGGAGAAGACCCGGGCGGCCCTGCCGGGCCTGCGGGACCGGCTGGGCCGGGGGCTTGCCGCCCTCGGCCTGACCGTCTACCCGGGCGCGGCCAACTTTCTCCTGGCCCGGCTGCCGGTCAACGGCCCGACTTCCACGGAACTGTGCCGCCGGGTCCTGGCCGAACACGGGATCGCCCTGCGCGACTGCGCCAACTTTTCCGGCCTGTCCGACCGGTTCGTCCGGGTGGCGGTGCGGCCCGAGGCCGAGACGGACCGGCTCCTGGCCGCCATGGCCGCAGTCCTTAATCCCCCCCGGGCCGCGTCCTTCGCGCCCAAACGCCGCACCCCGGCGCTCATGGTCCAGGGCACGGCCTCCAACGCCGGCAAGTCCGTGCTGGCCGCCGGCCTGTGCCGGCTCCTGGCCAGGCGCGGCCTGCGGGTCGCGCCGTTTAAAGCCCAGAACATGTCGCTCAATTCCGGGGTCACGGCCGACGGCCTGGAGATGGGCCGGGCCCAGATCCTCCAGGCCAGGGCCTGCAACCTGGCCCCGGACGCCCGCATGAACCCGGTGCTCCTCAAACCCACCTCCGACGTCGGCTCCCAGGTCATCGTGCGCGGCAAGCCGGTCGGGGTCATGCGGGTGCGGGAGTACATCGCCTACAAGCCCACGGCTTTCGCGGCCGCGCGCGAGGCCTACGATTCCCTGGCCGCCACGGCCGACGTCGTGGTCCTGGAGGGGGCCGGCAGCCCGGCCGAGGTCAACCTCAAGGCCCACGACATCGTCAACATGGCCATGGCCGCCCACGCCGGGGCGCAAGTGCTGCTCGCGGCCGACATCGACCGGGGCGGCGCCTACGCGGCCCTGGCCGGGACCATGGAGTGTCTGACCGAGGCCGAGCGGGCCCGGGTCGTGGGCTTTCTCCTCAACCGGTTTCGCGGCGACGCTTCGCTCCTGGCCCCGGCCAACGCGTTCCTGCGCGACCTGACCGGTCGGCCGGTCCTCGGCGTGGTCCCCTTCCTGCCGGACCTGGGCCTGCCGGAAGAGGACTCGGTCTCCTTCAAGGACGGCCGCATGCTCGGGGACCGGCCGCCGACCGATCCGGAGCGGCTCGACATCGCGGTGGTGGACCTGCCGCGCGTGTCCAATTTCACGGACCTCGACGCCCTGGCCGTGGAGCCCGACGTCCGCCTCCGCCGGGTGGCGACGGCCACTGCCCTGGGCCGGCCCGACGCCCTGCTCCTGCCCGGGAGCAAGAACACCCTGGCCGATCTGGCCTGGCTGCGGGAAACCGGACTGGCCGCGGCCGTCGCGGCCCTGGCCATGGAAGGGAAGACCGAAGTGATCGGCATCTGCGCCGGCCTGCAGATGCTCGGCCAAACCGTGGAGGACCCCCTGGGCCTGGAATCGGGCCGAGGGAGCGAGGCGGGACTGGGGCTCCTGCCCCTGGCCACCGAACTGGCGGCCGAAAAGACCCTGGCCGTCACCAGGGCCGTGCACCGGCCGACCGGGCTGCCCCTGGCCGGTTACGAGATCCACCACGGCCGGACCCGGGCCGAGGACGGAGCCGGCGTGGCGGTCGTCAAGGAGGACGGCGACCCCATCGGCTACGCCCGGCCGGACCTCCCGGTCTGGGGGGCCTACCTGCACGGGATCTTCGACGCCGACGGCTTTCGCCGGGCCTTTCTCGACGGCCTGCGCCGCCGACGCGGCCTGGTCCCGGTCGGCCGGACCACGGCCTACGACCTGGAGCCAGCCCTGGACCGTCTGGCCGACGCCCTGGAGGCGGCCTGCGACATGGCCGCCATCACCAGGCTGCTGGGACTGTAGGAACGCAAAAATCCGCGCCGCATCCGCCCCGTGGCCCGGAATCCCCGGGAAACGCGGCGCATGCGGCGCGGCAGGCGGAAAAGATGGGTGCCGGCCACGGCCGGCCGGAATCAGGAGCCCGAGGCCGCGGCGGCCGCCGGGGCGGTCTTGCAGGAGCCGCAGCCGCCGTCGGCGCCGGCCTTGGCGCACGGCGAGGACGCGGCGGCGTCGCCGGAAGAGGAGGCGGCGTCGGAGCCGGCGGACTTGCCGTTGCCATTGCTCCCGCCGTTATTGGCCGGGCAGGAACCGTTGCCCTTGTAGTCCGTGACGTACCAGCCCGTGCCCTTGAGCACGAACGACGTGTTCGACATGATCCGGTGGCCGGACGCGCCGCAGGCGCAGGGCGCCTCGTCCACGTCGAACTTTTTCTGCAGGACCTCGAACACCTTGCCGCAGTCATCGCATTTGTATTCGTAGATGGGCATTTCGCTCTCCCCTCTCACCCGTTTGGCCGGCTCGGCCGGCCGCAACAACTCATCCTTCGGCCCGTCTTTGTCAAGGGCCGATTCCCGCCGCCGCACGGAGCCGGCAGCACTCGACGACATCGAGCGCCAAGAAAAATAAGCGGATTCCCGTTCCAGTCAAGAGGCGGACGGCCGTGAAAATTGTCGGCCCAAAGGGCGCGGCCACGGAAAAGGCAGGGATCGGTTCAGGGAGGGGACGGCGGTCATGTCGGGGGAGGCCGGGATCGTTCGGCCCAAATCGCCGCGGGCCTGGAAAAGGGCCCCGGCCGGCAGTCCGGCCGGGGCGGACAGGCGCGGCGGCGGCCCTAGGCCTGGCTGCGCCGCTCCCACAGCTTCATTTCCCGCATCTTCTTGCGCCGCTCCCGTTGCAGGGACTTGCACACCAGGGGCATCCCTTTGGGATAGCTCCATTTTTCCCTGTACTCTTCAGGAGTGAGGCCGAACTTGGCAAGGTGTCGCCGGGTCAGGATCTTGAATGCCTGGCCGGATTCCATGCAGGTGATGCTGCGTTCCTTCACGGCCTTTTTCGCATCAAGGGGTTCTTCGTACACCGGGCCGCCGGACGCAGGCGTTGCGGCGGCGTCGATGTCCCGGATGCTCGAAGCGAGCTTGGACACCATGCCCGTGATTTCCTCTTCCGACATGTTGCGGGTTCTGGCCTGTGCCTTCACTATATCCAAGGCAAGAGACAGATAGACATCCATGGCAAATACCTCCCTAGCGAACGCGTCTATCAGCTTTCCGCGGCAAAAGACAATACCTCACGGTGGAGCGTCGTTCGAATCGGGAAAAAGGTTGCGGCCCTTGCCCGGAGAAAATATCCCTGGGGAAAATGACCCGCAAAGGAACGCCATGACCCCTTCCGCTTTCCCACGCCTCCCGCTGCTGCTGTTTGCGGCCGCCCTGGCCCTGGCCGGCTGCGGCCGGACCTACGTCAACCCGGACATCGCCGACCCGGCCGAGGCCAGGACCCGGCTGGCGGCGGACACCGCCATCTGCAAGCAGGAGGCCGACGCCGTGGTGCAGCCGACCTACGGCCTGGACCGGTTCGAGTTCGACCCGACCGTGGAGGCCCAGGCCACGCGCTACGTGGCCAACGCGGCCGAGGACGACGCCAACCTGGACGCCTTCGCCACCTGCATGCGGCACCGGGGCTGGCGGTTCAAGAAATAGGAGGCCGGGCCGAGGGCCGGGCGATCCGGGCCGCCGCGCGAACGGCGGCCCGGATCGCCCCGGAGGTCGGACCCGGGAGGGACGAGGGCGCGCGCCGCTAGTGCACGCTGCCGCTGGACGGGACTTCGGGATTGCCGGCCGCGGCCATGCTGGCGGCGAAACGGAGCACGGCCGGATCCTGGCGCCATTCGGAAAAGAGGCCGTCCCAGGCGGAAAAGGGCATGGTTTCGGCGTCGAGCTGGGCCTCGTGGCCGGACAGCCAGACCGAGAAAAGCCGCATCCGCATGGCAAAGGGCTTGCTGTCAAAGGCCTTGGTCAGGGTGCCCGTGGGAAACGCCCCGCCCTCGAAGGAGCGGAACACGAATTCGCCCACGGCCCGGCGCGACGACTCCATGTCAATGGGCTGGCGGTTGATGCCGGCCACGAAGTCGGCCAGGTGGGGATGCTCCGCCCGCAACTGGGCCAGGGCCTCTTCCGGCACGTCCAGGTACACCACCCCGTCCTGCTCCACGGCGTAATAGAACCGGGCCCAGTGCTCGACCATGAAGACCCGGAAGATCTCCTCGCTGGCTTTCTCGATGTGATCCATGACGTTCTCCTTTATGACGGACGCGCGCAGCGCACGAAGTGACCCGGCGAAGCCTCGGCCAGGGGCGGCGCGTCCGCGCCGCAGGCGGCCACGGCCCGGTCGCAGCGGGGGTGAAACGGGCAGCCCGGAGGCGGCGCGGCCGGGTCCGGAGCCTCCCCGGGGAGGACGGCCGGCCGCCGGCGGCCGGGGTCGAGCCGGGGCACGGCGTCCAGAAGCGCCCTGGTATACGGATGGAGCGGCTCCTCGTAAAGCTCCCGCACCGGGGCCAGCTCCACGATCCGTCCCAGGTACATCACCGCCACCGTATCGCTCAAATGCCCGACCACGGCAAGGTCGTGGGAAATGAACAGGTAGGCCAGGCCGAGCCGGGCCTTGAGGTCGGCCAGGAGATTGACCACCTGGGCCTGGACCGAGACGTCGAGGGCCGAAACCGGCTCGTCGCAGACGATGAGCCGGGGCGACAGGGCCAGGGCCCGGGCCACGGCCACCCGCTGGCGCTGGCCGCCCGAGAACTGGTGCGGAAACCGGCCGGCGTGCTCGGGCAAAAGCCCGACCTGGGACAGAAGCTCCAGCACCCGCTCCCGGCGCTCCCGGCGCGATCCCAGGCCCATGGCCCGCAGGCCCTCGGCCACGGACCAGCCGATGGGCAGGCGCGGATTGAGGGAGGCGAACGGGTCCTGGAAGACCATCTGCACCAGAAGGGGCAGCCGCTTCCGGGCCGCCCTGTCCCCGGCCCAGGGATCGAGGCCGTCCACGCGGACCGTGCCCGAGGTCGGCGGCTCCAGGCCCACGGCCAGCCGGGCCAGGGTGGACTTGCCGCAGCCCGATTCCCCGACCAGGCCCAGGGTCTCGCCCGGCCGGATCACCAGGTCCACGCCGTCCACGGCCGCGACGGTCCGGGTCGCGCCGGAAAAAAAGCCGAGCCGCGATTCGTAGCGCCGCGAAAGGCCGGCAAGTTCCAGGATCGGCCGTTCGGCCGCCGCGTCAGCCATGGAGCCAGCACCTCACGCGCCGCCCGTCCGGGAGGCGGAACGGGGGCGGAATCTCCCGGTCGCACGGGGCGAAGGCCCGGGGACAACGGGGGTGGAAATGGCAGCCTTCCGGCAGGGCGGCCAGGCTCGGCACCGTGCCCGGCACGGGCGTCAACCGCTGGCCCCGGTCCCGCAGGCGCGGCAGGGAGGCCAGCAGGCCCTGGCTGTAGGGGTGGGCCGGGGCGCGCAGGAAGTCCGCCACCGCCCCGTACTCCACGATCCGGCCGGAATACATGACCGCCACGTTGTCCGCCGTCTCGGCCACCACGCCCAGGTTGTGGGTGACCAGGGCAATGGCCGTGCCCGCGTCCCGGGTCAGCCCCAGCATCAGGTCCAGGATCTGGCGCTGGACCGTGACGTCGAGCGCCGTGGTCGGCTCGTCGGCGATGAGCAGTTCGGGCGAGAGGATGAGCGCCATGGCGATCATGACCCGCTGGCGCTGGCCGCCGGACAGTTCGTGGGGATAGGCCCCAAGCCGCCGGTCGCTCCCGGCCAGCCCCACCCGGTCGAGCATGGCCGCGGCCGCGTCCAGGGCGTCGCGCCTGGAGGCCCGGCGGTGGATGCGCACCGGCTCGGACACCTGGTCGCCGATGGTCAGCACGGGGTTGAGCGAGGTCATGGGCTCCTGGAAGACCATGGAGGCCCGCCTGCCGCGCACGGCCCGCCGTTCCCCCTCGGACAGGGCCAGGAGGTCCACGCCGTCGAAGACCGCCCGGCCCGAGGCGATGCGGCCCGGCGGGGCGATCAGCCCGAGCACGGACAGGGCCAGCACGGTCTTGCCGCAGCCGGACTCCCCGACCACGGCCAGGACCTCGCCCCGGCCCACGGCCAGGTCCACGCCGTCCACGGCCCGGACCGCGCCGGCCCGGGTATCGAAGACCGTGGTCAGGTTCTCGACCGCAAGCAGCGGCGCAAACGTCCGTTTCGCCTCCCCGTCGGGGGACGTTGCGGCCGGGCTATGGCCTGGCGTCATCCGTTGCCCTCCCCTTGCCACGCGCCACCCGGCGCGTTATAGACCTAAAAAGGACGGTTCGTCTTTCGAAGGAGGACATCAATGAGCTATCCGTACCGCTCCATGCAGACGACGCAGTCCCGCGTCGAAGTTGTAAACGCCTTCATGCGCGGCGTCTACGGCTGGATGTGCCTGGGGCTCTTGCTGACCGCCGGAGCCTCGGCCTTCACCGTGTCCAGCCAGGCCATGATGCAGGCCGTTTTCGGCAACCAGCTCGTGTTTTTCGGCCTGATCATCGCCGAGTTCGGCCTGGTCATCGCCATCTCGGCCGCCATCAACCGCCTGTCCGCGGGCGCGGCCAGCGGCCTGTTCCTGCTCTACAGCGCCTTAAACGGCGTGACCCTGGCCGCGATCTTCGCGGTCTACGCCAAGGCGGTGATCATAAACGCCTTCCTCGTCACGGGCGGCATGTTCGGGGCCATGAGCCTCTACGGCCTGCTGACCCGACGGGACCTGACCTCGCTCGGCAGTTTCCTGTTCATGGGCCTGATCGGCGTGGTCATCGCCTCCATCGTCAACATCTTCACCAAAAGCGCCATGATGGACTTCATCATCTCGTGCGTGGGCGTGCTGGTGTTTCTGGGGTTGACGGCCTATGACACGCAAAAGCTCAAGGTCATGGGCGAAATGGCTCCGGCCGACGACGCCACGGCCGTGCGCCGGGGAACGATCCTCGGGGCCCTGACCCTGTACCTCGACTTCATCAACCTGTTCCTCATGATGCTGCGCCTGTTTGGCGGCTCCAACCGCGACTAGGCCAGGCCGCGTCGCGGGGGGGGCGGGGCGGGACCCCCCGCCGCCCCCCCCCGCCAAGCCCCCTGTCAGCCGGCG
>CAZIJE010000031.1:25869-29623 GCA_964539435.1 uncultured Desulfovibrio sp.
TGTTGGGCGCCCCCCCCCCCTACTCGCCCGGCCCGGTGGGCGCGGGCCGGCGCCCCCCCCCCCGCGACGCCCCCTCCCGCATGACCGCTTTTCCGCCTTCGCCCACTTCCCACGGGTCCCCCCCGGGGGCGCGGTCCTGACGATGCGCAACGCCAGACGACGCACGGAGGGGCGACGCCCGGAGAGGCGACGCCGCCCCGCTGTTTCCATTGCCGCCCGCCGGCCCGTGGCCGACCGGATCAAGGACTGGCTGCGCGCGCTGTTGCTCCCGCCCTCCCGCCTCGTGGCCTGCGGCCAGCGCCTGCGGGCCCGGGCCCACGCCATGGGCCTGTGCCGCACCTGCCGGCCGGCCGTGGCCACGGTCGGGGTCGGCGGCATGTCGCCCGACTGCCGGGGCCGGGTGCTGCTGACCTCCTGGCTCCTGGGCTGGGGCAAGGCCATGAACGTGACCATGGCCGTGTCCGCCCCCCGGGGCGACGGCCAGCCCCCGGTCCTGCCCTTCCAGGTGACCCCCGGCGGCGACCCGGATGCGGTGGGCGTGGAGGCGACGCTTTTGTCCAGCTACGATCCGGCCGTGCGCTGCGTCATCGACACCGATCCCGTCCGGGCCGCCACCACGGCCGTCCGCGCCTTCGCCCCGGACCTGCTCGTGGTCCAGGACGCCTTTGGCGACGCCCGGGTGGCCAAGGACATCGACCTGGCCCTCTTGACCCCCGACGATCTGGGACCGGGCTGGAACCGGGTCTTTCCGGCCGGCTCCTGGCGTCGCGACGCCACGGCCCTGGCCGGGGCCTCGGCCTTTCTGGTCTTCGCCGGCCCCCTGTCCCTGGACGCGGCCATGGCGGCGGCCGCCAAGCGGCTGGCCGGATACGGCAAACCCATCTTCAGTCTGACCTTTTCCATCTGGCGCTGGCGCGGTCCGGACGGAGCGGGCTCGGCCGCCAGCCTGGCCGAGACGCCCTACATCGCGGTCCTCGGCGAATCCGACCGCGACATCCTGCCCGAGCTCCTGCGCCGCCAGCTCGGGGCCTCGCCGCGCATGGCCTTTTTCGTCCACGACCGCCACCGGTTCACGCGCCAGGACTTCGAGCACCTGCGCGCCGACGCCGCCAGGCTCCGGGTCAGAAACATCCTGACCTCGCCGCGCCTGGCCCTCAAGCTCGCCCAGGCCGAGGGGGCCCTCGACGGCCACGCGGTCTGGACCTATGATCCGGAAGTGGTCTTCGGCCCGTCGTGCAACACCGACGTCTCCTTTCTCGCCTGGTGGGAGGAAGCCTTCCTCGCCGCCATGCAGGAACGTCGCAGACCGTGAGCATCGCCATGCCGCGCCGGCTCTCCCTTCTGGCCTCCCTGGCCCTGGTCCTGGCGGCCCTCGCGGCCGCGTCCGGCTGCTTCGCCCCCAAGGGGCCGGAGGTGCGGCTCGGCATCGTGGCCACCTTCAGCGGCGAGGGGTTCCGGGCCGGCCGCGACGCCCTGGAAGCGGCCCGGTTCGCGGTGGAGACCGCCAACCGCTACGGCTTTCCCGTGGTCGCCGGCAGGCCCTGCCGCGTGAGCCTTTTTTTCGCCGACGACAAGGATGCGACCGAGGGCGCGGCCCGGGCCGTGGCCGATCTCGTGACCAAGGACCGGGTCATGGCCGTCATCGGCCCCTACCAGGGCGAACTGGCCAACGCCGGGGCCCTGGCCGCCGAGGCGGCCAGGGTGCCGCTCATCGCTCCCGCGGCCACGGCGGCGGTGGTCACGGCCGGCCGGCCCCACATCTTCCGCATCGCCTTCACCGACGCCTTCCAGGGCGCGGTCCTCGGCCGGCTGGCCAGAACCGAACTGGGCCTGACTCGCGTGGCCGTGGTGGCCAACCGGGACAGCCTGTCGAGCGCCTCCCTGAGCGAGGCCTTCATCAGGGCCTTTGCGGCCTGCGGCGGCCAGGCCCTCCTTTTCACCTACCATGACCGCGACCGCGACTTCGGGCCGCTCATGCGCGAGGCCCTGGCCGACCGGCCCGAGGGCCTGTTCTTGCCCAACGCCAACAAGGAGTCCGTGCTCCTGGGCCTGGCCGCGCGCAAGGCCGGATTCACCGGCACGCTTTTGGGCGGAGACGCCTGGAACGGACCGGAAGTCTCCCGCCTGGCCGCCTTCGAGGGGGCCTACTTCGTGGACCACTGGCGCGAGGACGCGCCCGTGGCGCACTCCAAGGCCTATGCCGAGGCCTTTCGCCGGGAACGCAAGCGGCCGCCGACCGAAATCGGCGCCCTGACCCAGGACGCCGTGGGCGTGGTCCTCAACGCCGTGCAACAGGCCCAGTCGGTCGATCCCGAGGCCGTGACCCGGGCCCTCATGGAACTGCCCCCCTACGACGGCGTCACCGGCCGGTTCGATTTCGTGGACGACGGCAATCCGGTCAAATCCCTGGTCATCAGCCGGGTCGTCAAGGGCGGCACGGCCATCGAGTCCCGGGAGATGCCGCCGCCCGCGCCCTGTCCCGAGCCTTGACACCCCTGGCTTAGGCCCTGGCCGCGCCGTCCCCGCCTCCGGCCGAGGCATGCCCCTTCGCCGGTTCCGGCAACACGACCCGCCCGGCTGCGACCAATGCCCGCAACAGGGCCATGCCCCCGCTTTGCCTGCTGACGGCCGTGTCCGACCAGACCCCGTCGGCCACGTATTTGCCGGCCGTGTAGGCCGTGGTGCCGCTCCAGAGATAGGGGCTCGGCACGGGCGGCCGGCGGTTGCGGTAGCCGAATCCGTTGTAGCGCTCCAGGACATAGGCCGTTCCGGCCACGGACCAGTCCGTCCACCGGTCGAGATTCTGGAGCCGCAGGGCGTCGGCCGCGCTGTCTTCCCAGGCGAACGGCGGTTCCCCTGTTTTCGGGCGGCCTCGCGGCGCATGCACCGTGCGCGCGGACAGGGGATCGCCGTTGTGGAGGTGGCCCGCAAAGGACCCGCCGCACTCCAGGCTGTGCAGGATGGCGACCACATGGGCCGGCACCCCGGTCAACGAACAGACCCGCTGGTACCTGGCCCAGCGGTCCTTGCCGCAGCATCTTTCCGCATCCGCGCGCACCTGGCCGAGACGCTCGGGACGGATCGCGGCGCCTTCGTACAACCGCTCGTATTCCCGAGCCAGTTCCTTGCCGAAAGGGAGAGACGGCATGCAAGCATCCTCCGGTTGCGGGTTCACAAGGCTCCCGCAATCCCATGAGTCCATGTCCCGGGACCGACGTCAAGGAGGGACGGAAGGCGCAACCGGAGGAAAAACGGAGAGGTCGTTACGGCGGAATTGGCGGCTGCGGCAAGAAAGGGCGGACCCCGGCGACATCCCCGTTGCGGAGGGTCCGGGAGGGGATCATCTCCTCCCGGCCGCCGGGGCATCCGCGTCTTCCCTTTCCCCTGTCCGCTTACACCGCCCAGGCGGTGCTGGCGCGGCGGGGGCCGGCGCAGAAGCGCATGGCCAGTTCGTAGGCCACGTTGACGTCCTTCATGGCCTCCTCGTCGCCGCCGAGGTCGGGGTGGTAGAGGCGGGCCATGTGGCGGTAGGCGATCTTGAGCTCATCCACGGTGCAGGGGTAGTCCAGACACAGGATGTCGTAGGCGCACTTGAGGTTCATGCCGCTGCGCCGGGCCATCTGCCGGGCCCGGGCCTGGCGGTCGTGGTCCAGGCGGAAACCGGACGCGGCGCGGGAGGCGGTCCGGGCGTGGGTCCGGGCGCCGCCGGCCGCGGACGGCCCCTGGCGGGCCTCGCGTTCGGCTCCGGCCGCGC
>CAZIJE010000032.1:0-1654 GCA_964539435.1 uncultured Desulfovibrio sp.
GCCCCGCGGCCGGCCGGGGCGGCCGCCGAGGCCGTGGAGGCCTGGGGCCGGCAGGTCCGCGACCCGGCCGCCTATCAGGCGCGCGGCGACCTCGCCACCCGCCCCGGGGCCGTGGGCGCGGGGCTCGGCGTCCCGGCGGACCGGATCATCCTGATGTTCGACGTGGCCGCCCTGTTCAAGGACCCGGGCCGCTCCCTGGACCTGCTCCTGGGCTGCAAGCGGACCGGGGCCCGGATCCTGCTCGACAACTTCGATCTTGACGATCCGCCGGCCCGGTTCATGGAGATGCTGCCGGCCGACATCCTGCGCGTCTCCCTGTGGCGGATGCCCTGGCACTGGGAGGAGGCCCGGCGGCGGGAGGTCCTGACCTCGGTTTTGGCCTATGCCGACAACCTGCTCATGGAAGTGGCCGTGGAGGGCGTGGACGACGGCGGCCAGCGCCGCGCCTTCAAGCGCCTCGGCGTGCGCTACGCCCAGGGCGGCTGGCGTCGGGACACGCTCGGCCTCGTGCCCGATCCGGCGCGGCCCTCGGGCCGCTAGTTTTCCTCTCCCACGCGGGAGAGGGCGCGGCCAGGGGAAGGCCCGCCTGCCCTCGGGCCTTCCCCTGCAGCCGTTTTCCCGGTCCCGGCCCGACTGTCGCGGCCATGCGGCAACGCCCGGCGTCCTTGCGGCGGGGCCTGTCGGCCGTGTTGTCGGAGCCGGATAGTGGGGCGACGGCCGGTCGGACCGCGCTTGGGCGGGGCGGCGGCCGCGTCGCGGCGATCCACAAAAAACTTTTTTTCTTGCGGCAGCGAAAGGCGTATAGTAGTAAATGGAAACAAATAGCGCGTTGTCGCTATTTTTTTGTATTGTGCAAGGAAGGAGTGCCCATGGATGATTTTTTGAAAGAAGCGTTGGAGATCGTGAAGGCGCAGGCCAGTGTCCGCAACATGACCGAGGAAGAGATCACTTCCATGGTGCGGCGGCTGGCGGACGACATTCGCGGCATCGTGGCCGCGGGAACGACCGCCGCAACGCCGGAGGCCGAAGCCCCGGCCCCGGCCGTGGACCCGAAAAAGGCCGTGCGCGAACGCAGCATCATCTGCCTGGAATCAGGCAAATCCTTCAAGATCCTGACAAAGAAGCACCTGGGCAAGTTCGGGCTGACCCCGGACGCCTATCGCGAAAAATGGGGATACCCCAAGAACATGCCCCTGGTCTGCAAGGAGCTGCAGCGCGAGCGCCGCAAGAAGATGAAGGAAATGAAGCTCTGGGAGAAGCGCGTCAAGAAATAGCGCTTCCCGTTGCCGCCAGTGCCAAGGCCCGGACAGGTGTCCGGGCCTTTTTTATGCCCTGCGGCCTCGTGTCGGGCCTGTCGGCCTATTCCTTGCCGAGCTTGGCCGCGGCCGTCTCCACGTCCCGGGCGAAGCCGTCCCGGGCGGCCTTGATGCGGGGCACGAGGTCGGGGTCGGCCAGGGACAGGATGGAGGCGGCCAGCCAGGCCGCGTTTTTGGCCCCGGCCCCGTCCAGGGCCACGGTGGCCACGGGGTAGCCCGGCGGCATCTGGACCGTGGCCAGCATGGCGTCCAGGCCGCCGAGGGCCGAGCCCGAGGCGGACAGGGGCACGCCGATGACCGGCTTGACGGTCCGGGCGGCCACGGCCCCGGCCAGGTGG